>JAOPTW010000018.1:5769-71925 GCA_051532035.1 Fibrobacterales bacterium | reverse complement strand
CAGAAATTGTTAAAATATTTGAAAATAATTTTTTTAGCTTGATTTACCTATCGAGACACCATATGTGGTATATTTAAAATATTGAGACACTAAAGGCGCGCTATGAGTCTTTCTTTTCAAATAACTCTACAGCACTATCAAGCGCTTTTTTGTCAAATGGATCCAAGATAAGTGACTCAAATTGATTTCTAAAAAATGTTAATTGCCTTTTAGCGTAATTCCGGGTCTCTTTTTTAATGATCTCGACTTCTGAATCCGATATTTCATGTCCAGAATTGGCAATTTGACGATACCCAATACTGTTAAATCCCGGCAATTCAAGAGTCCCGTAATAGTTATAGAGCTCTTGAACCTCCTTAAGCCAACCATGAGCGAACATAGAATCTACCCTGAGATTAATTCTATCGTATAATTCTTGCCTATCCATAGACAACCACACCATTGGTATCGCGCCAAACCCACCTTCTTTACTCTCTTTAAAGGAAGAAAAAGGCAATCCTGTAATTTCATACACCTCTAGTGCTCTTGTTACGCGAATCGTGTCGTTAGGATGGTACAACTTAAATGAAATAGGATCTCTATCTTTCAAACGCTGGTGAAATGCGACAATACCGTCTCGCTTTAGCTCACCCTCTAATTTTGATCGTTTCTTAAGATCTGATGGAGGTGCAATTGACACCCCCTCTATAAGAGACTTTACATAAAGACCCGTCCCACCCACAACAAGATATCGAGTTGATGGATTTTCATTAACAAGCTGACGTACATCGTCTACAAACTTTTTTGCATTATACTGTTTATCTGCAGAAAGAAAATCTAGAAGATGGTGTCGAACTCCGGACATTTCGGAATCATCGATTTGACCGGTGCCTATTCTAAAGCCTCGATACACCTGACGGGAGTCAGCAGAAATTATTTCACAATTTAGTCGTTTGGCGAGCTCTACTGCATAGTTAGATTTACCTACAGCTGTTGCGCCAACTATTGCACCCAATATCATTTTTAGCCATAAAGGTTATGAACAGACCACGTAATCTAGTTATATTTTGAGTCCTATGAATATATTAAAACGAATATCCGTAATTTTTTCTTTGTTACTCCTCATTGCGTTAGCAGGGCATTATATCCCTTACCTTTTAAAGGTTGAGCCTACTCCTGTATTAGAAGAGTATCAGTACCGCAAAAGGAACGTTAAAAAACGTGAACTTGTTTATGAAACGCCAGATAGCACGAAGTACCTGACCCTCCTCGAAGATGAAATATCACCACACAATGTCAAAACAAGGAGAGGAAAGCACACCTGGTTTTTAAGTAACGGTATAGCACTCCCTGTACACGCGCTCGCCTTTCAAAATGCGCTAGAGAATCATGACTGTACATTGATTCAAGCAAAAGAGAGTAACAGAAATCCCCAATCTCTCGCAACTACTTTCACTTGCCCAAACAAAAAGACCTATAAAGTGACCCTTAAAATTGGTGAGGCATTTACTGATGCAACCG
Organism: Fibrobacterales bacterium; assembly: GCA_051532035.1. GTDB lineage: Bacteria > Fibrobacterota > Fibrobacteria > Fibrobacterales > JAOPTW01 > JAOPTW01. The sequence goes on along the minus strand of JAOPTW010000018.1, from coordinate 70,425 downwards.
CCAAGATATCCATTGTCTTCCGGGCTAAATCTCACATACCTATCGGAGATATGAAACTCCTAGACGACCTACACATACCTTTCACCCTACTCATTGACCCCTATACAAGTAAAAAAACCATTTTTTATGACATTAAAAAGCTGCAATCTAAATTTGAAACAGTACTTCTTATTCCCATGGAACCAATACGATATCCCTATGTAAACCCAGGGAAACACGCCCTTTATATACACAACACTGAAGATGAACTCGAAGACAAGCTTGACGATGCGTATTCAAAGATACCCAATGCCATTGGCTTTGCCACCATCAATGGTACCCGTGCAATTGTTCATGACAAACTACTCACAGCCGTACTTGGATACGCAGCTGACAAGCAGCATCTTTTTATTGACTTAACAAAATCAAGCAGAAGTAAGGCTCCCGAAATCTGTTCCACTCTTGACATTACCTGTCCAAAGATGAGGCTTTATACCTTTGCTGACATAGAGCGCTACCTCACTAAAAGTGTCGGTATTGCACAAAAAAAGGGGGAGCATACTATTGCTATTCCTCTGACAACCAAAAATTTACAAGCTATTAAGAAAATTATTTCACAGAGTAATGAGACCGGTATTACCTTTGTAAAACTCTCATCTCTCTCTTAGAAAGGAGAATCCTTATGTCAAAAAATCTCGGTGTAAACATAGACCATATTGCCACTATTCGTGAAGCACGAAAGATCCGCGAACCCGACCCTATTGCAGGCGCTGTAATAGCAGAACTTGCAGGTGCTGACGGTATTACCGTTCATCTACGAGAAGATAGGCGTCACATTCAAGAAAGAGACGTGAGACTCCTTCGTCAAACCGTACAAACTCATCTCAATTTAGAGATGGCTCCTACAGCAGCTATGGTACAAATTGCCATATCTCTACTCCCAGACATGGTTACTCTTGTACCAGAGAGTAGAGAAGAGATCACCACTGAAGGTGGCCTCAATGTAGCCGGTAAAATTGATGAAATCAGCAAAGCCATCCAGGCGTTAAAAACTCATGATATTGCTGTCAGTCTCTTTATAGACCCAGAAACATCACAGGTGAAAGCAGCGAAAAAGGCGGGCGCTGATTATATAGAAATTCACACTGGTGCCTTTGCGAATGCCTATGATTTAGGTGAAGCAAAAGAGCTGGAGCGAGAACTTATTCAAATTAAAGACCAGACTGTACTTGCACAAAAATATGGGCTACGAGTTAATGCGGGCCATGGCCTTAATTATCAAAATGTTGGCTATATCGCAGCAATTGACGGCATTGAAGAGCTCAATATTGGTCATTCAATCATAAGTCGCTCTGTTCTTGTTGGACTCGATAGAGCGGTGAGAGAGATGAAAAGCGCAATGAGAGATGCTGAATAAATACATTTCAATGAGTAATCATACGATTACTCCCGAGGCTAACCTAAAAGCATATAGATAATCGTTTACACTGTTCGTTCGTTAAGAAATCATATTACAGCCATCCGATAAGGCAATTATCGGATGGCTGTAATATACCCCCCTCTAGATAAAATTGAGCTCAATTCTTTTCATATACTTTTTCTCTAAAAGCACTGAGAGCCTCTTAATAATATTCTTTCGCAAGTCGAGATCGGATAAAAATCTTGGATCCTGATGGGCCTCATTAACTTTTGTCCCCACAACAAATGTTATGCTATCGGACTCAATAATTTGTTTTTTCAACCGCCCTAAAACACTGTTTGGCAAGACACCGCCACCAGAATCATCATCCAATACTTCTATAAGACGCGAAAGAGTGATACACCCTTCGGTCACCAATTCAAATCCTGTAAGCTGTGATGCCGGGGGCACCATTCCACTAGTATCAAAATCAGCCATACTTAACGGCATCTTCATTTGACGAGCAACTATTTTTGCAGTCGTCCCACCACAAATAACTTTTGCGCCCTCAAATTCTTGTATACTTTTTATCAGCTCGCCGTCTCTACTCTCATCATGAGGAGGCCCCGAAACAATCAACAATTTTCGGGCACATCTAAAATAATGCACTAGACAGCTCGTGTCATCTTTGGGAAGACCGCCATCAATAGTATTGGACTGCGTAATAACTGCTCGAGAAAGGTCTCTTGACGAAATATCTGCGTTTTTATTTACAGCGTTAAGAATAAAGCTTATCGGAGCATCATCCCCCCAACCAAAAGGACGAGAACTCGAGCCAATACCCGCTTGGGTCACCCCATCCGAATAGGCAACGATACGGTCTCCCCTCCGAGCCTTAAATGAATAATATGATACCTTATTTTCTAAAGTATTCTTTGTGTCAAACTCAATGCTTTGTCTCGATAAACGCAACACCTTTTCGTCCCTAACAACGACTGAAGGTGGTGTAGAATATTCTATAACCTGAATAAATCCGTCAGACCTAATATCAAAAATAATAAAGGTAGAATAGGCAATTTTCCGAACACTACACTCAGGAAGAGTCTTCATAATGGTTTCTGCTACTTGCCGTATATCCATCTCACTTGATACGCATTTTATAGCCATTGCACTTGTCATGGCAGACAGTACATTTGCCTTTATTCCGCTCCCCAATCCATCTGCTAATACCGAAATTATACGATCTTCTGACTTAATGCGCTTAACCAATACCGTATCGCCACATACCAGATTATTGTTTTTATTTACGCAACACCAATCAACTTCAACATGATATTCTTTCATATATTACTCAATAGTTTCACTCTTTGGAGGCGTATATGCCTGAGCAATTGTTCGCAACAGAATTTCTGACTCAGCTGCATTCTCACCCAATAAAAAAGCTATTTGCTGAACTGCCTTACTTGTTTTACGAATTATCTCCTCAGCGCTCCTTACAATGCGTTTTTGTTGTACTACCGGGTTCGTTACATCCTCCATTATAGCACCAACTAATTCTCCTGATTCAATAGGAAAAAGTGTCAAACTATATACCTTCGCATTATAACTGACGTCTTTTTCTATTGTTCCGCCCGTCCCATTAAAAACCGACTGAAAGTAGTGATAAAAGGGGACTTTTTTAATCAATGAGACCCCCTGTACTGTCCCTAAAGCATCATATATTTCGGATAGGTCACCCCCTAACATATCGATACATCGTTTATTTGATTCTACAATTTTTAATTGATTATCTACAATCATCACACCAGACGGAATGGATTGAATAAGTGCATGAGCTTTTCTTTGTGCACGTTTTTTCATATACGAGACACACATTTCCACTTCTGCCTTACCACCCAATAGCGCCTCTACAAAGTAACGACAGCTGTCATACCCACACCCACTGCAATTCAACTCGTCTTCTGGAGCTGTTTTCCCAATGCTTGATAGAGTCTTAGTAATAACAGATTGGCTGTATTTTTTCGATGGTACTGCCATAGAATGACGCTCACACCGAATCATGGCTGCATCAATATGGTGACACCTATCACCATCCCTACGAGTAACCTTTTGACCCTGATGAAGGAGGGATTTACATACAATGGATTCCTGAGTTGAATTGAGGGGGCCATTCAAGCACCCCCCTTCACAAGCCAACAGCTCAACAAACAATCGATCCGTACTGAAATCTTGAAGAGATTCAAGTACCGACATTGATGTTTTTACTCCTGAATAATTAACTCCCTGATACCCATAGGTATTCAAAAAAGACATCCCCTTTAACATACCACCCTCTTGGGGGTAGAAGACACCCTCTTTAAGTTTGTACGGGGCGATACTTGTATCTACACCACCTACTCCCTCTTGAATTGATCGTTGCTCAAGGAGCTCCTTTAGTTCTTTAAAACCTAGAACGGCATCAACTGCTGAATCACTTTCTTTTGCTTCATATTTTTTTGCAATACACGGCCCCGCAAAAACAACTGCAACCCCATCACCGTATCGTTCTTTTAATAGTCGGGCATGGATCTCCATAGGAGATGCATGTGAAGAGAGATAGGGAACTAAATGCGGGTAATATTTTTGTACAAGAAGTACAATCGAGGGGCACGCGGCACTAATCACCAAAGACTTATACTGGTCTAGCTCCCTCTTATACACTTCATTTAAATAATCAGCCCCTTCCGCGGTCTCTAAGACTTCCGAAAAACCAATCGATTTACACGCATTGACCAATTGATCTTTTGTATAATCAGTGAAATCAGATAGATAACTTGGTGCAAGGGAGAGTAACACAGGTTTTGTATTAAGGAGCTCCTTTACAACACCACTCTCTGCACTCACCCGTTTTGCCTTTGAAGGGCACACCAAATAACATTCGCCACAGTACAGACATTGATCCTCTAATATCTCTGCCTTACCATCATCAATCTTTATTGCTTTAACAGAACACGCCCTTACGCATTTGTAACAATCTCTACATTCGCACACCTCTGTATATATCGGCTTATAAGTTGTCATACCTGTTCTCGAATAAGTTTTATCAATTGATCTGGACTAGAAACTGATACCGCAGCACCATCTAAATATATATTTGGTCCTCCATTACAATATTCACAACAAAGCTCGCCCTTCACTTCCAATGCATCACAAGAGTGCTCGAGTATATACTCTTGCACTCCTTTGAGCATTGTATCGTTTCCACGGGCAAAACAAGAACTTCCCATACAGAGCACCAATGTTTTCATAAGATGTTCCTTATATTTCTCTTGGAGTATATGTAGTATGAAACAGATCATGAGCAGCATGACCACCGACACTTCCCACGTGCTTTTCGTACAGAGAAGCCGCATAAATGTTCTCTTGAGGTTTGTGAAGCTGACTGGTTGCGTCTGCATTGTACAGCGCATCTTTTCGTTTTATAATGTGATCAAGACTTTCTGGCACTGGCTGCCCAGCTCCTCCTACACACCCATTAGGGCATGACATCACCTCTACTATATGATAGGGAGATACACCATCTTTAATTTCTTCGCACACTTTTTTGGCATTACCCAACCCATGTACTATTGCGAGACGAATTTCTTTGCCACCAATGGAAATTGACGCTTCACGAAGTCCTTCATTACCTCTTACTTCGTCAAATACTATTTGCTCATTAGTCTTGCCTGTAAGCTTCTCTTGTACATACCTGAGTACCGCTTCGCTGACTCCACCACTATTCCCAAAGAGTACCGCTCCACCTGTTTTAAATCCGAGAGGAAGATCTATTGACGATGGAGTAAGAGACGCACAGTCTATCCCTGCTTGTTTGAACATATCTCCAAGCTCTTTTGTTGTGACCACATAATCAGTATCCTGGAATCCATCTTTTGATAATTCAGGACGGTCGGCTTCAAATTTTTTGGCAGAGCAGGGCATTATTGCAACCGTCACCATATCTTTACGAGCAATTGAGTCTTCTTTATTATGATACTCTTTAATCATTGAGCTCATCATTCCTTGAGGAGATTTACAACTCGATAGATTTGGAAGTACTTCATGATAATTATGCTCAACATATTTAACCCAAGCAGGACAACACGATGTCATAATAGGGAGTACCCCATCATTTTCAATACGACTAATACACTCTGTTCCTTCTTCCCATACAGTCATATCTGCCCCAAAAGAGGTATCATATACTTTATCGAACCCAAGCATCCTCAAGCCTGTCACAATTCTACCAACGATATCGTCTTGAGGGCCTAAATTAAACATTTCGCCAAATGCCGCTCGCACCGCTGGTGCAATATGCGCATATACCGTTTTGGAACCATCTGATAAGGTACTCCATACATCATTTGTTTGTGATTTAATATTTATACCATCAGTTGGACAAACACGAGCACATTGCCCACAATAGACACACTCAACATCACTCATGTTGTTTCCAAAAACTGGCTGGACTACACACTCTGAGCCTCGATAGGCAAAGTCAATCGCCCCAATGCCCTGCACCTCTTTGCAATACCGAACACAGTCTCCACACAGAATACATTTGTTTGGATTTCGCGTTACCGGAGCACTCTCATCAATAGGATGTTTGGGCGTATTTTGCTTATAACGAATTGACTCAACCCCTACCTTGGCAGAAATCTCTCTTAATTTACAGTCACTATTTTTACTGCAGGAGGTACAGTTATTATCATGGTTAGCGAGCAATAATTCAAGAGATATTTTTCTCATTTCTCGTAGTTCTGCGGTATTAGTTTTAACAACCATACCATCTTTGGGGGCAATAGAACACGACGCCTGAACAGATTGTCCATTGAGCTCTACGACACAGAGCCTACAGGCGCCATAGATACTCAGTTCTGAGTGGTAACAAAATGTAGGAAGGTCTATATTTCCTTTACGGATTATTTCTAAGACATTTCGCTCATTATCTATCGGTACTTTTAAAGTATCTACTGTTACGAATCCTTTATTACTCATGCTCCCACTCCTACAATTGCTTCAAATTTACACGCTGCAGCACACGCCGCACATTTTATACATTTTTCTGCATCTATCATATGCACTTCTTTTTTCTCGCCAGAAATCGCATCCACAGGGCACTTCTTTTTACACACTCTACACCCAATACATTTATCCGCTAATATTTCTGGATCAGCGAGAGCTGCACATTTTTCTGCCACACATTTGCCATCAACGATATGACTCACAATTTCATCATAAAATGTTTCCAATGTTGATAACACAGGATTAGGGGCTGTTTTACCCAATCCACAGAGTGACCCTTTTTTAACTGCACCAGCCAATTCTTTTAAGACTGGGAGATCTTCCATTTTGGCAGTGCCTTCAGTAATGTCTGTCAGGATTGAAAGCATCTGCTTGGTGCCTTCTCGACAGAGCACACACTTACCACACGACTCTGTCTGGGTAAACTCCATAAAGAATTTTGCGATTTTCACCATGCAGGTATCAGTGTTCATAACAACAAGACCACCTGAACCAACCATCGCCCCTATTCCTATAAGAGAGTCAAAGTCAAGAGGTAAATCGAGATCCTTCTCAGTTAAACATGCCCCTGAAGGCCCCCCAATTTGTACCGCCTTAAATTTACTATTGTCTTTTAAGCCATCAGAACCCGTAACGCCACCGCCAATATCAAATATTATTTTCCGGAGAGTAACCCCAAACGGAACTTCTATGAGGCCTGTATTTACCACATGCCCAGTGAGTGCAAACGTCTTTGTGCCAGGCGAACCTTCTGTTCCGACTGACCTGTAGGCCTCAACCCCTCCATTAAGAATCAATGGCACCGATGCGAGCGTTTCTACATTATTTATAACTGTTGGTTTTCCAAAAAGACCTTTTTCCGCTGGAAAGGGTGGTTTTGGCTTAGGCATTCCTCTTTTACCTTCAATAGAGGCAATAAGGGCCGTCTCTTCACCGCATACAAATGCACCCGCACCTTCCATTACTTTAACAGTAAAATCGAAATTAGTACCAAAGAGATCACACCCCAATACTCCGAGTGCTTCCGCATCTTCAATAGCACGTTCAAGACGAGTAACCGCGAGTGGGTATTCAGCACGAACATAAATATATCCTTCACTGGCCCCAATTGCTTTTGCGGTAATCATCATACCTTCTATGACCGCATGGGGATTACCTTCCATGATACTTCGGTCCATAAATGCACCAGGATCTCCCTCATCACCATTACAGATAACATACTTCACTTCACTACTCTGTATACGAGTAAGATCCCATTTTGTGCCTGTTTTAAAACCACCACCACCTCGGCCACGAAGCCCTGACGCGATCATTGTTTTACAAATTTCAAGATCAGCCATAACACTGATAGCTTTCCGAGCGGCAAAATACCCCCCTTGCGAGATATACTCTTCTATACTCGCTGGGTCTACACCACCGCACCCCTTTAATATTGTGCGGGTTTGTTGACTGTAAAAGGGAACATCGTTTTGCCCTTTACAGCAGGTTCCATCGGCATCAGTATACAGGAGACGCTCTATTACTTCTCCATTCATCAATGTCTTTTCTACAAGTTCTGTTACATCTTTAACTGCCACTTTTGTATAGAGAATATCATCAGGGCTTATGGTAACCAAGGGCCCCATTTGGCAAAATCCTTGACAGCCACTTTCTGACAACAATAACGAATCTTGTTGTGGCTCTTCTTTCATTTCTACCACTACTGGTATATTCAGCTCTGCACATTGCTTTTGAATTTCTGCGTAGACCTTGAGTGCGCCACTCGCAATACACCCAGTACCTGCACAGATCATCACTCTCTTTTTAATATTTTTATTATACGTATTGTATTGATCTTCATACCATTCGAGATCTATGTTCTTTCTTAGGTTCTGTTCTGCTGTTTTTAACACGTTATCCATTCTCTTTCCCCTCATTTTTTAACACTGACTGAACCAGTGCAACACTATCTTCTGGATTCATCTGCCCATGAACATCATCGTTAATCATCAATACTGGAGCCAAGCCACATGCCCCTATACAGGCAACTGCCTCTACGGTTAACTTCATATCAGGTGTTGTATTCTCTTCCGCGGTAAGCTCTAGTTTTTTATATAAAGCATCGATAATATCCTGAGAGCCTTTTACATTACAAGCAGTCCCATTACATACTCGTACAACAGTCTCACCTTTTGGCTTTAACGCAAAATGCCCATAAAAAGAGGCCACACCAAACACATTTGAAGGAGATGTTTTAATTTTTATAGCAATTTCTTTTAAAATTTCTTTGGGAAGCCACCGATACTCTCGTTGTACTGCTTGTAGAATTGGTATCAGTTTTCTCTTATCATAGCTGTATGTGTTGAGAATTTCTTCTAATTTCTCTTTTTTCTCTTCTTGACAACTGCATGTTGTTTCGACCATAATTCAATTCCTTCTCTCATTCATTACTCATTGTATCAGAGTAATCATCACTAGGGTTCTTATTCGATATTTTTTTATCGATATTTATTTATCGATAAAATTAACTTTCAGTGGCCAGCAATCCAACCCAGAATGGCGTTTATGCGTTATTTTAGTAACGTTAGTTTGTAACAGCAAAACTATTCGTTACTTTTGTATCGATTAAATATGGCCTATATGCGCATTTTTAAAAAGAAGTACTACATTTACCTATGACAAAGGAATCAAAATGAACAGCAAGGCAATACCCTACAACACCATCCGAAGACTCCCTAAATATTTTCATTACATTAGTGAACTCATTAAAAATGGTGAGATCTATGTAACGTCAGATCAAATTGCTCACTACTTTAGCATCCATCCGACTCAAGTCAGAAAAGATCTTCAGATAGCAGGACTGGTAGGAAAACCCAAAGTTGGTCATGCTACAGCAGACGCAATAGCGACCATTGAACAATTTCTTGGTTGGAACAACCAAACAGATGCATTCTTAGTAGGCGCAGGCAACTTAGGCTCCGCATTGCTCGGATATCACGGCTTTGATAAAACCGGGGTAAAAATTGTTGCTGCATTTGACTCTAATCCCGATATTATTGGTACTACCATCAAGGGGGTGAAAATATTATCAATAGATAAATTCACCGACCTCTCCTTAAGGATGCATGTCAAAATAGGAATTCTTACATGTTCAGCTGATGCCGCACAACAGGTGGCGAACACAATGATTGTGAGTGGTATAAAAGCAATTTGGAATTTCACCCCAACCAAGCTCTATGTGCCTGATGATGTCATATCTGAGCACACGGAGCTCTACTCAAGCCTTGCGGTACTTTCTCGAAAACTCTTTGAAGAAACTAACCAAAACAATGAAGTCCCCCCAAGAGTCTAAGCCACAATGCGTAAAACCGCATTTGCAACGGCAGATGATGAAGCAAAAACAACTCCAAATCGATTCATAAATGTTGAGAGTGGGTCATTCAAAGGAAGTGCTACACCCTTAATATCCGTGACAATACCACCTGCCTCTTGGATAATACATGCGGTTGCTGCAAAGTCCCAAATACTCCCTCCCCCCTCAGCCTCTTTGGGAAGCTTAATATAACAAGCTGGGGAATGCTCCATAACCAAACACCCATTCACTACAGCACCATACGTATCAATAACAGACCACGCCGCCCCCTCCACGTTTTGACTATACCGCATGAGTTGCTCTTTTATACCAGAGTACCTCGGGTGTTTAGCAAAACTTCTATCACTGATAAAGGAAAACGCCTGATTCTTTTCGCCTTCGCACAGAGAGCCCCCAACAACAAATGGCTCACCATTTCTAAAAGCCCCTTTTCCCACTATAGCTGTATAGAGAAGAGATCGAGCTGAATCATAGACCACTCCTATAACTGACATACCCTCCTTGGAAACAAGGGCTATAGAGACGGCATACCCTGGTATATTTTCGGTAAAAGGCAGCGTTCCATCAAGAGGATCAACACACCAGAAATAGTCCTTTACCAAACGACTCCTATCATCTGATGACTCTTCTGCAAGGAGCCCCAGATCATAGCGCGATAATGAGTAAGCCAAGTGATCCAGAATAATTTTTTGACATTCATAATCAACTTCCGTAACTATCTGTGAGGCCGCTGTGTCACCACCACTTTTGGAACGAACGTCAAACTGCTCATTCACTCGCTTTTCTATTACAGCTCCTGCAGCTTTTGCAGCAGTAACGGCTTCACTTTTTAATTCTTCTAATTGTTCGCTGGTTAATTGCATTTCTCAACTCATTTTTTAAGTGTCGCGACAACATTCTGTGCAATACGTTCGGAGTAACTATTAATTTTCCAGTGCCCCGGGCTCCAGCCCTTAAGAAACCGATGAAAATCTGCCCAAGCAAAAGGATACAGTGAACGCCACTCAGATTCAAGAGCAGAGAACTCAATCTCCGACTTCAACTGACCAATGTACTCTTTAAGTCGATCAAAATAATAATCTAATATCGTCGACTCTCGTTTCTCACATTCACCCTCATCGAGACAGCTCCCTACAAAATAGGCCACATCCTTCATTCCACAACCACCCCCGATATATTGAAAGTCGACTGCCGCCACACCCGAACCATCTTTAGAAAAACAAAAATTTGCAATTTTGGCATCTCCATGAATAAGTGTTTTATAACGAGCCCCCGTGAGCGTGGCATCTATACTGTGTGCACACTGTTTCAATGGCTCAGTATCGGAAAGTACACTCAGCTCATCTGGACGAGTATCTAAATGCCAATACGATCCGACCTCCCACAACCCATCAGTCGATTCTCCTAAATGTGAGGCATGAAAACCCGCCAACCAATCAAGACAAAGCTCTACATCTGACCACTCTGCTGAAGATTTACGAACAGAATATCCACTTGCATCTAAATCTTCCAGAATCATTATAACATCATCATCAACACTTTTTAGTGCAATGCAGCGGGGCACTTTACTGAAAGAGTTATGTACATTACTTTGAGACCGGTACCACTGGGTCTCGACTTCATACGAGTGCAATTTTCGCATATGTGAAATATCTGTAGCCCAACCACGAGGATGATTCACCTTTCTGGGGAGTCGAACATGCTTTACCACTACTGAATCATACTCTGTACCCACTAACGAGTACCGTATAATAGAGCCGTATCCACTCCATAGCGCTTGAATTTCTTCGCTAAAAGATGCCTCAGTTGCTCCTGTTGCATTTAAAATCAATTCAATTACTCTTTGATCCATCAGTTACCCTTATTGTTCAGTATTACAAATATAGTAGAAATCAAGAATCAATACATAAGCCACTCACTACTGGCTGCTGTTGATTAAAAAAAGAGGGTATAACTCAATCCTGCAAACAGAAAGATACCACTCACCGAATACGCGACATTGCGCTTTAACGTATTATCTTTAACAATACCCCATTGGGCATCGTACACCTCCTGATCATCACTCACGATAGAAGAGTATTTTGAGAATGCGCGATTTACTTCCGCATCATAATAAGTACCTACGCCAAATGCAGCCGCCCCCAAAAGGTACAGACTTACCGTTAAAGCAAGACTCTTCTTTTTTTCGCCAAAACGATTAATAATAAGAGGCTTCACCCTAGAATCATTGAACCTCCCCGAAAAAGAGTGCTGCAATTCTAGTGGAGTAGTTGCAATTGAGTACTGAGCCACTAGGGTCACCCCTTTTTTAATTGCAGACATTAAAGCATTCGGTTGATGAATTGAGAAATCAAATGAGAATCCTTTTTCAGTATACCCTGTTTCAACTTCAATAATTTCTATTTGAAGCGTTGAAAAATCTGTGTAACTATAAAGTGACCCAATTATTACCTTCTCGACTCCCAAAACCTTACCAACAGATATCTGACACTGCGTAGTCCTACACCTTAATAAGTGTCGGTTCTTTGGCTTATTTAATAGATCCCAGATTACCCCCCGTTCAAATAGAGTGTACACCTGTTTTTTTTTGAGCTCCACTTCGAAGAAGTTAGAGATCTCCTTCCGCTGGAGCACTGATTCATTATTGATTTCAACAAAATCAAGTACCGCCAATCGATAGCCTCCTGAAGCAACAAGAGGAGATGAGAAAAGCACAAGAAGGCAACAACACCATTTATACAATAGATTCCACCGGCACATACTACATATCATTTTTTACGCCTATTTCACACCATAGTGATAGCGATCCATTCATTATACCCTTTTAATAGCCTTTTACAATCGTTAATGAGTAACGACAACTCAACGCTTACCCAATACATAGGACACAATAATTTACAGCACAAACACCTTCAGTAAATTCAAGGGCAAATTATGTAAAAAAAGCATAATTGACAGTTAGTGTACAAAGGCATCATAAAGAGATAAAACCTGGTTTTTTGGCCTAATTCAATGCTTTTAAAGTGTCATAATTACGCAAAGCCACCTAAAAAATACTTTGCTAATTTGTAAAATAGCGTTTACTTTGTTTCCAGAAAAAGAGGTTATTCTATATTTTGATCACAACATAAATGAAAAAGAAATTGCTGAAATACATGGGACACACACTCATCATACTCTTTTTAACTCTAGCTACTGCTAGTTTTGCACAGTTAAAACAACAACTGTGGTTAACCATTGAGAAAAAAGATAACACTGTTACTATTCTTGAACAAAAGATGGTATCTGGGTCTTTTAAGAAAAGCAGAAGAAAAGCGCACGCACTGAAATCTAATAGAGCGTATCAGTCATCAAAAATTTCAAACTTTTTCTATCGAGTCTTTGATGAAGAAGGCAGACTCCTTGATGTTATATATCTTCCTGCTCCTGCACATGACCACGCAACGCCCGATACAGAGCACTCAACCGAATCACATTCTGCAGAAACAACTACGTATAGTATTCGTATTGATGTCGAAAGCGCGCCTTCACGTATTACCTTTTCTCAGGTTGAAGAAGCGAGCGCCCCAACAGGAACGGGTCTCGCGAAACGTTCTACACAAGCCTCTACTGAAAAAGAGTTGGGTTCATTTACATTAGAGGCTTCTCAATGAAAATGATCACACTCCTCATTACTCTTCTCCTCTGCAACACTCTTTTTGCACTCGAACTCATTGAACACTCTATTCAGGGTAACAAAGAGCGTAGAATCAATTTGGTATTTTTTGCAGAGGGCTATACAGAAGGTGAGAAAGCTCTTTTTAAAAAAGATATGGATCGTTTTATTGATGCAATATTTCAATATGAACCACTCTCCTTTTATGAGAACTTTTTTAATGTGTATGGAGTATGGGTAGAATCTGAAGAACAGGGACTTGGTGGTTACTTTGGTTCCAAACAATGGCCCGATGTTGAACGATTAATGGTTGCTGATAATCGAACGGTTATCCGACATATTGAAGAGCTCATACCTGAAGCCGACATTCCTGTAGTTATTATAAACACAAACGCCTATGGTGGCTCTGGCGGTCAAATAGCAGTAGCCTCTTCGAAGCATCCTGAAATAGTCGCCCATGAAATTGGTCACTCATTTGTAGGTCTTGGTGATGAATATGATTATGAAACTACGGGTCAGAAACCTCTCGAGATGCCCAACATTACTCAAAATCGCAGCAGAGAAACCGTTAAATGGGCTCACTGGATTGATGACATCACTCCACTCCCAACCAATAACGCTGAAAGCCACATAGATTCAGTTGGACTGTTTGAAGGGGCAATGTTTAAAAAGAAAGGGTGGTTTAGACCAATGAGCAACTGTCAAATGCGCTCTAACGGTGTTCCACTCTGTAAAGTATGTGCCGAACAGTACATCCTCACATTTTATGACCATGTATCTCCTATTGACACCCTTTTAGTGAGCAATACAGAATTGCTTGAAATTGGTTCGGATGACCCCCTTACCTTAGGTGTTAAAGCAATGGAGCTTACTGGTGGGAAATCGATGAAATATGAATGGTTTTACAACAACGACTCTATTCCAAGTATGACAGGCCCTACTATCACTACGAACCTTACCGCTGGTTCGCATGTTATTAAAGTACGTGTTACCGATACCACCTCATTTGTACAACTCGACACCCTTGGATTACGCACTGACTCAGCAACATGGATAATCTATGTGAATGGCAGCGCTCCAGAAGAGTGTGACATTGTGAATACCGCAAACTTATTAGAGAACTCGTCTTTCTGTGATGGCTTAACCCACTGGAAATCTGACAACAAGTACAAAGGCAAAGTGATTGATGGTGAATTTTATATTACGACGAAAGAAGCCAGTGCCGTTCATGATGCAAACTTAAATTACACTCTTGATTTAGATTCAGCGAAAGCTTTTACCGTCACCTTTCGTGCTAAAGCATCCACAATTGAACCAATACTTGTTGGCCTTGGCCTCAACGAAGCACCATGGGACAACTTTTCAAAAAAGGTAACGCTCACTCCTGAGTGGAAAGAATACTCTATTGACCTTGCAACTCCAGTTTCCCACTCCAATAGCAGACTCTTTTTTGATATGGGACACACTGCAGGTACGGTATTTATTGACAATGTCTCACTATCTGTAAATGCGTCGACCAATGGCCCGGAATTAATTGCCAAAGCAGCTCAGTTCCAGAATGTATTTATTGGGGCAGCAAATCCCGATCAGTTGCCTCATGCTGACCCTTCCCCCGACGAAGGGAACAATACCCTTGAAAAACCAAGAGCTAAACAGGTCTTCTCGGCTCAGAACGACAGAGAACCTGAATATGAAGTAGACAATGTTATTGCTGAAAAACAAGTAATTGAAGACGATACTGAAGAAGACGATTACTCAGAAGATATAATCTCTCCCTTAACTGAATATCAATTACCGACACTTTCAATGGGCCCCTTAGGACTTACTGTGGTAAAAGGTAATGAGACAACGACCCTCTCTTTCTTAACCCTCAACGGTGCGACACGCTACTCCATAGAGCTATCAAGACCTAAGACACTGATTTACATCAATCAACTCCCTATCCCTTCTGGGCACTACTTAGTTAGATACGGTTCCCACACCATTTCAATCAAAAAATAGCATTCTATAGCACTCGCATTCGGGTCACTGACTTCTTACTGAAAACAAAAAAAGCCTCTACATATGTAGAGGCTTTTTCATTCTTATTTTTTTGACGTAATTACACTATCGCAAGAAGCTCTACATCAAAACAAAGTGTCTCATTAGGACCGATCGCTTGACCAGCGCCCTGAGCACCATAAGCAATATCAGAAGGAATAGTCAAACGGTATTTTGACCCAACACTCATAAGCTGTAGTGCTTCAGTCCACCCTTTGATCACGCCTCCAACAGGAAATTGTGCAGGCTCTCCACGTTTGTAAGAACTATCAAATTCCGCACCATCAATAGTAGTACCAGCGTAATGCACTCGTACTGTTGATTCTACAGAAGGTTTATCGCCTTCTCCCTCTTCAAGTACTTCGTATTGTAGTCCACTTTCAGTGACAACAACACTCTCTTTAGCTTTGTTTTCTTCGAGAAATGCAACACCTTTTTCGAGGTTTACATCTGAAGATTCGTTAAGAGCTTCAGCTTGTTTTTCTTGAATTTGTTTGCCAAAAGACTCAAGATGAGTATTGATCTCTTCAGGAGACAATTTTACATCACCACCACTCATTACATCGGTAATTGCCTGTACGAGCGTTGGAATATCAAGTTCTAATTTTGTTTGAACAAGAGACTCAGCAACATTGGTCCCTACTGCATAACTTTCATTTTCTAATTGTGTCATAATACACCCTACAATGTGATTTTGGGTAAAAAATAGAAAATATTAAGATTCAAAAATAGCTCGGTAGAGAAATAGTACAGCTTTAATGTAGATTTATTTGCTCAATGCTCTATTTTATACTTACTTATACAGAACTTCCCAAAACCCAACACCAATAGATTACACATAAATTACCGCCATGGCCAAAGACTTATACCAGACTCTAGAACGAGATACCACACTCACCCCGTTTCAAAAGAGGGTATTCACTGCCCTATTAGAGATCCCTCAGGGAAAAGTTACCACGTATAAAGAGCTATCACGCCATCTATCGTGTGGAAGCGCTCAAGCCATTGGACAGGCATTACAGCGTAACCCCTACTCACCAGAAATTCCTTGCCATCGCGTGATTAAAAGTGATGGAACACTTGGGGGCTTTATGGGTGGGGTTGAGAGTAAAAATACCCTGAAAAAAAGAGAACTTCTTATGAAAGAAGGGGTTGAAATCGACCATCTAAACACAATACGGCCAACTTTTCTCTATTTATTCCCCACAATAATTGACTCAATAGAGTAACTATGATACACTCAAAGTAACACCCCTTTATTGACGGTACCCTTGTGTCTATTCAGCTACTCATTCTTGAGGATAATCCTGTAGATTTATCTCTACTTCGAGGACTCGTACACAATATCACTTCACTCAATTGCACTATTGAGACAGCAAAATCATTGCAAGAAGCTCTTACCCATATTGCCTCTATACAATTTGACATTATACTGAGTGATTTGAACCTCCCTGACAGTAAAGGGCTTGAGACTCTCGCCAGACTCACTAGCCACACTCCTGATACCCCAATAATTGTTATTACCGGCGAATTTGGGGGAGATATTGGCATTAAGGCAGTAACAGCAGGAGCTCAAGACTACCTCACTAAAGGCAAATACGATGTTACTCTCTTAGAAAAATCGATTATCTATGCTATTGAGCGTAAAAACGTTTCACTTAGGTACACTCAAAATGAAGAGCATCATAAAAGGCTCGTTGATTCACTCCCCATTGGAATTATGAATGTAGATGATAAGGGGAAAATCACGCTTGCTAACCCTCAGATGCTTTCCATTTTAAAAATGCCTCCTCCTCAATTGATCGGTAAAAGTATATATGATTTTATACCAGAAGATTTTGAGAAAAAAATGCTGCTCAAACAATTTGAAATTATGCAACAATCTAAAAACCCAACGTATCACTATGCAGGGAAACGTGTCACTCAAGAGCAAAACGAGGTTGATGTCACCTGCTCTATTACAGGCTATGCAGTAGAAACAAGCGACATGCACCATTTTACTATTTTAACTGAAGATATCACTCACAAACAGAAGGCCGAAAAGGACAAGAAACAGCTCGAATCACAACTCCTTCAAGCCCAAAAAATGGAATCAATTGGTACTCTTGCAGCAGGGGTTGCTCACGAAATCAATACTCCCATTCAATTTATCGGCGACAACACTCTTTTTATAAAAGACTCGATATACAATGTTTTTCTACTCTTGAAAGAGCATGAAAACACTATTAAGGAGCTCACCCAACTCTACCCCGACAATGAAACCATATCTCAATTTAAAGAACACCTTGAACAGACTGCTGAAGAGATAGATATCGACTTTTTAAAAGAGGAAATGCCCACCGCCCTAACGCAATCAATGGAAGGGGTTTCTCGGGTAACAAATATTGTAAAAGCCATGAAAGATTTTTCTCACAGTGGTACTGACAATATGGCTCTTGAGAGTATTAATTCTGCTATTGAATCCACTATTATCATAGCAAAGAATGAATGGAAATATTGTGCTGATTTAGAGACCAATTTATCTGAAAATATCCCCCTCGCGATGTGTTACATTGGTGAAATAAAACAAGTGTTCTTAAACCTTATTATTAATGCATCTCATGCAATTATTGAGCAGTTTAAAGGAACACGCGAGAAAGGGCTTATTACCATAAGTACTTCTGCGACCGATACCCATATTGTGATTGTTATAACCGATAATGGGTCTGGAATCCCAGAAGATATTCAGGACAAAGTATTCGATCCCTTTTTTACCACTAAAGAGGTAGGGGTTGGCACAGGCCAAGGACTCTCTATGGCCTACCAAACCATGAAGAAAAAACATAAAGGCTCTATATCCCTCAACTCAATTCAAGGAGAAGGAACAACATTTACTCTTGAGCTTCCCCTTGAGCAGAAGGATTAACCATGCCCAACAAACCTCGAATTTTATTTGTCGATGATGAAAAGAATATTATAGACGGCATAAAACGCATGCTCTACCCCATGAGGAAAGAATGGGAAATGATTTTCACAACCAGCGGCCAAAAAGCATTGGACTACATGGCTGAGCATCCCGTAAATGTGATAATTTCTGACATGAGAATGCCAGAAATGGATGGCTCAGAATTATTAAATACCGTGAAAGAGAGACACCCCCAAACAGCCCGCTATATACTTTCTGGTTACAGTGATAAAGAGATGATTCTTAAAACTATCGATTCAGCAGATCAGTTTTTATCCAAACCCTGTAACCCAAACTTGATAAAGCGCGTCATCCAAAAAGTTCTTAATAATGATCACACAAAAAACAAACAACGCGCCCTTGAGTATATCTCACGTATTGAAAAGCTCCCCACCCTTCCCGCGGTATATGAGAAACTTACTCGAATTATGAAAAACCCGGAATGTTCTGCAAAATTAATTGCCTCAGTTATTCAACAAGATGTCGCCATGAGTGCCAAAATATTACAGCTGGTTAACTCTACCTTTTTTGGTCTTAAAAATGAAGTGAATGATCTTACCCAAGCAGTTACCTTCTTGGGTTTTGATGTAGTGAAAGCAGTGATCGTTTCGGTTGAGACGTTTAATCAGTTTACTGAAGATGAAATGAAAACTTTTGATGTGGACATGCTCTACGCGCATGCAACCCGATGTAGTATAATCTGTAAAGAAATACTGTCGACCCAAACCGAAAACAAAGAGCTTTTAGAAAATGCCCTTATCACAGGGCTCCTTCATGATATCGGCATTTTAGTATTGGTCAAAAATGAACCCGCAAAATACGCCACAGTGTTTGAGGCGTCAGGCTCACAAATGGATACCCTCATTCAAAGTGAAAAAATGATTATGGGTATAACCCACGCAGAGGTTGGGGGAGTATTATTAGAACAGTGGGGGTTTAGGGAGTCTATTGTAAATGCCGTGTATTATCATCATACCCCTGAAGATGCTCCAGAAGTATCTTTTGGATTAACCCATGCGATGCATATAACCGATGTACTTGAACGAAATCCCGACCTGAATCCCGACTCACCGATTCAATTAAATCGAAACCACTTGGACGAAATGGGACTTAGTGAGTCTATACCAGAGTGGCAAAAAATAGTTAAGGAGTGCACATAATATGGATGGTCCAAAAATACTGTTTGTTGATGATGAGATGAATATCCTTCAAGGAATAAAAAGAAAGTTTCATAATCGTTTTAATATTGTCATTGCACAATTTGCTGAAAATGGTTTAAAAGAACTTGAAACAAATGGGCCCTTTGCTGCGGTATTTTCGGACATGAATATGCCGAAGATGGATGGCCTTGAATTTTTAAAAATCGTAAAGAAAAAATATCCCGACACTGTTAGAACGATGCTCACTGGCCTCGCAGATGTAAATATCGCCATGAGCGCCGTGAATGAAGGTGCTATCTTTAGGTTTCTCACCAAACCTTGCCCCGATGAAACACTGGTCAACACTATAACTGCAGCAATAGAACACAACAACCTCCTTACTGCAGAAAAAACACTCTTACAAAAAACATTTAGCGGCGCACTTAAAGTTCTCGTCGACACACTTGGCCTCGCCAATCCCGTCGCTGCCACTCATGCAACACAAATACGAAACTATATAAGACTTCTTTTAAAGGCATTACCACGCCCCGATGCATGGAAGATTGAAATAGCTGGTATGCTCTGTCAAATAGGCTGTGTTACCATTCCTCGAGACACCTTTGACAAAATCTATAGCACCGCTGAACTTACGCTTGAAGAGAAAGACATTTGGCAGAGCTATCCTGTAATTGGCCACGATCTCATTTCAAATATTCCGCGTCTTGAAGATGTCGCGCAAATTTTAAGAGTTCAGCTCGATGATTTTCCAGACCATGAAAAACAGACTGATGTTTCAAAGCTCAGCCCCATTAATTTTGGTCGATGCGCACTGAAACTCGCCACGGATTTTGATATGTTTATCACCAAAGGGAGTACGATACAGGAGGCTCTTAACTATTTAACCGTTAATGCAAAGGGGTATCATCCTGAAATATTATTTCAATTCAAACACATGGAATTCCCTGAAATCCAAGAGAAAAAACGTGCTATCAATGTACTTGATCTTCAATTTGACATGCTTCTCGCAGAGGACCTCACCACAAATGATGGAGTACTTCTTGCTAAGAAAAACCAAGAGATTAGCAAGACCATGTGCCAGATGATCAAGAACTATTATTTTCAAGGAAAACTCAACGAAGAAATTTATGTAGTAAACAATTGAGTATCACACATACAGTATACCGACTTACAGGGATACATTTTTTAATATAATATTTTGATCAATTTAGCCTTTCTCTCGTTTTGTATAGTCATCAATCACTTGAACAAATTGGTCAGCATTTTTAACAAAGAGATCAACTAACGTAGGGTCAAAATGTTTTTCACGGCCCATATGTA
Source organism: Fibrobacterales bacterium (assembly GCA_051532035.1). Classification (GTDB taxonomy): domain Bacteria; phylum Fibrobacterota; class Fibrobacteria; order Fibrobacterales; family JAOPTW01; genus JAOPTW01. Next base: position 49,536 of record JAOPTW010000018.1, on the reverse strand, counting down.
TGATATCAATTGACTCTTCAATATTAAATGCAGGCTTATAGACCCGCTGCGATGTGAGTGCATCAAAGACATCGACCAGACCTACAATGCGTCCACTGAGCGGTATGTTTTCACCTGAGACCCCATAGGGATACCCTGTACCATCCCAGCGCTCATGATGATTGAGTGCAATTTCTGCAGCAAGCTCAGTAATAGGTGGTTGCTTAACCCCTTCTTTATGTAAAAGCTTATACCCTATCAGGGAATGAGTCTTCATGAGATCAAATTCTGCTGGAGTTAATGCGGCCGGCTTTAACAGTATTGCATCGGGAATCCCTATTTTACCAACATCATGCATGGGACTTGCGCTTTCAATAAGCTCTGCGGTATGTTTCGGCACCCCCGCACAATTGGCAAGTATCCGACTCATTGTACTGATTCGCTCAATATGATACCCGGTCTCGACATCACGAAACTCAACTGCCTGACCCAGTATTTGAATAATTTCCACCTGGGCCTGCTGAAGCTCAATATCCTTTTCGTGTACTTCATCAGAAAGGTGATCATTCTTAATTTTGAGTTTATGATTCAGGTGCCGCACGGTCAGTAGATTGCTGAGGCGCTGCACAACCTCATAGGCATCAAATGGTTTCGTTAAAAAATCTAACGCTCCGAGCACTAATGCTCTATCACGAGATTCTGTATCCGTCAGAGCAGTTAATACAAGGATCGGCACAATGCTATCTATTGAATCCATAGCCGTAAATTCTTTCAGAAGATCAAACCCACTTACATAAGGCATATTGAGGTCAAGGAGCACAATATCTGGTTCAAAAGCCTTATACATACTCACGGCCTTTCGTGGATCATTTATTGCCAGCACATTGGTATACCCACTACTTTGCAATACCTCCATAAGAAGATCTGTATTATCCTTATTATCATCAATAATCAAAACTCGAGAGGCTTCAAGCTGTATGTTATGTAATTTTGAAATTTGACTATACATATAATCCTACAGGTAGGTATCCAATACTTTATAAAACTGATTAATATTTATCGGTTTGGTAATGTAATCATTAAAACCGGCACGTTTTGCTTTTCTTTTCTCAGAGGGTAAGGCATTTGCGGTGAGTGCAACAACATATTGGTCGGGCGTAATCTTTCTCATTTTTTCTATAACTTCGTATCCAGACATGTCGGGTAACGAGATATCGAGGAGTACTATTTGAGGTGTTTTAGTACGAAACAAGTCCAACCCAATCTGCCCTGTGGGTGCTTCGAGTAGCTCTATATTTTTTCTACCACCGAGAAGCTCGCGTACCAACTCTCGATTACTTTCATTATCTTCTACATACAATACTCGTACTACTCCTCCCCGTCTGGTTAGTTCACCTCCTTCTTTAGAAGACCCTTGATCTAATTTTTGATTCGAAGGAGTACCTATGGGGAGCTCAATTGAAAATGTTGAACCAATCCCCGAGGTACTACTCAACTCAATAGTACCATTCATTGCAGACATTAATTTTTTACTCAGCGTGAGCCCGATTCCCGTCCCTTCAATATTGCTATTTTCATTACCAAGCCTATTAAAGGGCACAAACATATAAGGAATATGTTCAGGGGCAATACCATACCCTGTATCCCTTACCAGGAATACGACTGACTCTTCTTTTCTATCAACAGCCAATGCAATTTCACCTTTACTGATATTGTATTTAACGGCATTACTCAATATGTTAATGATAACTTGCTTAATACGTAGATAGTCACCATGGACAAAGCACCCCTCTGCCGCCGTATAAAAAGCCTCTTCTTCAATAATTTCTATATCTCGCTCCTCTGCCATATGACGAATGACATCTATTGCTTCGCGAACCACGTCACTCAGAGAGACGGAATCATTATCTAATAGTATAGAGTCAGACTCAATTTTGGCGAGATCAAGAATATCTGAAATAAGACTAAGGAGATGTTCTCCAGCCCTCTTAATCTTACCAACAAACTCTCCCTCTTTCTTGAGCTTATTACCATTAAAACGTTTATCTAATAACTGACTAAACCCGAGAATGGAGTTTAAGGGAGTTCTCAATTCATGAGACATGCTCGCAAGAAAAGTCGACTTAGCCCGGTTTGATTCAACTGCTCTTTTTTTGGCATTCTGCAATTCCTGCATTATTTCTTTTTGTTCAGTGATATCTTCTTTAACGGCAATATAATGTGCAATAGAACCATCACTCTCTTTAATAGATGCAATGGAAGCCCTTTCCCAAAAGAGTGAACCATCTTTTCGTTTATTACACAGCTCCCCATGCCACTCTTTACCAGATTTAATAGTCTCCCACATATTCTTATAATACTCTCCTGAGTGATAACTCGACTTCAACATACGCATATTTTGACCTACGGCATCATCAAAAGTATATTGAGTCACCTCAGAGAATTTTTTATTAACATATTCGATAGTACCAAATTGATCAGTAAGACCTACACTGACTGGACTGAGCTCAACAGCTTGAGAAAATATCCCCGTCTCTTGACGGGAAGTGATCAGTTCAGTAATGTCTCTAATAATAACGATGCAGTGATTATTTTCTAACGCATTAATGCGCGCTTCAAAATAGTGCGTTAAAGAGCCTATTGGTAATACATACTCAATAGTCACTAGATTATGTTCTGAATAAGCTTGTGCTATGGCATTTTTAAACTGAGCCCCAACCTGGGGAGGGAGAACTTCGGTCATTTTTTTATGTAAAAACTGATCTGGTTTTACAAAAAGTCGCTCTTCATCATTACAAAAATATGATTCAATCGTTGAGTCTGAGTCGAGATGAAACATAAGATCTGGAGATGCATTAAGTATTGTTTGGAGTTCATCCTTTTTCTGGCGGAGCCCCTCCTCAAGCAGTTTCCTTTGTTCCATCTGTGTATTCAAAGATGTTGTACGATCCTCTACTAGTTTTTCTAAACCATTTTTATACTCCTCTAACTCCCTTTTAGCTGTTTCATATTCAGTGACATCCTGTGACGTCCCCAGAAGATGCAGTGGTTCACCGGGCTGGGAGAGTACTTTTATTCGGTCACGAACATATTTTTCTTCCCCACTTTCTGTAATTATCCGATATTCAACAATGTTAATTGTTGAATATTCTGTAATGTTTTTAAACACTGACTCAATTCTATTACGATCATCGCGATGTACAAAATGTAAAAACTGTTCAAATGTTGAATCCTCCTCACCAGGGATGAGCCCAAAATTGTCATATACTTGTGCTGACCAGCCCATAGACTCGGTATACCCATACCACTCCCAGCTCCCAACCAAAGAGATAGTCTGGGCTTCATTGAGAAGAACCTGATTTCTTTGCAATGCATCGAATGCAGCAACACGTGTATTAATGTCATTGAGGCTCAAAAAGCCCCCGCTCACTTGCCCATCTGTATGAAAAGGGTAAAACCACATTTCTACATTAGTAACAGCCCCTTCTTTACAATTACATTTCATATTGGGTGCATAATATTTTCTTCCATCAACAAGTGCCCCCCTAACTCCTGATACTACTGTAGTATTTTTTTCATGTATCACTTTCTTAAAAAAATCTAATTGAGAAAGCTCTTGCGTCGAATATCCAAGTATAGTCTGAATTGCACTATTCGAATAGAGTACGTTACCCTCTTTATCGAGAGTAATGATTCCCTCACTGGTCAATTCATTAAAAAGATCATTCTGTTTTTTAAGTTGCTGAAAATCAACAACGTTCTGTTGTAATTTGCGGTACATGAGTATGGTCAGTAGCAAAAAAACAGCCAGTAATACGAAGACTCCTTGAAAAGCGGGAAAGATTAAATGTTCATTGAACTTCAGAATATTATAGGAATAAAAAATGAGACCAATGAGTACAATGCCTGCAGATATGACTACAAATGAGATGAGTCCGATATTTACAAATATCCGTTTAGATGCAACCACACTGATTTCCAGTACATTAACTTCTACTCACAGTATATCACTTTTACAGAAGTAAACCAAAGAAAATGAATGTTTTCCACTCTATTATACAACGTATATAACAGAGTGGAAACGGCTCTTTAGAGTTGATTACGTTGATTAGGAGAGATAACTCCTTCTTCTTCCAAAGCATCGAGCATCAGAGTATCATACTCTGTATCCTTTGACTCATTTAATATGCGTTTTAAAAAATCAACAGAAATACTTGTTTTCCAAAAAGCATCCATTTCTGCTGGCTCAAGATATTTTTTATCAATAAGAGTATCGACAACTCTCTTTGTATCATACAATTCTGAGAGTGAGCTATATTGGAACATCGTTAAAAATTCCTCAGTCGCATTGTGAATCTTTGCCTCTTTATCAGCCTCAGACACCATGCCCTGTTTACAGAGAGATTCATAGCGATTACACTCTTCAAGAATATCACTAATTACCTTTGCAGAGGTATCTCTTGTCATTTGATTTAAAAATTGATGTTCTTTCTTTTTGCTATTTATATGATCTCGAATATGCATATCCTCTTGAATGATATGTTCACACAACCACGCGGTTACAAACTCTTCAATTTCATAAATGTTAATGTACTTGGTTGTCCCGAGGAGTTTAATTTTTACCATCAGCTCGCTAACCAAATTTTTATGCAGTATTTTATGGTCAGCTAGGCCAGGATACTCTGCCATTCGCATAACCTCTTCTTCTGCGGCAAAATGATGTTTGACATATCCTACAAGAAATTTCAGCACCTTAACTATCTCACTATGAGTGGTCCCTTTTTTAAAGGAGTCCTCAATAAGATTGAGCATTTTAAATAACTCTTTATGTTGTTTATCAATGATAGGGACATTCAGTGCGTAAGAATCAATCCATTTCATCATCTACTCCTCTATCTATCTATCTATCTATAACATTAGTGGTGACGTTAGTATACATCTGATCACTTATCGCGCCTTCTTGCTTGAGTACATCGAGTACCAAAGCCGCATAAGCGGGGTCACTATGAAGTTCTGCACCTTTAAGCAACAACTCTTCGGTGATATAGGTCGAAAGGAGCTCAGCAATATCCGCCTCTGTTATCCAGCGATGTTCATACAAAAACTGCAATAACATTTTTATGTCATATATATCTGAAAGAGAAGTCATGGCTAACCCATCGAGAGACCGATGAAGATTCTCTAATAACTTTTCATGGTATTCTTCAAGGTTTTCTCCCGAGGCTCCAGCCATTATTTCGGTGCTGGTATTAAATATTGAGACAAAAAAACCAAATGCTGGGACTTTCAATATTGCATTGTCGGATATCGCCGCGTTTCCATCTCCCTCAAGCCATTCACGAATTTTCAAATCGTCTTGTATTAAGTGAACATTAACTGCGTCTGTTAAAAGGTCGAGAAGTTCATGTGCACTCACATCAAATTGTTCTCTCACCATTGCAATTTTTTTATTTAACATATCAAGAAGGAGGGCATGCTGTTCTGAGTGTGCATCGACATGGGGATAGCCAATTGCTTGCATGACTCGCTCTTCGGTATAAAAATGATGGGTAATATACCCTAAAATAAAAGTAAGAGACCGAATAGATTCACTATGGGTGGTCCCTTTTTTAAGTGTTTCCTTTAATGTTTCAATCACATAAAAAAGAATTTTATGCTGCATATCAACAATAGGAATATTGATCAAATGTAATGTAAGCCATTTCATACTATTAGAATACCACATTAGTATGAAGTCGTCCAATATAATATGCCATTTTTAGGTATATGTACCGTTTCAATGGCTAGTATGCATAAAAAAAGCCTTCTCACAATGAGAAGGCTCTCTATATTCTAATAAAGGATTAATTGAGACATGCTGTTATTCTGAGCATCCCACAATACCACCACAAGGATCGATCGATCCTTCGACGATCCACATGTTATCAACAGTTACAGTATTTGCACCAGTATTACCAATATTGAGTACTACGCGTGCCGCAGCAGTTTCTGTCATTGTAAACGTATAAGCAAAACGCTGCATAGTCGTTGTTAAGCTAGCACCGCTGCCAATCCCTGAATAATCTATCCACGGTGAACCATCGGTCTCTACTTTAATATTCGCAAGACGAGACACCGACGCTTTACCATCGTAAGCAAAGGTATACGTTTTACCCGTTTCGAGAGTAAAGCCACCTTGTCTTGGCTGTATGTTCCAATCGGCACTGCCAGGATTCGAAATTGCTATAGCATATTGACCAGAAAGCACTGCACATGTTGCACTGCCACCATAGCTACTACAATCCCATCCTGAAGTTCCTCCAGCAAAGGTACCATTATTCAATATATTGACTAAGGCTACTTCTGAAGTCGTTACCGTGAGTGTTGCACTCTGAGTAACAGAACGATTTCCTGCGGCATCAACAGCAATAACATAAAAGTCATAAGTCGTGAGTGCTTGAAGCCCTGTCATAAGAGTACTTGTCCCTGAGACCGTCGCTACCTTCGCACCATCTTGATAGACGTCATAGGCTGTTACGCCAACGTTATCTGATGCAGCATTCCAGTTTAGTGCAATAGTTGATGCGGTCACTCCTGATTCGGATACTCCAGTCACTACTGATGGACTTTCGGTATCTGGAATCACCGGTACAAAACGGACCCAGTTTATGTTTTGACTTCCCGTTGTGAAATTCAGTCTCACCGTGTGTTGATCACCGTTTGCTATAGTAAAGGTTCCTGTCTCAGCAGTTTTCCATGTTTGGTATTTACTGCCAGAACCAGTATAGGTTGCAGTACCTTTTGTAAATGTAGTCGCTTTTACACCATCAATAAGGAGATCAAATGATCTGTTCGATTCCCAAGTCGCTGTGCGAACCTCAAGCTTCCACTGACCCGGAGCCAACGTTTGATTGCTAAATGATACCCAGCGTCCCGATGCTGTCCAACCAATATTTTGACCACCACCAATATCCGAAGTCGCTTCAGTTTGAATACTCGCATGTTTTGCGCTGTAAGACTCTACTTGAATGAGGAGTTCATCTTGCAACGGTTTATCATCAGTAGTGATGAGCACTTCTGCACTCAGCCCAGAACGATTCCCCGAAGGATCTAACGCTTCAACTTGTATTGAATATTCAGTATTTGCAGTAAGACCAGAAAGAGTACTATTGAGCGTTCTCCCTGCATCGTGTGCTTCTACTCCATCAACATAGACGATGTATGTATCTACGAAGATATTATCAGTTGATGTGCTCCATGCGACATCTGCAGTAGTCATACCTGTCGCTGCAGCACTACTGATTACTGGAACCGTTGGCGCTTCTGTATCTGCATCTGTCGTTACTACGAGTGCACTACTTGCTGTAGAAATATTACGTGCTGCATCAAGCGCATATACCGTAATACTATACTCAGTATTGTAGTTAAGACCGGTAACTGTTGCAAAAATGCTGGTTACCTCATTAAAGTATCCTCCATTTACAAAGATCTGATATGATTCTACGCCAACATTATCGGTCACAGCAGCCCATGCAATATCAATAGTTGTCAGAGAAACATCAGTTGCCACAATTGGTCCCGGTTGTGACGGTGCTTCAACATCAGGAGCCACATCCGTAGTTACTACAACAGCACTACTCTGTACAGATTCATTGCCTGCACCATCAATAGCGCTCAGCGTAATACTGTATACTGTTTCGGGCGTGAGGCCCGATACTACCGTAGAGAGTCCGTTTGAAAGAGTACGTGCAAGAGCGCCATTAATATAGAGATTATAACCCTCTACCGAAATGTTATCATTTGAGGCATTCCACTGGAGTGCAATAGTGCTATGCCTTACTGTACCTACTACGAGTCCTGTTGGTACTGATGGTGCTTCACTATCAGGGAGTGTTCTATAGAATTGAGTAATGCTTTTTGCAGAACGATTGCCTGAAGCATCTTTGGCAATAATTTGAATAGAATATTCACTATCAATAGTAAGACCATCTAATAGAGCATGCGGTGTGTTTACCGATTGTACAAGAGCGGCCCCAATATACACATCGTATCCAACAACTGCATTGTTATCTGTTGAAGGATTCCAGCTTATCTCTAAAGAATTGAGCGTTGCAGTATTAAGGGCAACATTTTGTGGGATCGATGGTGCTTCGACATCTTGAGGAATACAACTTTCTGTTTCGGCAAATACAACATCATCGATAATAACATCGTGTGTACCGTTTCCACCAAATTTAAAGCCTACTTTTAAGTCTGAAAAGCTGAAGGCTGAAGTAAAGGTGTGTGAGTATTGTGTCAATGTTGTTGAGAGCGTATGTACTGCAGATGTTACTGCTTGGTACGGCGCGCCATTTTGTTCAACCATCAGTGCAACATCACGAACGCCTGCTCCACGAGCACGATACTTAACAACGTATTCTTTACCTGCTTCAATTGCTGTTGAGTTCCATACCTGAATTTGCCATTCGAGTCCCGGTTGAGTGATTCTTGCGTTAAGCTCACCAAAACTTTCAGTAATAGTCCCTTGTGCACTGGTTCCTTCTATCCATTGATCCCAGCCAGTGAGGCCGTTATCAAATCCACCATTTGACAAAATATTAGTACATGGTTCAAAAGTAGAACCTTGAACATTAATCAGTACTATGTCTGTATGCTGTCTTCCTTCGTTATCAGTCACTGTTAATGAGAGAGTGTGTATGCCATCAGCAAGAGTGAGAACCATTGAAGCGTCAGATCCTAAGACGACATCACCCTCTTTCCACTCGTATTGTTCTATAGTGCCATCAGTGTCTTCACCTGAACCACTCAAGGTCACTTGCTCACCAGGAAGTTGATCAGTGTCGATAACTACTTGATCCACACCAGCATTTGCTGTTGGGCGTCCACTACCCATACATGGGTTACATGGTAAAAAGTTGTCTTTCTCTTCGGTCAAGAAATCTTTTATGAAACGACCCATATACCCAGGGCCTTCTGCGAGAGTAGTAAATTGGTCATCAGTAAACATTATTGATTCAAAGGCGTTATCAAATGCCCATGCTGTCCAACTCATGTTGTGATCTTTCATATACTGTTTAATAAAAATACCAAAGCCGTCTTGGTCGATCATTCTTCCTGAACCATCACAGTTATTAAAAGGACAGACCGTACCATCTTGGTAACCAAACTCTGTTACGACAACAGGATAATTATTAACCGTCTCTCCTACTTTAGAAGCGAGTGTTGCATCTTCGTACCAGTGCCAAGGATAGACATGGAGGGTATACGCGATACGATCAACAGAGGCCGGGTCATCAATGGGATTATTATTAATGTCTTTGAGCATTTGGGTCCACCATGGTGAACTCACGAGTATAAGATTTTCAGTTGCTCCTATAGTATTACGGATAAAATCAACCATCGGTTGTGCAATATCATCTTTGAACGTCGACCAGTTTATATCTCCGTTGGGTCCACAGTCATCAGAACTACAGTTATCATCAGATACTGGTTCATTATATATTTCGAAAATAACATTTGGATTGTTGCGGTAGCGGTCTGCTGCCCAGCTCCAAAATTCTGCCACTTTTGTCCAACCCATCAAAGAATAATTCCAGTTATTAATTGCATGGTAATCGAGGATACAGTAGATCTCTTGTAATTCACACTCATCTACAGCAGCATCAACAAATGAAGTCCACTCTTCGGGGGCTTCGTTCCAACCTGCAAAAGGCCAGCCACCACCAATAGGATGTATCGGCACCCGTATGAGGTTTGAGTGCCACCCTTTTGATGCATCACTCGCAAGGCGAATTGTAGCGCGGAGTTGATTTTCTGGCGTATTAGCAAGCTCGTTGCTATAGTGCCCCGCAATTGGATTGCGCAACGTGCCGGTAAACTTAGCATCAGCAATAGATACCCCGCGTAACACGACAATATTATCATCACTATCGCAGAGAGTGTTCCCACAACGATGTAATGCTGGTACTGCTCCTTGAACCGCAGTAACCGTTCCACATAATAATGCAGCTATCAATAGAATTTGTTTTATTTTCATTAAGCCCTCTTTTGTTGTCCCAGATTATACTAGGGCCAAAAGTAGGATTTTTAGGCACAGAGATCATTGTGTTACTTTAATTTTACACTTCCCCTTCAATACTCATTGTCAGTGCTTAAATCTCATCAAGCTCATCGCTTTTCGCTCATTTTAGGCTAAAATGCACCTTTTATTAATCTCTTTCGATAATCGAGTGCTATATTAGCCCTCAAATACCTAATGTTATTCACTTTATGCACTCAGGACTTTTCATGAACAAGCTTTCCCTTCTTATTCCACCACCACTCGTTATGGCTCTCTTTGGTGGAATCCAATGGAGTGTTACCCGTACTCCCTTCCAATTCCCCTGCTCATCAGCTCTTTTTTGGGGAATAGTGGCCCTTCTTCTCTCACTTTCTGCACTTTTTGGGATTGGTGGCGTCATTCAGTTTATACGAGCAAAAACAACCGTCAACCCTCTTAAACCAGAAAACAGTTCATCACTGGTCACTTCTGGTCTCTTTGCCTATACTCGTAACCCCATGTATGTGAGCTTTCTCTTTTTGTTACTCACCTGGGGGCTTTTTCTCTATGCGCTGGTAACGATCATTCCTATTGTAGGCTTTATACTCTACCTCAATCGTTTTCAGATTATCCCCGAGGAATCACTCCTCACAGAGGTATATGGAGACACCTACGTTGAATACTATAGTAAAACACCACGCTGGTTGTTTTTCAAGTCTCACTAACTCTCACTAGTACTTTCTTGAATAGCCCATGCGCTTAATGGACGAGCTTACCGGAGTTGCCCCACCAGGGTACAGGTATTGTATATCAAGTAAGGCGATATAGACACCGGTGCCCACAAGCCGTCCCTGGTCACTGACAGGATCCCAGCCAATCCAAAGCCAATGGGCTTTTTCTGGATCGGTACAATCGCCCTCAAAGAGTGCATCATCATCACATTCTATACTACCATTGCTACTCGATACATAGCCACCAATGGTACTATACACGATAATATCGTACCTGATTGACAGTTCTTTTTTTAGGGCACCGCCCTCAATCTCTTTTAATAGATCCTCATCAATTTGAGAAAGGACCATATCCATCATATTTGCAGAAACAACCATACCGACTTCATCAAAATTTTCACGAGCATACTCTATCACATCATCCATAGAATCATTTGGATCATCGGGAGTGATTCCCCGCATTACAAAGGGTGTATTATCTCTATCGTAAAAACGTTCTAACACCTCATCCGGGTCATCATACTCTTTTAAGGTAACAGAACCTATGTGAGGCGTTACATTCCCTGTAATCATAATGCTCTGTGCATGGTCACTCGGCCTGTTTCCATGCATATCAACGGTGTATCCCCTTCCGAGTACCAATGAGAGACTATCGCCGGGTGAAATTTGAAACTCTTTTTTAATGGAAGGATCATAATTGAGCCCATGTTCACTCTTTTCGCCTACGTGAGTAATCGAACTCCCTTCAGCCCTCAGTTGATGGTGTTCCGCATCAGCGTATCGATGCTTAAACCAATAGTGCTCTGTGCCCTCTTTCTTAAGGTCACTGTTTTCTACATGCTCAGACAGCACTACCTTGAGTACATCCCCTTCAGAGCGTTGAAACACTTCGGCCGAAACAAGCACCGGCGCCATACCGTCTTGCATCTCTATGGTATACTCAACATCCTCTTCTTCGGTCAGAGATTCAACCTCTATTTTGGCTTCCATAAACGTTTCATCAACGATACTTGTGGTAAAAGGCCGACAATCAATATCGTCAGAGAGATTCCAATAGGCCCGTCTTTCATCATCCGGGTCTGGGTGCCACTGAGAGGGTTTAACTTTGAATGACAGGATAGAGTCATCGCTATTAATCCATTTAAAATGTGCCGTGACCTCTGCAATATTATCACCGATAATCACATCATTAAATAACAGCTCAACCCGGTCCATGATACCATCTTCATTAGTATCCCTAAAGTAGTGTCCTTCTTTTACCGGTTGTACCGGCCACCCACCAATAACTCTGGGCATGTTTGGTTGAGCCGGTCCATTACCTTTTAGGTCAACCATATCTGAATGGTGATCGAGCGCAATGCTATCCCCAACAGCCAGTGAATATTTTTCGGCATCAATCGCAATATCCCATACACGCTTTTTGGTGTACGACTCTGTATCCGTTGCTGTAACCGATGCACCCTCTACCAAAAAGAGCGCTTCTTGTGCAACGACCTTCGAAACAGGTTCTGAAAATATCACCCGTAAGGTGTCTACCTCATCGTCACCATCTTTTTTAAGATAGGCACGATCAATCACTGGCCCTATCTCATCTTCAATCTCCTCTGAATCTTCAAACAGGTGATCACCTCGTTTAAAAAACTCTACGGTCACTTCACCCTGTATATCTGTTGCAACGTTATCAGTACCAAAATCAAAGGCATCAACGATCACTAACTGTGCACTATTCGTAGGATCAATAGACCAATCATCTGCATCATACTCAGTTTCAACACACTCTTTATCAGACACTCCCAAACAAAGCGTCAACTTTTTAGGGCTCCCCAACCAATTATTAAACACCACGACTAAACTATCGGCATACCCATCTTTTACCGGACTGACTTGCGCGCCCTTGGTAACAACCCCCGAATCAAACAGACGCACCGACTCTATAGACGGCGTTGGGATCTTGGTAAACGTAAGTTTAGGTGACAGGGCACGTTGCTCTTTGTTAATCCGCGTCCCTTGCCCCGAGTACTCTACGGTTAACCGAAGATCGTCGACACTCATTTCGCTCTCACTCGGAAGAACGGTTAAGGAGAATCGCCCCTCGGACATTGTCCCATTAAAAAATTCAAGCTGTGTATCTTTGCCTTCTGCTATTGAGACCGTGATTATATCATTACACGACTCACAGACTATTCTCGTACTATCATAGTCATAATCATACACCGTACCATACAGTACTACTGCACTATCAACCCGTGAGTAAATATCGTCATCAGACAGGGGCGCACCCAACGAATCTGTAAATACGATCTCGTAAGGATAGCGATCGGGAGCGGTAAACGAAACAGAGCCTCGATACTCGGTACTCTCGGTTGAAGACTCTGAACGATAGAAGAGATAGTAGGTGTGCCCAATTTCGAGCCCTTCCAGTTTACCCAGCTCTATAGAAAACTGATATGTATTGTTGTCAATTGAGATTCCCTCAAAATAGTCATTGCCCTGGAGCAGCTGCATATCTTTTGAGGTGGTGAGCGTCGTTGCAACGGTCGACAGGTTTAGGGAATTATCATAGCTCAAATAAAACTCTGACTCTTTGACGATCACTTCTCCTTTTACATGGCACCCGTTACCGAGGGACTTACCCGGAACAATATCATAGTGAATATCATCATTGGTTATATGGCCATATTCGGGAGGCATATCAAAGTCGATATCTGTTTGAATCTGTAAGTTTGAAGCAAGGGTTTGTCTCTCACAATAGAAAAGATCAAAATCATGATTACTGCCGGCTACTGCCCCACCCCGTTCATTAAAGAGTTGATCGAGATGCAGCGTCTCTGAAATAGGAGTATGGGTCCCCCCGAGGTCGACCGCGAGCTGTCCATCGATAAAAATCCATAGATCATCGTCACCATTAAAGGTAAACTGTTGGCCCGGTCTATAATCAAACGTAAGCTCTGTTTTCATACAGTAGTGATAATTATGAACGTACCCTGTTTTAGTTTGTCGTTCATCATGTCGAGAAGAATAGTTCTGTCCTATCTGATTCTTATTATTATGCCTTCCATTCGACGCCTCCCAAAAACCATCCAATGGGAAAAAACCACTCTGCTCATTCATATTGTCGTACACCCCATTATGAATGTCATACATTTCGGTGAGTGCTACATATTCATAGACATTATCGTGATCATTGTGATTAAGTTCAAGGTCGATACAGGTATAGTTTGAAGAGTCGGGTTCGGGGCGAAACCACTCGGTCAGACGTTCAGCTCGACAGTTGTACTGCTCTCCGGTATTACCGGGCACGGGTAATCGTTCATCATTGAGCGAGTGCCCTACGAGCCCCTTGGTAGGCTTTCCCTTCAGACCACAATTAGAGTCAAACTGAAAGGCATCACCTAAGTCACCCGCGTTCCAGTCATAGAATTCTACAGGAAGACGTATTTTTGAAATAGGTTGTGTCGTATCATCCCCTGCCGAAAAGAGAGATGAGATAGCCATCAGTACCAAAATAACAATTACGTTATAGCGTAAAGTAAACATAGTGCCCCGTCTGTTTACTGTATGTTATCTGAAATCAGCCCTTCCCCAAGTTCTATCGATTTCTGACGTGCTTTGATTGTTGTGTAGGAACAATTTAGGAAGATGTATGATCAATTTCAAACAAAGAACTGTAAAGTTTACAGTAACCCACGAAGAATGCTGTATACAGAATGAGTACAGGCGTCTTTACGGTGATATAGACTAAAATCGGCTCAAAAGAAAGCAGAAACTACATGAATTCTTTGCGCATTTCTTCGGGAATTCGTTCAACATTACTTTCACGAGGTCCTACTCGTTCGCCCGCTGGCTCGGTAGTTGTCGCAATATGATTTGCATTGGGGAAATCAGACCGTAAATTAGCATAGACGCACTTTTCATTACGAAGGATATCTAAGAAATAGGGCATTTGATCGATATGGCGATTGATGGAGGCAAAGCTACCATCTTCATTACACGTTGGGAGACATGTAGTAGCATAGGGAGCAGCAAACATTATGATGAGTTGTTGCCCTTCAGCGCCTGAACACTCTATATACGCCTGTGAATGGCGGCTTCCACCCATATATGATCCATCAAGGTCAAAGCCCATCCGAACGGTGTAGTCTACTATTTCAAACGTTATATGCGCCATAATTATCTCTGGTCAATGAAGAAGTATACATTAAGGGGTGTACATTCGACAATTGACTTCTGTGGTTAAACCGAAGGTCTCTGTGTAAATATACTTAAGAATACGCAGAATAAAAGTAAACAGTAGTTTGCATTTGTATCTGGTGATGGGGATACCAAGTATGTGAATAGTATTGGGGAGCTCCTTCTGAGTAACGGTAAAGGGCTCTATTTTGCTCTATTTTGCTCTATTTTTGCCCTCTTTTCATCTACTCAGAGATATACTTAATTAAGAGTATCCCTTGAGGCAGGTCTGAAACCTTCTCTAACCCAGAGCCCGAGGCTCCCCACGCTACTCGTTTACCCATAACCGTATACACTTCAAAGCTCCGTGCCTCACCCAAATATTCTGGCACCTTCTGCACCCCATCATTCACAAAGTACACTACTTTAAATGAACCCTGATTCAGTACTACACCATTCAACGGTGCAATTGATTGCGAACTACCATCTAACAACAGCGTGCTACTACTTGAAACCATCTGATTGGTACTATACGAACTCACCAAATCATTGTGCGCTTCTGAACTACTACTCACTAGTGAATCACTACTTACCATGGAACTGCTCATAGATTCTGAGTCACTACTTTCTCCTTCATTAGAGCTATCATCAGGACTATCATCAGGTACTGTGGTTGTATCCACATACGGCGTTCCATACATCATAACTTCGGCAAAATTAAACGCCTCATCTTTATTTTGAACCAACCGAATATACCGTGCTGGTGCATCTACATCGATACGTGTGGGGTGCCCCATCTGAGTTGACTGTATACTCACTTGAGTCCAGGTTACGCCATCTAACGAACGTTCAATGGTATAATCATCCATGCGATCAACACAACAATCCGTACGGTTCCACCAGTTACTATAGGTTATCTCATAGGGCTGCCCTAAATCTACCATCCACCATTCACCAGCAGTTGATGCATTATTGCTGGCCAAGTCACGTGTGGGATGATAGACGCCACTGACAAGTCCATCAACCCCATGGTGTGAACCGAGCTCAAGAAAGGTACTGCTTTGTTGGGTCTGTTTGTAGAGCGCAATATTATCAAGCCCTCCTGCCCCCTCAAAGGTTACCTGGCCATCTACAAGAGAGACACTGCTCCCTGCATTGGCAATAATAGAAAGCGCATCTGTCGGCAGGTTATAGGGGTCAACGGGATAATTATTAAACACTTTATTGTTAACGCCACGATCTTCAATAATAAGGGAGTGATCATAAAAGAGTGCCTGAATGGTATTATCATGGGTTCTAAAATGGTCTAGACCCGTAAAACAATCATCATTGGCATAGCCAGCCCACGACACATCGGTTTTGCCCATGGTGAGAGCCAGGTTAAAATTAACATCATACCCTGCAGTACCGTTATCCAAGTAGTAGTAGCCATAGGGTTTGCTCTGCTGCTGAATAAAGTTCCCCTGCATGAGCGAATTATTTTGCTGCCCCAGGGTATAGATTCCGCCACCATCAGGAAGTGCTTTCATATAGTCAAAGATATGATTGTTGGTAATGCGGTTTTGTTGGGTTACCGGAGTATGGGTATCGTCATAAACCCCATGCCCCCAACCTACGCTGATCCCCGAATAGGGCAAATCAAACAGTGAGTTTTTTGTAATGGTAATATACCGCGCATATCCTACTGTTATACCGGGATTACTCTTATACTCCGTTCCTACGTTTGAGATATGGTTATTAAAGATGACAATGTTTTGGGTTATCTTGGTTTCATCTGTTTCGTGGTGATCTTCAAAATTAAAATCACCCACTACAATTGCTTCTGATGATATGTCGGTAAATACCGAACGTGACACCATACTACCCTGAGTTCCTGTATCAAACTCAAGCCCTACATTGCCCAATTTATAAAATACGCACTTATCAAAAGAGATGTTGCTCCCCGAACGCACGGTAACAGAAGATTCTGATTTTTCTACCCCCATGTTTTCATCCCACAAAAGCCCTGCCTGTATTACCGGGAACCCCTTATTGGTGTTGGGCCTCAACCACGTAGTATATTGAAAGCTGATTCCCTCAAAATGAATGTTACTTATTTTGTTATCTGTCGTTCCTTCGAGGCTTATGAGTTTGTCAATCTTTGGAATAATAAACTCAGAAGTCGCCATATTTTCACCATCGCGTGGCATATAGTAGATATACCCATCGGTACGATTAATATAAAACTCACCCTGTTGATCGAGAAGCTCATAGGCGTTTTCTATCCACGCTACCTGATTTGCGGCCCATGATGCTTGCCCATATACCAGAGTCCAACCAGGCTGAGCCATGGTGACCACATTACCACTAATTGATTCAATAAGATTACGCGGAAACTTCCAGCAATTAGTTTGATACCCCACAAGTTCAATGTTCTCTATATTACTCCAACTCCCCATACCAGAATATACATCACTACTGGGTAACAGCACCTGATGTTGCGATACCGTAAAACCACCGGGAAAGGCATCTCCCTTGGCTCTGCTCGCCCGAACCCCATTTACATACAGATGACGTGAATCAAAGTCGGTCCCAATATTAGTGCGGTATATATTTTTAGCGCCATCGTGCAGTGTCCATCCCGTAATAGCAACACCACCACTGATCACGGGTTTTTCATCGGTATATGCCTTATAGCGAATACTAAAATTGTTGGTGCCCCCATCCTGTTGTGTAAGAGAAAGGGTAGAGTCGAGCACATAGGTACCTTCTCTAAGGTACACAACGATATCACCCGTCATAGAATCATTGTGCGTGCGAATAACATCACGTACCTGAGTGAGTGTTTTGAATGGTTTTGTTTCACTCCCTACATGTGTATCATCTCCATTTGGAGATACATAGTATTCCGTGATTGTTTGTGAATATGCTACAACACCCCATACCGTAACAAGTAATACCAAGAATCGTATCATTATGCCCCCAATTATCCTCTATAGTAATATAAGTTCTCATCATATATATTTTGAGTAAAGCGGATAATAACCTCCATATTAGTGTGGATGTTTATTCCACACTTTATTGCCGTTTTTTGCTCAAAATCTAACTTTTTGACTTAAATTGATGAAAAAGATACGCCGTGTCATGGTGTTTATTGGGGAGAAAAAGAAACTATTTTAGTTTTATGAGAGAGCCAGAGCTCGTAAAAACAGTACTCCATACAACTCAGCTGGTGGATAAGGCGTTACCATCAATAATACCTTACGACGACCGACCCAGTGCGCACATGTACGGGCACCGTTAAAACAGCATCGGTAACACGGCCCTCAAAGAGCTTTTGCCCATAGATAGAATAGAGTATACCGTGCCGTGCCCCTTCTGGAAGTCTGATTTGAGCTGAAGTACTCCTGACAACCATCCACTGTCCTGCTGAAGTATACCTTGTGTTATTAACAGCTATTGGAGTTACAGGTGCTGAACTACTACTCATCGCATTTGAAGATGCTCCGAAACTATTCCCCTCTTCTGCAAATACAGATGAGCTGCTCCTTAACACAATTTCTCCACTCGATTCACTATTGACTACAGCAATTGAGAATGGATCTACCATGAGTTCTTTTTTCATATATCCATATCCATACGAAAGGGTTACCGTATCTTCGGGGACACTTGTAGTATTGGTAAAGTATTCTGAATGTACCGATTCTTCATGGAGGATTACCTGAGTGATCTCTCCATTTTTTGCCGTTATCTGAACCGTCATTTGCTCCACTGCACTATAATCAAAATTAAGCGGTGCTTTTGCCCGTATTACCATGGAGTCCTGTTTCTGTTTCACCGAAAATTCTGTATCAAAATGTGCAAGATACGCCAGAGTGAGATTAAAGGGAAGATTGTGTTGAATCCATCCTTCGCTCCAGCCAATGTTGCCCACTTCCGGGTTATAAGAATAATGTTCATTTTTAGGGGCGCCATCAAAAACAAACCGGGCATCTGCCAATCGACCGATCCCTCCTTGATAAAAGGAATACCACCCGACATCAACCCCCTCAATTTCTCTGGGTGCGTCATACGAAAAGTGTCGCCCTGTCGGGTTTCTTCCAAAAGCGTTGTCGAGATGCGCATACACTAATTGCGTGAGTCTTTTATGGAGAGTACTATCTGAAATTACCTGCATAGCTGCCAGCATACAGGCTGGTGTTCCCACTACATTACCTGGTTCGTTCCACGCAGTAGGCACATCCCCTGTTGGCACCCAACCCTCTGTATCATTTAGTTTTCGAAAATCCCACATGTTATCAGATCGATTGATTGCTGTCTGTGCCCAAGCCGTTATTTTTTCTTTCAATCCAGTCGGGGCTTTCGCGGGATATTCCTTGAGCATCATTGAAAGTCCAGTCATAGTGTGAAATTCACTGACACGCTGACCCTTGGTAGTGATAGGATCATTCCAATCAAGATTTTGGATCATCCATTCTACCTGATTAAAAGCAGCGGTAAAATACTTTTCTGCATCGGCAATGCCTTCGCGCTCTGCAACTGCATACATGAGCAGGTTGGGAATTACGGTCCGGCCAGGTGGCAGTGCCCCCTTGGTGGTTCCCATTTTGGTTTTAAGAGCCAGAAGATTGTGTTCAGGGCTTTCGTCATACATATATGATTGATCAGCACCACTGTTTTCCCATACCGATAGAGTAAAGTCCAATACCGTCTGGTAGTTTTGCTCTGGTAACCATTGCTTTAGCTGTGGCCAGGCATATAAAAAATAGGCCAACTGCGCTTTCAGGTTTTCATGCGTTCTCTGTTGAGTAACCAAAATGTCTGCGCCCCAGTGAATCAATTTGACGATATCGGGTGCATCTTCAGTATAAGCCGTGAGACTCCCCCAGAGCGAACTATGAGTAGGGGGCACATAGGTAATTTGTGAGGGCATTCTCAGATAGGCATCAGGGTTGGATACATATTGTGGCACGAGCACATGCAGTTCCCATCCAAAATGATGGTCGTCTCTCCATCCAAAATTCTGACCGCCTGGATCCTCTGTAAAAGTTCCTACCCACATGCGGCTGTCAATCATAAAGTCGATGGAATTCTGATAGGAGACTCTTTCGAGCCACCAGGCTTCGATGCGAAACGGAAAAGAAGTAATGCTGTCCGCAACTATTACATATTCAATATTTTCAATCAAGTTGATTGGATTGAAACTGGTAAAGTCACCAAGGTTATTATTAATCACTCCCGTATAAAGAATATCGTCTGAGTGTACTGCTTTGATTGAAAATGAGGTTCCGTCTGGCAAGGTGGGAGCAGTAAACCGCTTTGGTTTGTTTAGATTATAGCCACTCTGGTTTATGTATATTACCGGCACTACCACAGGGTCACTACTCTGGTATCCGGTTACCCCAGTTCCCAGCTTCGGTATTCCTATATCAGAGAGCTCCCATACAGAAATTTCGTGAACCCGTGTGATTTCTGACGGTGTCTTTGATATGATGATACGCAGAGTATCGGTTCGTACCTCGACCGTAGCATCAAAAGCCACAGAAACTCCGAGGGAAGTATTACCAGTAACCACTGCTGACGGGATTGCGGTCCACGAACCGTTACTCGCGAACTCAACTCGAAAATCATTGACCGGGTCTCGTCCTTCGTATCCCGAATAGAAATGGATACCGCCCAGTACGGTAATGCTGTCTAAGGCAATGGTGATCCATGACTCAGCTTCTGCCGCACTCAGCCAGCGGGATTCACCCGATATTACGCCATCAACAGCATTTTCTTTACTATAGGTTGCGTTATACACAGAACTGACGATAACCGGCTGATTAAGGGCGAGGTTTTCCGGTGCAGATATACCGTTACAATACATAAAAAACAACAGTAGCATGATTAATACATGATTAGAATTTCTCATTCGAATTCATTCTTTAATGCATGAGTTGCATGTAGGTCTTTATACGTACATTCAATATCCATGTAATAAAACTATATCAGTGTACATACAATGTCAATACCGTTTTTTGGGGAATGAGGGTTGGCATCTGATCAAAGAAATGTAGCTCTTCATATCTCTTATTCCAGACACTGAGTCTCTTGCCGTACAATCCCCATCTTCTCAGTAAAGCTCATGGTATCACCAGACTCAAACTGTATAATCACACGCCAGAGGTACACTCCTGCACCTGCAAGGCGACCATGACTATCTTGCATATTCCAAAGGAGATCGTGTATAAAAAAGTTTTCTATATCACTCTGCCTTTCACGCTCTTCATTTTCAAACTCTTCGCAAAAGCCGAAGCCCTGTGTCCAGGTGTTCATAAATTGGCCCAGATGGTCATATACAAATACTGTTACAGTATAAGCTCCCTGATCTTTAAATGTACCGATTACCAGTGATGAAAGGCAATCTCTATCAAAAGAAACCAGTTCTTGAGTGTCGGTACACTCGGCACCATCAACAAAGGCTCCCAATGAATTATTGTCGTAGTTGTATGGAGGTACCCAGTTATCGCTGAGAACTGCAGTGCCCTGTATTGTCTCATCAAGAAGTTCACCGTCCTGGTCATAAACCAGAATTTTATCGGTAGCTAACATTGGGTTAGTAGAGTTTGGCACTCCGATAACAGAGGTACGAAACTGTGAACTTGTTTCTCCCTGTGCTTTATCGGCACCTACAATTTCGGTTGAGATTGGCAGAGCAGTATTATCGTTGATATCGGTTACCTCTGTGCCGGATCTGAATGAGATGCTGTCTCCAACCATTATCATTGCCGCCGTTATAGAGGTATCAAGAACGACCTTTAATGAATAGATGTCATCACCCTTCTCAGGTTTTTCTACAAGAGTAAGAGTGTAGGGGCTACCGTTTTCGGGGTAAATAGTAAACATGTTCTTCCAGTTATCATTGGGGATTACCACTTCTTCAGATACATATACAATTAATGTATCTGACTGCCGGTGGTATGTATACTCACCGTCGTCATCTTTGACTGCATAATGAAGCCCTTGTGATGGTTTTTTATCGGACCCGACAACCATCGGACCTATTTTATCATCAATTACAACAGAAGCACTGCCATAGGTCAAAAATGGCGGGTTCACAAGGCTTGGCTCAGTTGCCGGGGGGAATGCGTCTACCAGAACAATTTTTATGGTTACGGAATCTATAAATTCAACACTGTTTTTTTCGGCAGTAATGTCGTTTGCTCCTTCGCGTGGCCAGTCGATTGATGTAATATCATATTGTAGCTCGGTAATTGGAGAATCAAAAGTGATAATAATCGTTTCAGCAGTTCCATCTTCATTGGTATCATATATCTCAGTTTTAATAATTTCTGGATCTGGAACTGGGTCCGGATCCGGAAGACAGTCTAAAACAGTAACCGTAGTCTGTGCAGGACAATATTGATCAGGATCCCAATCCAATCCCGCATCTAGTTTTATCGCATTATTATATCGCACGGTATAAGTGGTGGTTACTTCGGGGCTCACTTCTATTGTTGCATCTGTTTTTGTTTTGGTGTTACCATTTTCTTCATACTGCCAATCGTAAAATGTTCCGCGGCCTTCAGCTGAAAGTGTAACACTCTCCCCTATACAAATTGACGTATCTTCTGACGCTTCGAGAACACACTCTCCGCAGTCCTCTATTGTTACTACAATATCCTTCTCAATGGCGCAATGCCCATCATCATATGATACGTGAAAAAGTGCATCGTCTTGTACGGTCACCTTAGGTGACATCACCTGCATGTCTTGAGTAAATGCATCAGATGACCACAAATAGCGTTCATCAAAAGCAGTATATGCTTCGTCGGAATCACCGACATCGTTCAGTGCAACCTCAAACCCTTCACAAGTCTGAATAGCACCACCGAAATCTTCATCAATATTGTTAACCGTCACAGAGAGAGCAATAGTTTTTGTTTCATCACATTCACTCCCTACAATAGTTACTTCAAACAAAAAGGGTCCCACACCTTCATTGCTCTGCGGAGTAAATAACACACTGTCGGGAGAAACAGAATCTACCATATGCATATGGCCCGATGGGCTACTCCAACTATAGGATCGCCCCCCAGATGCAATAAGAGGAATTGCACGATCACATGCTAGAGTATAATTATGTTGCCCTAAGTTTTTTATCCCTGCATCTCCGGTGAGGGATGCGAAGTTTGAAAAGTATCCGCCTTTATTACCCCCGCCATGCCCTTCGAGTATCCCAAGGTGAAAGAGTCCGTCGCCATCATCCCCCCGTGTTTCATTTCTAATGCGAAGCGTATTACCACTATCAAGTTGCGTTCTGAACATGCTCTTATTACTAAAATAGACCCATTCGTCTCCTCCAGGAATAGTGACATCAGTAAAATCCGCATTCGAAAATGACTGGAAAGATGTACCATTAATGCTGTATTCAAATCCATCTTGATTTTGTTTTTTGCTAATCAAATGCACATCAAACCGGTCTCCATTTTTATCGTTATTTTGAGTCCGTACGAGCGTTACATCTTGTGATCCAGTGCATACAATAGGTGGTATAAGATTCCCACCAATTTCTCGAGGTGATCCGGTACCATGGAGCACATGTACAGCCTTACTCGCTTCTTTAACAGAAAGGTAATTAGCGTCCTGAGTGAGGGGTATACCGACAATATCTCCCCGTCCGGTAAGCGAATACTCTGAACCGTTGTATTCTATTGTCGTTGTACCGCTATTGACACTGGTAATAAACGCAGTCTCTCCGGATTTACTTTCATCACTGTACGTAAGGCCACCTCGGATTATAATGAACTGATCTCCTGCTAATGCATCGGGAACCAGTTGATCACCAAGGGCATCCGTACCACTCATACCGTCATCAGTTACGCTATCATCCTTAAACATAACAACAATTGGTTTATCAGAAACAACTATAGAGCCGCCAACATGCCCACTCGCTTTTGACGATACCGCTGAGGCATTAAATGATTGTCCTCGATACAATGTAATGGTGAATGACTCACCTGCAGGATATCCGATAATATCATTTTTAGGTGTGATGGTTATTTCGGTATCATCCTCTGTTGCTACGATATCAAATGCATTATAAACCTCAACAAACCGATTATTCCTCCAACGATCTCTACCAGGAACGGTAAACTCATACCCTTCAGCACTTTCTCCTTTGAGTGAGGTAATATCTCTGTTGACATCAGTAAATCTATCAATGTATGCAGAAAACCGAGCATCTCCACCGTTTGATTGTGGTTCTGCAGTAATGAGTACACCACGATTTTGAATAATACCGTGTTGATCAGGCAGACCGCTTTCAAGAATATTAGTATCGAAGTCACCGCCATTTGATAATATATTGGCGAGTGAAAGCTCTCCCGCTTCTCCAGCAGGAATATCAACCACACCTAACTCTCGATTATTATCTGCCGGCATAGTAATGGTTACGGTAATTGCATCACCTAACGAAGCAAAGCGTATGGCTGCTTGTGTGTCATCACCATGGCCATTTTTGAATTCCGGAATTGCGGCCCAATATTTGGTATAGCCAGATTCTTGTGCATACGTTACCATGGAAAGTAACAACAGTAAAACTACCAGTAGTGACTGTTTTATTTTGGACCTCGCAAATCAAACGATGCAATGATGTCAGATTTAAAAACTTCTATTTCTTCTTTCCATTTATCATAGAAGCTTTCATCTCCAACAAATTCAGTAACTTCTTTTTTAATTGCGGGATCCAGTACTGCTGCCCAAGTATCAATTTTATCAATGATATACTCCTCATTCATATAGGTTTGATAAAACTCATTCTGAAGTACATCGTATTCATCTTCATAATAGGTCATCGTTTTAAAAATGTTGTCACAGGCAGCTGAACGTTGTGGTGCTGATCCACCGGTCCCCGGAAAGACATCACAATCATCAGTTACCTCATTCCAGTCATCTTGAACCCAAGTAAACTGATTATGGAGATTGTTAACATTCACACTAGAAAAGGCGTGATCCAAATCCCACGGTATCAGGTGCAGCATTTTAGAGGTCGGTTCTTGATACCAAAAATAATTATGAGGATAACACAATTCGGCAATACCATTATGACAAAACCATTTCATCGCTCCATCATCATTTGCGATTGCTCTATCAACAACAATATACCGAAGCATCTCATCTATTGAAGCATAGCGACCGAGAATATCTTTACGGTCTTCTCTGCTCTTTGCACGAGAGAATTGAGTGGTAAATTCAAGCATTGAGGAAACATCCGGGGAATCCTCATTTGTCTTAAGGCCTTTCACCAGATATTCCTCGGGCATTACGTCCCCTGCAGAAGTAAGGGGCCAGGTCTCCTTAAATAAATTCCCTTCAGAATCATTTGGAAAATGACGTTCAACAAATTCTTTATCAATCTGTTCTACATTACCATACAGCCCCATATACGTATCATTAAAATAGAGTTCAGCATGTGAAGCCCGAGGAGCCGGGATATCAAACTTTCTGAACAGATGATACCCAAGCTTATCATGCAGCTTCGTTCCATCTAAGTTGAGCGTATGAAACTGCAGCTTACGCAATCCATAAAAGCGCCCACTATTACCCTTCCAATTAAATTTTATTTTAACGGAACATTTGCCCCCTTCCCTTTTAGGGCTATCAAAATATTCAAGTCCTTCAATACATCCAAGCCATCCACCTACTGACCCTTTATATCGCACTCCAACAGGCTGAATCGTATCACCCTCGAAAACGAGCTTTGCTTCTACATACTCTTCACGAGTGGGTTGTGCATCAAGGAATTCTAAGTCGGCTTCAGCAATTACTATCTGATACCGTCTCACGACATCAGACTCAAAAAGGTATGATGCCTTTTTTTCATCTTCAACAACACTGATTGAACTTGAGGACACTACTGAGTGTGACGAAACCCCTAATTGAGAAGAACTCAAAAGCCCACTATCAGATTCACCACTTACACTACTTGCATTTTTCTCATTACTGCTCATGAGAACATTTTGACTACTGCTCGTGTTACTGCTACTGATCGATTGAGGGTCATTGGTAACAGAGAGATTGTGTGATGATTCTAAATTTGTATCATTTGAATTCTGTCCATCGGAGGAGTCACTGGTATTTGCAGATTCTCCAGGCGCAGTGATCTCGACTGGAGACACCTCTGTGCATGACATTAAAAACAACACCATATAAATTGATACGAGTATAACAAATCTCAATGCAGTCAAAAGATCTCCTTAATGTAGATAGTACCGGTATTAGCCCTATGAGCAGTACCTATTTTTATAAGTAAAATATATACTGAAATTGAGAGAATAGTCTGAAGGTGAGTACCTATTTACAATCATTAACACTGGAGAGCAGCTTGAGAACAGTGAGTTGTTGTAGGTGTTATTTTACAACCGAGAGACTGAGCGGTAATGCTTGATCAACCTATGGGCAACGATTCACATCAAAATACTCAACGCTGCACCCTGCTTTTACACTGGTTTACTCTGGAGAACAATCGGAGAACATTTTGTGATTCATTTTGACAGATATTGCAAAATATTTTTTGATCTATGAAGAAGTTCTACTTATATTAGTTCTACAACATTAGAAACATTCCGGAATAGTCGATAGACACATTCAATAGCAATGCCACTATTGGGTATTGAATAGCTCCGGGGATTCTTCACACTTAGGGATGGGACGAGAGTAGCACACCTCTTGGCATTACAAAGATTACAGAATTAATTTGGAAGATTTTCTCTCAACAATACAATATAGAGGACTCCCCCAAAACAAGCACAAGTACATATATTCATTATCCCCAATGATTGTCCCAATATGTGCTTGTGCTTGTTTATACTCATTCACCGCAATGAGTATAATGTATTCTACAGATACCTAATCAAGAAATATTTTACAATACAAAAAGCGTTTTTCATTTCTAATAATATAGATTCATACCGAGGTACTATTCAAAGTAACTCAAACAGGATGCGTATAATGACTCTGTCTATAAAATTTTTGTTCGTTCCCTCAGTACTCTGGGGTAGTATACTTTTTATATCTGCATGTAGTGGTGATGCAAATCTTAATCCAGAATCTACTCTCGAAATCTCTAGTTCACACAATGAACATTCTCGCTCTTCAGGACTGGATACTGCACTCGACAAATCTTCAGCAGAGGCACTCTCTCAATCGGTATCAATTGACGACAAGGAGTCACATGCTTCCGCACCAATGAGTAGTGACACAACAGAATCTCAGACAACCGGATCGTCGACCCAAGAAACTTCTGAGTCAAATAGTTCTTCAGAACAAACATCATCACAGGATAGAGCCACCAGTTCAGCCAACTCATCTACGCATAGTTCTTCTACTGCCCAATCTCTTCCAAGTAGCAGTCAACCCGAAGTACTCCTTACATCCGACCCAGGAACAGAACCATGGGTTCTTGTGGCCTCAAAAGACGTGGCAAGTGAATGTGGATTAGATCCGGATTTATTAGCCGCAGCAGATGTCCAAATTGGGCGATCGTATGCAGTGGTGCGCTATGGAAAGCTGTGTCATGAATATTACCCCAGTGGAGAACCCAACGTAGAGGAGTTAACCCATGTCTATTCTGCTTCGAAAACTCTTGCTGCAGTAACCATAGGAACGGTGGCCTATGAGACAAAAGATATTACCACAGATGGCCGTAAAACAGGTCCCCTCTCTGAGCTCGACCGAGTAGATCATTGGCTCGATGCCAAAGATATCTCATACAACTCAGATGCCTATGTTGAACACCTTCTCGCAATGGTTGCCTATAATGATGACCTCAGCCACGGTGCAAAAAGTTTTACGTATGATGCCGACGGCAGCAGAGAAATTCAAACCCTTGCTACCATTATGGGCGCAGCCATTGCACAAGACGCAGAAAGACTCGGGAGCAGCGTCAAAGAATTTACTGAGAATTATATTTTTAAACCGCTCGGCATGAATCACTCCAAATGGAATAACTCATGGGGATCAAGCTACCCTCCTATGGCCTATGGGTGGAACACCACTGTACGAGATATGGCACGTCTCGGATTACTCATTATTCATGAAGGCGTATGGAATGGGCAGCGTATTTTAGACGAATCTTGGATATACAAAATGACGCACCCCGCGTTCGAAGATGCTCAAAAATCATATGGATACCTTACCTGGCTCGGTGCATCATGCGCTCCTTCTCCGATACATGCTTCGTACCCTCATGGGTTATCTGAAGCAACAGACTGTGGAAGATTTTGGGGATGTGATCAAGAGTATGATGTAGGAGTCTGGAGTGCAGTCGGCATGTATGGACAGATAATTATGGGCCATAAAGGCCTCGACCTCGTATTGGTAGTAAAGGATTATGACCCTAACGACGGTTCTGATTTGTGGGAGGCAGTGCGCCCGGCATTGGTTACCCATGACCCTAAATACAAGGGTGATGAATCTACATTTTGTGATGATTATAGTGCCGGTAAGTATGCACCCAATTTGTAATGGTTGAATTGGTTTGTACTACGTTTTAGGTAACTCAATACTCTGCACTTATTCTTGATGAAAAGAAATACAATTCTACGGTACTTCCCATCGTAAATGGCTATATATTGGATAATGGTCTGCCCCTTCAAGAAACTCACCCGTCACCCCATGCTCAGTTCTTCCACCACTAACCCATTCAAAAGTACCGGGTTCTGCAAGAATATAATCAATTGCTGACGTTCCTGTATGAAAAGTACCTCCAACGGTTTGAGCAATGTCTTCAACAGCAAAAACAGTTCGATCACCAATGAGTCCCTCAAAAAGTTTTTGAATAATTTCACTATCAATGTTTTTATTCAAATCCCCCATCCAGACTACCGGAGCATCATACTTTTCTTTCATTGCTTCAAAGTAATCATAAGCCTTACCGAGTTCACATTCCTTTGTCTCATCACACCCTCCTTTACACGCAGAAAGGTGTATGCCACCCGTAATGAACACCATGTCACTTTCTCGATCTTTGAGCACTACCCAGTTTGCAGCTCGATCGCCTCCCTGGGTACCCGAGCAGGAGACAGACTCAACGCCACCCTCAAGAGCCTCCCATTTATTTGCATCATAAAAGATATCAGTCCCATAACCCTTAGACGTAGGGCGGCCTGGTTGTAACTGGAAGTTTCTATTACTCACATTGGCAAGATCACTCACGAGGGATTCAGTAGATGTGGTAAATTCACACAGACCCACAACATCCGGATCTACCTCATTGATAATTCGGGCAATTCCCTGAGTATTTGTATTTTCGTAATGAATATTCCAATCGAGTACCGTCATAGATCTATATTCTTTTTGTGTATCCTCAGGTTCAGCAGAGCTCCCTCTCAACACTTCACTTGATGAATACTTTTGTTCAACAGACGACTCAATAATGATACTACTTGAACTCGGAGTTTCACTTGATAACGCACCATTACTCGATACGGTGAATTCACTTGATTCAGGTTCTCGATTCGAACTCCATTCACTTGACTGCAGGCCGCTCTCATCAGAGCTTTCTGAATTACTTGAAGAATGTATTAAGAGACTACTACTCGAATCCTCTGTTCTCTCTGAACTACTCCCTTGTAGTACCTCAGAAGATAGGTTTTCACTAGTACCACATCCACATAAAAACATTATTACACATAGTACACAGCTGGTTACCCTTCCCATTATTTTACTCCCTTTCTTTCTATTTCATATTATGCATGGATAGTTTTTCATAAGTAGAATAATCAAAAAACAACTTAAGCACAACAACATTATCTCTAATTATAATAGATCAAATAAAACACTTAATTCCCGTCAACAAATGTCAACGCAAATACAGGTGAAATCGATATTATTCTTTTAAGAATTCAGAATTTTTATATGGCTTGATTTACTTGATAAGCGTGTCCGGTAAATCTAGCGGGTCAGGCATCACACTAGAGCTACCGACACTCTTCATTAATGCGAAGGACTCCCATACTTCTTTGGTCTTGTATTTTCGTACCAGATTCAAAGGTTGTAACAATCTGCCATGTGTACACACCGGCACCAACTCTTCGACCACTATACCCTTTTAGATCCCATACCAGATCATTAACGATAATTCCAGAAATGTTGCTCAGGCTTTGCCTATGCTCATTTTCAAATTCACCACATTGTCCAAATGTTTGTGTCCATGTATCAACGAATTGACCAAGCTGATCGAAAACATAAATGGTTGTGCTGTATGCCCCTTCCTGTTCATAGGTCCCGAGTACGAGTGAAGCATAACACTCAAAGTCAAAGGTTGATTGTTCTACATCACTATCTCGCTCATCATCTTCATCATCGTCATCGCACTGATACCCCTTATCAAGAGCACCATCTTTAAACTGGACAGGAGTCACCCATTGGTCTGTTAAATAAACCCGCCCTAACTCCTTCTCCTCCAATAACTCACCATCAGCATCATACACCGGAACCCGCTCATTAGTAAGATAGGCAGGAG
The DNA here is from genome assembly GCA_051532035.1 of Fibrobacterales bacterium. GTDB lineage: Bacteria > Fibrobacterota > Fibrobacteria > Fibrobacterales > JAOPTW01 > JAOPTW01. The sequence continues at coordinate 19,151 of JAOPTW010000018.1, read as the reverse complement.
ACTGTTCTACCCCGACAACAGGGTTTCGAAAGGTAACACTATAATTTTGTCTCTTTCCATTTCTTCCTTCAATGGTTACAAATTGTTCATGAGGAATATTATTAAGTGCATCACTTATCTGGCCACTCGTACTCAAAGATATTTCATCTCCAACTTTTGGAATATAGCGAACTTTTTCAGGATCAATTACCAAAACGAGCTCAGAGCTATTCCCTTCTCCATCTCTATAGAACGGTTTTTCTTTTAACCTGAGTTTATACTCGTCCCCCTCTTTCGGGTCTACAACAAATAATTTATCCCACTTTTTATCGAATACCACTTCTTCTGAAGTATACACCAACAACGTATCAGATTGTATATAATAGGTCAGGCTATCATCTTCTTCGACTGCATATTGATAATACCGAGCTGGCTTCTTGGTAGCCAATATAATTACTGGTGGGAGACTATCATCTATAAGAATTTTTTGCCCATTATACTCGAGGGTTGGAGGATTATCCTCATCAGCACCTGTTGCTCGATTAAAAGCATCAGGTAAATAGAGAGTTATTTCAGTATCTGAATCAGACTCTATTTTTACATCTTCACGAGATACCGTTCTATCATTCTTGCCTTCTTCGGGCCAATCAATTGATGATATATCATCCTGCAGGGTGGTGACCGGATTGTCAAACACAATTCGTATTGTTTCACCTATCCCATCACCATCAACATCATGAATCGAAGCCGACTCTATATTTGAACATTGTACATACACAGAAAGATCTGCGGTATCATTAATAACAGCACCAGTCTGTGATAAATATTCGGTAATGACTCTATAAACATACGGCCCTGGACCCGTTGATTTTTCTCCCAAAAATATGTACGTAGAATCATTTTCTTTTTCGAGAAGCTCCATATGGTCATCGTCAAAACTTGTCCAGGTATAGGAGCGAGAATCTTTTGCAAAAAGGTCAATTGTTTCAGCACAAGAGATGGTATCTTTTTTTACACCAAGATCTCCGAGCCCTACTTTGGATGGAATTTCTGTGAACCCGGAATAATAGCCACCACCTCCAACATCTTTCGATATAAAGGTAACCGCTGCAGCCATGGCATGAGTTGAAGTAGCATATATATCATCATCCCTTTTACCATAGGGGCTCAAATCGGTTATACGATACGCTACCCAATTACCAGTGCCTGCAATGCTCTTAGCAGAGTCTTGTGGTACGGTCTTAGTGTTTATGGTGAGTTCAGCATTTTTCTGAGTAACAATAAACATTGATGGCTGGTCAGTATCTTCTGTGCTATTTTTAAAGAACATACCTAACCCCGAAATGAGAACTTCTCTGGCTGCACTTGTCGATAACCGCGGTATAAACATCATACCAGGTGACACCGCACTCGTATTGCCGGCAAGGGTCTGGTAGACATATATATTTTTATCGGCATTCAAATACATAGTGTAGTCATCATATTCTTCCCAGGGGATTATGGTATAGTCGCCTTCATTTTTAAGCGTTACCGTACTTTTTCCGTTGATTGATATTTCAGTGTCATCTTCTGTCGCTATTACAATCACCACTTCATTGGTAGAATTATCTTCACCACCGTTACCTTCTACCACTATAAATTCTTTCCCAGAATACTCTACGGGAACAATTTGGTCGAACCCGATATCACGGGCCATTCCGCCTCGTTTATCATACCCACCGTGTACCGAACCACTATTCACTACAATATCATCTGTGGCAGTAATTTTTGTTCCATTATAACCATTCATACACTCATCACTTTCACCACACATCTCTTTTATGCCAATAGCAGAATTGCCAACGATATATGATTCCCCTTTATTAAGGGTCACGGTAAAGCGTTTTTCATTCTGCCCGTAATAAAGAATTCTACTATTATAAAACTCTACCTCTGTATCATCCTGGAGTGCCATGACTGAGGTAAAATGAGATTTAATGTGGGCTGACTCTTCTACATAATTCATATGCTGATAGCCCGCATAAAACTCTCTCCCTATAGCCGTTTTACCTTTGGAGGTTAGTATTTCTCCTTGTGAGGGAACAATTGCCATATAATTTGCAAAAAATGGTTTGTCGGCTTTAAGAATAAATCCATGGTCAGGAAGTGGGGTGTTGAGATATTCTAAAAGCTGATCCTGATTTGTATCGTGAGAATCATCTACCATAGGGAACCCAAGAAACCCCTTCTTACCAGCACCTATTTTTGGTGTGTAAACTTCCTGAGGGTTCTCGAAACTGATTGTTACACTCTCTTCAAAGGTGCCATCACCGTTTTCAATGGTTACTTCAAAAGGTTCCTTTTCTATGGTCGTCAATACTATTTTGAACTCGGTAACATTACTCCCTACACCAAAAATTGGGGGAAGATAATGTTTATTTGAAATTTGTGTATAGCCTACTTGCATGAAAAAAAGCACTGCAATGAATAGGTACTCAAATTTTAAAGTGATCTTCAGTGTATTTATCGATTTAACGTTGAATATTTGCATACGCCCCCAGAAAATAATAACCAGATATAGGTAGAACACTCTATTTGCGAGTATCCCGTTTAATATAAACTATTAGGAGAAATTTTTATTTGTAATCACTTGAATCGTTCGAGTGTTACCTTCTATTTACTCACGCGAACGTTTTGAGTACGCCATTCATATGTTTCCTAATAGTAATTCTCATAGTAATTATGTTCTTACACCAACTAAAATAACCACAATATCAGTATAAGGCTTGTACCCAAACGTAATTTAGTGTTTACATTACACTATCTTGTTTCATTTCAATAATTGTTTGGATATATTAGACATCTACTAAACAGTATAGTAGCCATGTATACGGGGGTAACACATGAAAATTTCAATCACACTATCCATATTTTTTTTAGGAGCTCAACTGCTTTTTAGTCAGGTAATTGAAAGCCCCGATATTATCAAAGGGCAATTTAAAGTTTGGCACCCAGTGACCATTGCTTTCAAAGGGCCACAAACATCCGAAACAGCAACTCCTAATCCATTCACCCAATATCGCCTTGATGTTACATTTAAAAGTCCTAGTGGTAAAAAATTTAAAGTTCCCGGCTATTATGCTGCCGATGGTAAGTCACATAAAACAGGAGCTCAAAAAGGAAATATCTGGCTAGTAAAGTTCCCTCCCAATGAACCAGGAACCTGGAATTATAAAGCTCATTTTGTAAAAGGTACAATGATTGCAGGAACCCTTTCGGGAGGAGTATCAGCAAAATATTTTGATCAAAACTCCGGTAGTTTTACTATTAACCCTACAGATATCCCTAAGCACGATCGGAACTTGAGAGGTAAAGGTAAACTTGAATATGTAGGAGAGCATTATTTGCGTTTCCAGGGGAGTGATTCATACTTTATGAAGGCAGGAGCAAACAGCCCTGAAGTATTTCTTGAGTATGCTGGTTTTGACAATACTCCCTCTGGAAGAACATATAGCAACCACATTTCGGATTGGAAACCAGGTGACCCTACTTGGAATAATGGAAAAGGTAAAGGAATTATTGGAACAATAAATTACTTGGCTTATAGAAATATAAATGCAGTCTATTTTTTAACCAACAATCACGAAGGTGATGGCGGTAAGGCATGGCCATGGATAAACACAAAACAGTTATATCGGTATGACTGCTCAAAACTAGCACAGTGGGATAAACTCTTTAAACATTTTGATAGGAAAGGAATGATGCTCCATTTTGTATTAACTGAAACTGAAAATGAAGCCTTATTTGAAAACGTAGAATTCGGATCACCAGCAGGCTTTTCAGCGCTAAGAAAAATTTATTACCGAGAACTCGTTGCGCGTTTTGGCTATCATTTGGCAATAACGTGGAACATTGGAGAAGAAAATGGCTGGAATGAAGGTAGTGGTCACCATTCACCCAATACAGATTATCAACGAAAGGTATTTGCCGAGTATCTCAAGAAACTCACTTATTACAATGACCACATTGTAGTACACAATGGCCCATCAACTGATGATGGAATATTTTATTCATTGCTTGGTAATAAAAGTTATAGTGGACCTTCATTTCAGTGGGATTACGAAAAAAATGTTCATAACAAAATCCAATTTTGGAGAAACAAATCAGCTCAAGCTGGTAGAAAATGGGTTGTAAGTATGGACGAAGCATGGACTGGCCCAGAGACATATAGCGTCGATCATTGGCGAAAAGAGGTTGTCTGGGGCACGATCATGGCGGGAGGAGCGGGCTCGGAGCTTTATATTGGAGCCGGTAAAGACATTGTAATTGAAAGTCTTAAACGATATGACCAGTATTATAAGGTTGCAGGTATTGCGGCACAGTTTATGCAAAAAAAGATTCCGTTTCAAAACCTTAACCCGAACGATGGTTTTATAAAAGATGGGTGGACCCTTAAAAATAAAACCAATGCCCTCTTATATCTAAAGAATGGTGGAACACGTACAATTTCTCTCCCTAAGGGCGAATACACAATACAATGGTTTGATCCGAGAAACGGTGGAACATTCAAAGTCGGCTCTCAGAAAAAAGGCAAAGGGGGCACTGGAATGTCTATTGGATATCCTCCAAACAATACTCATAATGACTGGATTGTATGGATTAAAAAAGCGACGAGTAAAGTATTAACTCCAATTACGAATTCTACACCACCTGACAACAATACAAGTGTGGACGAGAACCAATCAATCACCCAAAAGGCTCAGGTAAATAATAAAGATACCGCGATAAGTGAGGAGGAAGCTTCAACAGTTGCTCAACAAGAACAGACTGTTGAAGATGAACTTATTACAACTAAGGGAAAAGACCTACCTGTTACAGAGAGAGAGCAGGAAATTAAAGATGACACACAGATAAATGACAACGTAAATTATACAGAAGTTAAACAAGAGCAAGCCGATGCTGCGATTCATGATACAACTGAGGATAGAAGTCCACCTGTCTTTCAGCAAGATGAGGACACCAAAGAAGATACCGGGATACTTGAAGTTGAAAATCCTGCGATCAACCAACAGGGGCAGATTGATGAGAAAGATAGTAAAACGAGTGATTATACAAGTACTATAAATAGAAGCATTCATAGTATTAATACTGTAACACTCAGGGAGTATACCGTACTCGAAGTTAGAGACATCTCTGGACGGTTAGTTACTACCCAAGATATTACATCTCTTCAATTACCGTTACGTAGCAGCACACTCAACATACAACCAGGTGCGTATATTATTACACTCATAAATAGAAATAATACTCAGATAGTGCCTCAATCGTATCTCTCTGCAATGTATTAGGACCACGACTGATCACACGACAATTATATAGGCACCATCTGGGTGCCTGTTAGCAGTAATCTTTATCACTCCCGGCTTTAAAGTCTTTTTGGCATTGGCAATACCACAAATTAATAGAGCGGATCAAATTTCACCGAGCAGATACTGACACCACCATTTTTTGTAATCAACTTTACATTTTTAATTCCAGCAGTAGCCACATTAATGATTGCTGATGATTTTGTAAATTTTGAGGTACTGCCTGTGGGTGCCATATTTTTCCACGTGTATTTAGGCCATTTACCAAACTTGAGTTGAAATTTCCGATCAGTAGAAAGACCACTTGCCCATTCTACCGTCACAGTATAATCACCTGCCGGAAGATAAGCACCAGACCATTGTGCCCTATCACCAACAGAAGATTTAGTAGTCTGCTTTTAATTGCAGAGTAGTTCATGCAGCCGTTGTTGATGGGTCGTAGGAATGGGCATACCTAACTTGATGCTTTTTGGAGAGATTAGAAAATATTTCTGTTAACTGAGCAAAAGTAGTGATGACTGAATGACTGCTGATTAGCAGAATTTATTATCTCAATAACCTTGTTTCTAACAGATCTTGTAAGTCTCGTCTACGATCAAGAACAGCATGTACATGTCCCCTATTTGGAAATGTAAACAAATTCTTCACCGCCTGTTCAATCTTATCTAACAAATCATTAGCTAAATTTGCTGATTCATACATAAAAAGGTATTGATAAATTTCTTTTAAATCCTGTTCAGCATCCGCTAATAATAAAACCTGATAAGGCATTATGGAGTCTTAACTGATGAACGAATTGATCTGAATGCTTTTGAAGTGGTTTTATAGCGCCCTTCAGTCTTACTTTTTTGACTTTGAGCTAATATCTTAAGCATCGCGAGACTATCTTGAAGCTTTTCGTAGGATTCAAGATCTTGTATTATTGCTTTAGCTTCACCATTTTGAGTAATAATCACAGATTTATGATCGTCACATATTTCCCTTACTATTTCAGATGCATGAGCTTTCAAATAGCTAATTGGTTTAACTTGTTGCGACAATTTCATACTTCCTCCTGACCATAATTTAGACTATACAAGTGGCAATGTCAATAAACACCCTAAATAGCCCCACCATGGACGCGGCTCCTGTCAAAAAAATATTGGCTTCGATTGTTCCCTATGTTCAGCCACTATATCAAGACACAAAAATCAATCGCCATTTACTCTTATAATATTATATTAAAGAAAGCTCTATTCAAACAAAGTACCGCATGAAAACGAAAATGCTCTTTACCTTTATCATAGCCTTTATGCTTGTTCAAAGCGTTGCTCATGCCAAAAAAATACTTATTATAGAAAGCTACCATGAAGATTACCAATGGAGCATCAGTGTCAGAAAAGGCTTGCTTAAGGAACTATCACCATCAGATACCCTTATCAATTTTTGTATGGATACGAAACGAATCCCTGCAAACCAATTCCAGAATCAGGCTGATTTAGCGTGGGCACAGTACGAAAAAACCAACCCTGATATAGTCGTACTTGCAGATGATAATGCGTTGAAATATTTAGGAGAGCGTTTGGCAACAACCCGTACTCCCGTGATCTATCTCGGAATCAACAACAACCCACGCAACTATCTAACAAAGAGACATATGAATATTACGGGCGTGCTCGAAAGACCACTTCTTAAACGATCTATTCGGTTTTTGTATGACATCTATCCATCAAAGAAAATCTTAATACTTCTCGACTCAGGACTCACGTCAAACATCATGTTTCAAGAGGTATTTGACAATACATACTCTCAAACACTTTTAGGTGCTAAAATCGACGTTGTGAACACTAAAAACTTTTCTCACTGGAAAGAAACTGTCGTACGCTCAAAAAAGAAAGGCTACGACGCCATTATACTTGCACTCTACCAGTCATTATTCGATAAGGAGAAACATATTCCCGCAAATGCCGTTATGGAATGGATGCAAGCCAAATCTCCCCTTCCAATGTTTGGATTCTGGGATTTTGCTATCAGTAAAAATGGCGCCGTTGGGGGCTATGTTTTATTTGGAGAAACTCAGGGAAGTGCTGCAGGAAAAATGATTGTGAAAATCCTCAATGGAGCACAACCAGGAAGCCTCACCCCCGAAACTCCCGAAAAGGGGAAGTTCCTGTTTAGCAGAAAACAACTCAAAAAATGGAATATCACACTCCCCAAATACATTTCTGACTCAGCTCAATTTATTGACTAAATTGAGCTCAGAAGGTTGTATGGGTATAGGCAACAAGCATCTAAATAAAATATTGGTTTCGATTGCCCCCTATGTTCAGCCACTATAGCCTACCATCCTACTCAATCAATCTCATATGCCCCAATAGACCAAGGCACCGTCCTAACCACTCCTCGTTTATCAGTTGAAAACTGAGCAACCTCTGCCCCTCCTTCAAGTATCGATAGTGGTGTTGATTGAATAAACTGTACATTATTATCAGCGAACGTTGCGCTATCATTATCTATACCATCATAATCAACAAAATAAGGCATATGGTCAAAAAGCATATTACCCGATGCATCTACATCAGTAAGTGCCTCAACGCCATCTGCATCATATACGGTATCAGTATCCCAATCTCTATAAAACACAGCAAACAATCCAGAACCCGTCTTGTCATACAGAGTCGCGCTATTATTTTTCATTTCTATAACGTCACTCTGTAAAGCGGACTCTTGCACAATTATTTCGAAGTTGACAAAGGCATTATTTTGGATCACTACAGTAGAAGAATCATATAAGTACACCCCTGTACCAAAAGTTACCTTATCTTGTTCAAGGACCACAAAGGTATTATTATAGATCTGAGTAAAGGATCCAGAACGCACTTTTACGGCACTGGGGATAGTTTTACCTGATAACATAATCACATTATTATACACAAGAGGCGTTCCTTCCTGTACTTCTATACCTGAACTAAAAGACCCTCTCAGATTCATTGTATGAATAGTTGAGTTTCTAATTATTGGAGAACCACCCTCAACGGTTATAGCACTTAAAAAAGATACATCTATTCCATGCTGAGAAATCAGGAACCCATCGATAATACTGTTTCCATCTAATTCAAAGACCGATGCCCATGTTGGATCACCATACCGAGTCTCAACCTTAGATATATATTTCTCTACATCTCTTTCAGCCCAATCATCTTGAGAATATCCACCATACAATTCAATATCCTTATTAATAATAAGCTTAGTCGTGAGAGAATAATTACCAGCAGCAACCATAACTGTTGCGCCATCACCAAAAACCAATGCAGCCTTAACCCCATCTTGTATTTTAAGAAACGGTGATTCTATCGTCCCCTCTCCATCTAGATTTGCGAGAGGAGTTACATAATATACCCCAGTTTCAGCCTCTCCTGCATCTGAACTTACTCGTTGGCTACTACTTGAACTCACTTCCACCGCACTTGAACTCACTTCCACCGCACTTGAAAGTGCTGTACCAGTCTGCATAAACACCCTTCGATCTATATCCGCTATTACTGGTGTATCAGAGTTTTGCATCTCGTCTAAATCTACCAATTCAAGTATTGTTTCAAAACCCTCTTTTATAAACACAAACGTATAGCTCCCAATAGCAAGACCGTTAATAGATACATACCCCAAGGAATCTGAATATGCAACTATTGTAGTGCCATTATCTATCCAAGATACTTCAACTGAGTCCAATTTTTGTGCAGTACTCAGGTCTACAACATTAAAGCTTATGGAGAATGTATTATTGTTTACTGTAACGTCTCGAACCACTTGAGAAGAGCTTACCTCATTTGCAACGTCATGAGATGATTGATTTACTCCCCCTGAAGACGATACATCTTGGTTCTGTGAATACGGTACATCTACATCATCTGTCAGAGCATTGGTACTCGATGGATCTTCTAAACAACCAATAAGAAAGAAATGCATAATAATTAAAAGAGTATTAGATACTGTTAGCTTCATAGTGCCCTCGAATGAATGAAATTTGGCTTTGTGTTCCCGTATATAATGTATTAAAAAAAGGATTATTTACGAGGAGCAGTAGGCCCAATACCTACCTGAACCCCTATTTTTTCATTACTCAAGCACTGATAGTAGAGCTGAGCTGAACAACAATAGACGCAACACTTAACACAACATATGAGTTGATAGCTTCCTACGCCCGTTGTCTCAGGTCAAAATGTCCTGCTCATATAATTGAGACCTAACTATAATACCGGCTTCGGTTGTCTCATATGTTCAGCTACAATACTTTGACTATGATGTACAAGCAACAACAACCATCATAAAAGGGAGGATTACAACTCATCCCCCCTTTTTCTTCAACCGCCCAATACTTAGGAAGAAGTACCGTGGGCTATTTTAGCAGTTTCGTCTGGTCACAATTAATTTTTAATACAACGAATTGGCAAAGCTACCGACTTAGGTGTATCGGGCTGACCTGGCTTCCCATCATAAACTGTAAACTGTACTCTTATTGATTCCTGAGCATCAACCTCTTCAGAAGTCCACCACGAGGCATAGGTAGATAAACCACGCCAATCACCGGCTTTCCAACGAACCCCAGCAGGGAGTGCGGTAAAACCGAATGCATCAGTTCCGTTGCCGTTCGGCCCCCATTTACCCCAGTCATAAGTAGACTTTAAGCTTAATCCTGGACCATTCGAGCCATTATTTGCATCAACATAGTTGATCAGTATATCCCACTCTCCTACACTTGGTATATGCCAGTTATCCGGACATATGCCCTGATTATTTGGTGTTTTCCAAGACATAGCGGTATACCAATCATACAACCGACCATAAGTTTCACAATATTTATTCGTTGAACCTCCTACACCCTTTTCGTAACAATAGGATGGGAAGTTAAAATTACCAACACTACTAAAATTTAAGTTTTCAGCCATCCAGGTTTGAGTACCTATGGTAACTGCATTATACCTTTGTCCATCACGGTGATCTACAAATTTTGAAAGTTGATATGAAGCATTTCCGCCCCCGCCTCCAACGTCGGTTTTATACACTTTAAATTCATAAAATGAAAATCCATAGTTTGTTTTTCTTGTTATAAGTTCAATTTTGGCATAACGATAGCTACCGTAGTTACTGGTTGCACTATTGTTATTTTGATAATGCTCGATAGTACCGCCAGTTCCCTGTGTGTTATGCTCTACTTCATCCCAATTTACATTATCAGTTGAAAGTAATATTTTATATTCAGTGGCATAGGCAGCCTCCCAAGATATTTTAAATTTACCGATTGACTCTACTGTCTGAAGGTCTATTACATACCATTGATAGTCGTAAAAGCTTGAGCCCCAACGAGTATAGCTATTATCATCATTTCCCTGAGCAGCGGTATAGCTACCTTGAGAGCTAGAGGCATCTGATGGTTTGCCTGTAGATACATTTGTATACGTGGCCGCTGAAAGCATGCTTGCGCCTACAATCAAAGAAACACATATTGTTTTGATATTTAAAATCATTTTTATCCTTTATTTAGTTGTTGTTATTTATTCCCCATTCGTATCAGTAATCTCTGACAAAACGGAATTTGCAAATTAAAATCAGTTATTCCTCAGTCACTTAGGTCAAGAAAAGAATTTAAAGATATGAGTTTTCTAAGCATTCATTTCATTATGTATTATCTGTCAAACGAAAGGTGTCTCCAAAATTAAGTCTGATTACTTGTTTTGAAAATGGAGATTATTTAAACCGTTCAATTACCGTTCGCAACTTTGCGAACGGTAATTCAAACACATTATTCTCAATGTATGCGGTGAAAATACTATCGAAATGGAATATCACACTCCACAAGTACATTTCTGACTCAGCTCAATTTATTGACTAAATTGAATCAGTAGATACAACCCAGCAGGAAGTGACTGCACCGGTACCACTCCACCCTCTGCCTCAGACCCTGAAGTTACTTTTGACTGCCAGAGAGTACCATCGAGTGAAACAATGCGATACTTCAGTGTCTCCGAATTAAGAGTAAGGACATTCGTCGTACCCTCTCTATAAATACGGCCAACGCATCTAAACACTTTTAAATTTTGTCGGCACGTTCAAAACCTGACTCCAAGACAGTAGGATACACCCCAATCCGTACATACATTCCTATTGAATAATTATTGAACCTATGATCGTTTTACATATTTTCATGATCGAATCATCCATATTGATGTTAACCAATGTAAATTCAAAACATTTTGAAGAAGAAAAGGTGGAAACCATTGTATCATCTCTAAATTATTTTCTACTAATATGCTCACACAACAGTCATATTTAATAGTCATAGGGACAACAATAACAACACAACAGTGAATGGATACCATCCGTTTATCGACGTCATTTTATTTATAAATAGACGTGTTTAAGCGCGTGGATTTTCACATAACTCAAAAGGGGATTTGTAGTGAAAACATCTACAAAAATATCAAGGGCTCTCCGATTGATACTGAGTGTAACAGCGCTTCTAGCATGTGTTACAACGGTATCAGCACAAGAACTCATAAAAAATGGCACATTTAATTCAGGAAAAACCAATTGGCAACTGGGCGTTTATGGAGCAAATGCACAATCCACAGTGAGTAATAACAGTTACTCAACAACCATAACAGATGGTGGTTCTGATACGTGGAGGATACAACTCACACAAGGAGGTATCCCTCAAGTCAATGGTGAAACGTACACTTTTAGCTTTGAGGCACAAGCAAGTTCATCCAGAACGTTTGATGCAATGGTTGAAAAAAACGGATCTCCATGGACCAATTATAGTGCATCCAATAATCAAACACTCACAACCACATGGCAGTTGTTTACCTATACATACACCCATAGGGGAAGTAATGATAACAATGCGCGCATCACCTTTAATATGGGTAATAATAATCATGATGTCCAGATTCGTAATGTGAGCCTCTATAATGGGGTGTTAGTGCAGCATGATCTCACAACATCGGTTATAGGATCTGGAAGTATCACACCAGAGATGGGTAAATTCAATAATGATGAAGCGATAACTATCACGGCAACACCTGATGAGGGATGGGGCTTTGTACAGTGGGGTGGTGATATTACCGGCACAACAAACCCAAGTACCATCATCATGGATGATGCAAAAAATATCGTTGCTGAATTCGTACAACTCCCAACCTATTCATTATCAGTTGTAGCGAACACAGGAGGCAGTGTAACACCTCAATTGGGAACCTACTATGAAGGGACTCCTCTTTCTATAACAGCTGCACCCGATGCGGGATGGGAATTTGTTGCGTTTACTGGTGATGTACAATCATCAAACAACCCACTCTCAATCACTATAAGTCACGATATGAATATCGAAGCATCGTTTAGAGAACTTCCTAAAAACGTTGCACTTAATAAACCCGCTTCAGCATCAACAATTGAAGGGAGCTCGTATAGCGCTACTCAAGCTGTCGATGGTTCTATGAGTAGCCGTTGGTCAAGTCATTTTAGCGACCCTCAGTGGATAGAGATAGATTTAGAAGAGACCTACCAGGTTTCGCAAATTGTATTGCACTGGGAGACGGCAGGAGCAAGTGACTATGAAGTTCAAGTTTCTGACAATAGAATCGACTGGACGACCATACACACAGAAAAAAATGGTAATGCAGGAGTAGATAATCGATCCGTTGATGGCGTAGGCCGGTATATCCGTATGTACGGCACCCAGCGTACAACTCAGTGGGGATATTCGCTTTTGGAGTTTGAAGTATATGGGGTACTCAGTAGCTATACACTATCTACGTCGGTAACGGGAAACGGCACCATTACTCCAGATGGCGGCACATATACCCCCGGTACAACAGTTTCTATAACTGCAACTCCGGCTGAAGGCTGGGAATTTATTGGGTGGAGTGGTGACCTTACGGGTACTGAACAATCGGCTACCCTCACCATAGATGGTAATAAAAACATCACTGCAGTATTCACTGAGATACCATATTACGCTCTACATACAACCATTACTGGTGAAGGTACCGTTACTCCTGCTTCGGGATCGTACATTCGTGG
>JAOPTW010000018.1:0-5660 GCA_051532035.1 Fibrobacterales bacterium | reverse complement strand
CGGTGATGTAACCAGTACTGATATCGCTATCTCTGTCACAATGGACAGTGATAAAAACATGTCTGCGGTTTTCACTGAAATCCCCCAGTACTCATTAACAAGCGATATATCAGGTCAAGGTTCAATAAGTCTTAGGGCTGGATCATTTACCCGAGGAACCGACCTTATACTCACAGCACTTCCAGCTGAAGGGTGGCTTTTTGATAGGTGGAATGGAGATATGAGTGGAACGAATAATCCAGAAACGACAACAATGAATGCCGATAAACATGTAATAGCAGTATTTATTGAAACACCTAATGTAGCCCCTATTGCTCATGCAGGTATTGACCAGACTCAAGGACAGAATGATCTCGTAACGCTCGATGGTTCACTCTCTTCTGACCCAGACGATAAACCAGCATCATTAACCTATAGCTGGATACAACTCACTGGCACGCCCGTAACACTTACCAATGCAAACACCGTTTCACCAACGTTTACCGCACATGAAGTAGGCGTCTTGGAATTTGCCTTAGTCGTTTCTGATGGGGACCTCACATCACCCGAAGCGTCCGTTTCTATAACGATAGAGTATAGCGATGGAGTACTGCGCAATGAAAATGGCACTATTGCTAATGATTTTGGTCCTATAATTCTTCGCGGGTTTAATCTGGGTAACTGGCTTGCTCCAGAAGGCTATCTTATGCACGCAGATATTCCTGGGTATAAATCACCATCTGAATTTCATGACGCCCTCGTAACCCTCCTCGAAGACGAGACGTTAGTGGATACCTTTGTTACAACCTGGCGTCAAAATTTCTTTAATGAAGGCGACCTCATTGCAATGAAAGCGTTAGGTATTAACAGTTACCGTGTCCCATTTCAGTATCGAGATATATATGATTTTGGAACGAATGGTTTAATTGAACATGAGATGGCATGGCTTGATAGTGCGGCAACCTGGGGTAAACGTCATGGTGTCTATATGATTTTAGATATGCATGGTGCACCGGGTGGACAAAACTATATGGACCACGCAAATGTCCCCCCAGAACCGCATAAACTTTTTGCCGGTACCGATGAAGATTTTGAATTCTATGGTGCCCGTACTGCGCACATCTGGAAAATGATTGCTGAACGGTATGCTCAATCAGAATATGTTGCCTATGATCTTATCAATGAACCATTAGTTGAAGATGCATTAAATCACTGGAAATTACGTGAGCTTTACATCATGATCACCGAAGCTATCCGCACAGTGGATTTAGATCATATGATTATAACTGAAGGTAACTGGTGGTCATCGTGGCTTGAACCTATTGGAATTCCATGGGATGCAAACATGGCATACTCTACACACAACTATTGGACCGAAGCACCCAGTCCAGGCAGAGCTAGCCAGGTTACCTTTGCCCAAAACAATACGACACCTATCTGGCATGGTGAATCGGGTGAAAACTCAAACGTATGGTTTGGTATAGAAATAAATGATCTTGAGTCTCATGGAATTGGCTGGGCATGGTGGACCTATAAAAAACTTGAAAGTGTATCTGGTGGTATTGATGTGACTATGACCGATGGGTACAAAGCTATTGTGGAATCATGGAAAGGTAATGGTACGGTATCACCCACTGAGGCATACACGTACCTTATTGAACAAGCAGTGGCAGTTAATACCGAAAATGGCCGTACAAATATCTCTGTTCTTGATGCATTATTACGAACAGACTTTTTGACCACTGCCATTCCATGGAATAACACGTTACCACAAGTACCTGTTGGGGCCGAAACTACAATACACATAGACGCCCATGGGTATGATATGGGAACCCAAGGAGTAGCGTATAGTGATGCTGAGTATATCCAAGAATCAATGACCCCCGTTGCGTGGAACAGTGGTTGGAACCTCAGAAATGACGGCGTTGATATTTATGAAGATTGGGATAATACAGGAGAATACTTTATTGGCTCTGTTGTAGCAAACGAATGGGTACAGTATACCTTTGAAGCAATGCAACCAGGTGCCTATGCAGTTATCGTACATACCGCTACCGGTGAAGATGATAAATCAATACACCTTGTTGTAAACGGATCAGCAATAGCGACATCCTCTCCTATCACCAATACCAATGAATGGAATAACTGGACTGAAAATAGTGCAGGGATTATATCTCTTGAATCTGGAATCCATACCCTTCGTATCTTTTTTGAAACAGAAAATATAAACTTCAAATCATTTGAGATCCGTCACTTAGGAATAGAAGACAATACTCTTCTGGTAACGCACGAGGGTCTCGGAAGTGTCACTCCCTCTCAGGGTTTTTATCACTATGATAGACCCGTTACTATTGCTGCAGAAGCTATCAATGGTTGGCTCTTTGACCACTGGGAGGGAGATATCAGTGGTACTGAAAACCCTGTAACGATCACAATGGATGGCGACAAAAATGTACATGCGGTCTTCGTTGAAAACCCCAATGCACTCCCTACAGCCGACGCTGGTCTCGATCAAAGCGTTACCATTGGAGGGGAAGTAATTCTTGACGGTACCGGTTCATTTGATCCAGACAATACTCCGTTACCGTTAACGTATGCCTGGTCACAGACAGCAGGCCCAATTGTTATACTGAATGGTGCCTCATCTGACATCGCGTCATTCAATCCTACACAATCTGGTGTATATCGATTTACTCTTAGTGTTTTTGATGGAGAGTTGACATCGAATTATGATGAAGTAATTATTTCAGTTGAACATACCGAAGGACCTCTTCGCAGAAATGGTATGGTCATCGAAAACGATAATGGCCCAATACTCCTCAGAGGATTAAATATCGCCAACTGGCTCTTCCCTCTTGGTTCACTCATGGGAAGTGATTGGGATGGGTACCGATCTCCATCTGAATTCCGTACCGCAGTTCAGAGTTCGTTAAACAGTACCACTCTTGCAGCGCAATTTTATGCTACATGGAGAGATAATTTCTTTAATGAGGCCGATGTTCAATCACTCAAACAAGAAGGCTTTAATAGTCTCAGAATTCCATTTCAATACAAAGATATCTATGACATTGTCACTGGTGCATTAAAAGAAGAAACCGTTCACTATCTCGATAGCTGTGCACAATGGGGTAAACGTCATGGAGTCTATATGATATTTGATATGCATGGAGCTCCTGGAGGCCAGTCTGATAACGCTCATGCTGATTATCCAACAGAAATGAACACACTGTTTAATGGAACCATTGAAGAGTTTGAAGCGAACATACAACTCTCTGCAGATATTTGGCAGGCAATTGCTGAACGCTATGCGTCTTCTATGTATGTAGCCTATGACTTATTACATGAGCCACAGATTGAAGATGCACTTGAGCATCAACGCCTCAGAGATTATTATCAGACGGTTACAGCTGCAATCAGAACCGTTGATGTCACTCATCTCATTATTGCACAAGGCCTCAATAGTGCATCATGGATTGAACCCATTGGGGATCGCTTTGATGAAAATATGGCGGCATCTACTCATAACTATTGGTCTGCAGCACCCAACCCTGACAGAGCAAGCCATGTTACCTATGCAATTACCCAAGACCTTCCCCTCTGGCATGGAGAGTCGGGTGAAAACTCGAACATGTGGTATGGATTAGAAGTCAATGACTTGGAATCACAGGGAATTGGGTGGTCATGGTTTACCTTTAAGAAGTTGAACAGTGTCACGGGGGTATATAGCAGTCCTATCACCGCTGAATATACATCACTCCTTGAGTATTGGAATGGTGGTTCTCCCCTCTCTTTTGAAGAGGCATTTACCGCCCTCATGACACAGGCAGAATCAATGACAAGTAGCGAGAGCTTTTACAACAGAGATGTCATTGATGCGCTCATCAGACCTACATTTTTGACTGAAGCTGTTGCTTGGAATAATACTATTCCTGAAATACCACTTACAGGGACTCTTTCTATTCCCGCAGTACATTATGACATGGGTGCTCAAGGTGTTGCGTATAGTGATAGAGATTACATCCAACAAACCTCAGAAGCGGCCGCTTGGAACCGTGGTTGGCTGTACAGAAATGATGGAGTAGATATAGAGCTCGACTGGAGTACCGGAACAGATTATTTTGTGGGAACAACGGATTGGGATGAATGGCTCCAGTATACCTTTACTGTTCCTGTAGATGGTGACTACTCAATTGTTATTGGTGCATCAACAGGTGATGATAACAAAGCTGCTCATTTGGTGTTTGATGGAGGCACTGCTGAAGAGACCTTCCCTATTATTAATACAACGGGCTGGGTGAGCTGGCAAGACAATGATGCTGGTACCTATACATTGACTGCAGGGGTTCATACTGTACGCGTTGTATGGGACTCTTGGGCAATGAACTTTAAATATCTGAGTATTACAAAACAATAATTCTGTACGAACATACTCAGAATGTATTCATTAAAACACGCTTTTCCTCAATCTGGAAAGGCGTGTTTTTTATAAGTAGATTCTACAAAACCAACAGCTTTCAATTATACATCTGATAATGAATTAGTATACATATACCATTCCTCTCTGTTTGCTATTCCTACTATCCAACCGATACAACATTACTCCTGTATGCTGAATTTTCACTTGAATAGTAGTGGAGTATACAAAAGCAAATGGTATAGTATTTCCTGCTATATCATAGAGTTTGAGAGAATAGTTTTTAATATCTGCAGAGTGTAACGTAAAAAGATTTCCTCCAAGATGTGTTAAATGACGAGATGTAGAGTTGTCTGCTACTGGAGCAATGGATGCATCACTGGAAGTTAATTCAGAGGTCTCACCATACATTGAAGAATGTAAACTACTTATGAATGAACTCATTGATATAGGTGAACTTGTATTTGAGGCAGATTCTGAGTATGTGTCAGTAGAAGAATTCGATAACACTTGAGCTTCACTGCTGGATGATGTATGTTCATTAGAACTTGGTAGATCGATAGTCAGAGGTACATATTGAATGAGTGTCGCTTTGGGTGTAGTATGACTGTCATCTTCTTCTGTAGATTGTGCACCTCGTCCTCTCAGGTGTATGCTGGTAAGATCATGAACACCATCTGAATACACAATGACGCGCATTGAATCAGCAGTGATTGGCGGCTGCTCGCTCCCACCCCATTCATAAATTCCGGAATTAATCCAACCACCTGTTCCCGTTTCTATATCGGTCCAGCTATCATGCAGAGAATACTGTATTTTCCAAACAGCATTAGGTTGGGGCTGATTAGGATAGGTTCCGCCAAAAGTGATATAGTTAATGTACTGAGGAGTATTCCAACTCACCTGCCAATAAAAGGGAGTATCTTCTGAGGCAAGCCCAAGATTTTCTCCAAAGCCAATACCATACTCATTCCACCCAGTTGGTTGTGCATAGGTATTAGTTTGTGGGTCAAAGAGTATATCGCCGGCATCTCCTCGGGAATACCCAGAACCACTAATTTTAGAAGAAGGGAGCAGGGCAAGATTGATATCAGCATCAGGAGTGTTATCAGGATTACCGTCATGAAGGGTAATATTTTGGGTAAGAGTATCGAAAGCCCCGTCACTTTGTGTAACAATAAGGGTAACCGTATTTTCACCAAAGGAGCTATAGGTGTGAGATGCAGTTACGCCGGTACCAGTGGCACCATCACCAAAGTCCCATGCA
>JAOPTW010000017.1:0-43956 GCA_051532035.1 Fibrobacterales bacterium | reverse complement strand
TGGACCCGTTAATAACTGAAAAGTCGTGCCTTAAATGTCATGGAAGTCAAGGGTATAAGGTTGGGGATATTCGTGGAGGTTTGAGTGTATCTGTGCCCTGGAAGCCTCATGCGGATGCCCTAGAAAAACTAGTAATTGAACACAGGGTTGAGTTCGGGAGCTTGTGGTTTTTTGGTACGGCTTGTTTAATATTAGGCTTTCTTTTTATCAGGAGGTCGACACTTTCAAAAGCAGAGACTGACAGAATTTTAATGAAAAGTCAAAAGAAATATCACGATCTCGTTGAAAGTACTCCAGATCTTATCACTATTGTTGATTCTGAAGGTAGAATTGTTTTTGTGAATCATTCAGCTATTACAATTTTTGGAATTCCCCCAGAAGAGTGTATTGGTAAAATGGCATTTGACTTTATTCATCCAGAAGACCGTGAGGATACTATTAATGCTTTTGATACATGGTTAAAAAGTGGAGAAGACAAATTCAGAATAGAGAATCGTCAAATTGGAGTTGATGGTCAAGAACATTTGGTGATATGGGTTATTCTTGCAGAAAGGGATGAAGCCAATACTATTACCGGGTTTGTGAGTACAGGAAGAGATATAACAGAGTATAATAATATGGCTAATCAACTTCGTCATAATGAGAAAATGCAGGCCATTGGCCAATTAGCTGGTGGAGTAGCGCATGATTTTAATAATCAATTAGGGGGGATATTAAATTTTGCTGAGCTTGCCAAAAAACGTATGGAAAAGGATTCAAAAGAATACTCATATATGAAAAATATCATTTCTGGAGTATTACATTCTGCGGAACTCACAAAACAATTATTGGCGTTTGCACGTAAAGGAAAATATGTTGTTACGATAGTAAATGTAAATGAAATAATAATTGAAGTAACCTCTATATTAACACATAGTATTGATAAAAAAATTAAAATACTCCATGACTTACACTCCAATCCAATGACTGTTTCTGGGGATGCATCGCAACTTCAAAATACAATACTCAACATTGCCTTAAATTCCCGTGATGCTATGCCTAATGGTGGCGAGCTCAGAATTTCTACAGATGTAGTTTCACTTGATGAAGAGTATATACATATGAATAATCATGATATTAAACCTGGTGAGTATCTACGAGTCATTGTAAAAGATACTGGTGAGGGAATGGATAGTGAAACACTACAACACATGTTTGAGCCTTTCTATACGACAAAAGAACTCGGAAAAGGAACAGGTATGGGGATGGCTTCAGTGTATGGAACGATTATGAATCACAATGGAGTTATTGAAGTTGATAGTGCCGTAGGTGAAGGTACCACTATAACTCTATTCTTACCATTTGTTGTAGCAAAGAATGAGGTAAGTGATAGTGCCATAGCACAACCAACAACGAAAGGTAGGAAGATATTAGTGGTTGACGATGTGGAAATGTTAGCTATGTCAATGAAAATGACACTTATTGATGAAGGATATGAAGCAATTGCCTGTGGCAGTGGTAAAGAGGCCATACATATATTTGAGGAATCATGGCAAGATATAGACCTCATTCTTTTAGATATGATTATGCCTGATATGAATGGAGAAGAAACATATCAAGCTCTTAAAAAAATTGATCCTGATGTTAAAGTGTTATTATTATCGGGGTATAGCATAACAGAAGGTGCAAAAGAAATAGTGGATAATGGGGCATTGGGTTTTTTACAAAAACCTGTATTTTCAAAAGACCTTTTTAAAAAAATCACAGAAGTACTGCGATGAACTAAGCTATACAAATGAAAATTTGATTTGCCCTGAGAGAGGCGTTCAAAATATTTTGTTCCACATGTAAACATTTGTTTAGAGTAAGCGTTTTGGTACGCTTTGAGTACGCTTATCGGGGCCTAATATAGAAGGTCGTACTGAATAAGTATTTTCTTAAGTATTTTTTCTTCATCGCTCACAGAGTGATGGGACAAACAAACACATAAATACATACATAGGAGAATACTTAATGAGTATTTCAAAAATATTAAAAACGACAACGTTGTCTGCGCTGCTGTTAACATCATTTGTAGCTGCACAATCATACACAAATATTTCTTGGGCAAAACCTGCTACCGCTTCTACTATTGAAGGTGTAGGCTTTGAGGCGTCACAAGCATTTGACGGTAATATGGAGACTCGTTGGGCTTCTGATTTTTCGAATAACGTTCAATCAATCACTGTTGATCTAGAGAGTGCACAGCAGATTGATCGTGTTGTACTTGAATTTGAAGCGGCATATGCGCATTCTTTTCAGGTTCTTGTGTCAAATGACGGTACTAACTTTGAAGAAAAGCTTGCCTCTTATTGGGAGTACGCCGGTGGTTCAATTATCTTAGATGCTGATTTTGGTGAATACCAATATGTACAGATTAAAATGTGGGACAAAGAAGGAGCACATGGAATCTCTTTGTATGAAGTACAAGTATTTAGTGCTGACCCTGTAGAGCGTCATGAAACAGTAAAATCACTTACGTTCCAATATTACTGGGACTGGGCTGGTGATCCAATACCTGAGTGTGCTTCAAACAACGTTGGACAAATGGTCGTGTACAGAATGGGTCACTATGATGCAAGAACAGCTGCATATGTTTGCCTAATGTACTACAACCCAACTATGGATAATGCTAATTATGGTTGGATAGAATTTGCAAATTCTAGTTCGCTTCAGCCATAATAGTATTTAATTATTACGAGTAGAGTATAAGCCGATCCTTGAAGGGTCGGCTTTTTTTGTATCCTATACCCATACTCATTCTTGACGTGTACCCAATCAATAGGTATTGTAAAAAATAAATCTAAGAAAGCGGATAGGCTCCTGTAGTACTAGAAAATATTTACTTTTGAACGACTCTTTAGTATAGGTACTTATATGGACTATTTAAAAAAATGCACCAGTGGAATTATTCTTGTGGTGATCGGACTGTTTCACACTAACCTTACGTACTCATCTGAAGGCTTTGGCAAGCAGATGAGCGATTTTGCTCAGAAGTGTTACTTTAATGTGAGCCCAGGAATGGATGAGTTTCCAGCGGTTGCTGGCCATATGGACTTCGAACATTTTGCGGCATTTTGGTTCTTCTATTTCGGTATTCTCATGATTCCTATTGGTCTATTGATACACAGCTTCCTCAAAGAGAAAGGGTGGCTCCCTTTAAGTTTCACGGTCTCGTATTTATTGTTTGTACTTCTAGGAGTATATATGATACCCAACTCAGGAATGACATTTTTCTTGTTACCCCATGCTCTGTATATGTTCATTAAGAACTCTTTACTTGATCAGCGTAAGGCTCGGGTATAATATAAAGAGATACCCTTAAGCTGGCACAGCAATCACAAGAGAGCGATTCGGTGTATCAGATGAATGTACAGCTTTTTTCTCTTTCTCAATAGTCTTTGTTTTGTGTGCAGTGATCGTTTTTTAGGTTTTGAGTACACAATGCATACTAGGCTATTTACTTAAAAGTACCTACTTTTAATATATACTAAATACAACCACTTAAGCTGAATGATACAGTATAATAGTAAGTCAATTTGTCTGGGGGGTACACGAGCATGGTAGCAACGGTACAACGCCTCAATGTAATTAAAAAACAGATTCAATTACAGTATGTTTTAATTCTGATAGCGCTGATAAGTACCGTATGTACTGCAGATTTTACGGGCTCATGGATTGGGTTTGATGAGGTTTATCGAGGTACAAATTGGACAGGGCATGTTACCCCGGCACCGCGATATCTAAGAAAGGAATTTACTCTTGCAGAAAAGATTCAGAAGGCCGAACTTAAGGTAGCCTCTCTTGGGTGGTATGTTCTTTATTTAAACGGTCGTCGAGTTGGTAATGACTATTTTACATCCGGTTGGACCGATTATGCCAAACGAGTCTATTACAATACTTATGATGTCACTGATATGGTTAGCCAAGGCCTCAATGCGGCAGGGGCGATTATTGCGGATGGGTGGTATGCTGGTCATATTGGGCACCTCGGGGTACGGGATAATTATGGTACCGATATTAGAGTCAAGGCAGCGTTGATTGTTAAGTATGAAAATGGGGTAGTTGATACTGTGGTTACCAATGATTCATGGCGAGCATCTATTGGCCCTATAGTGAATGCAGATATATTGCATGGCGAAATATATGATGCTCGCGCAGAGATGCCGGGCTGGAACAAGGTAGGGTTTGATGAAACAGCATGGAATGATGTTGCTCTTACAGAGTCGGTAACTGCACTTATAGAGCCAAATCCTATTAAGCCCGTAGGTGTATTTCAAGAGATTACACCACTATCGGTGAGTGAGCCCACACCAGGAACCTTTGTATTTGATCTGGGGACCAATTTTTCAGGGTTTGCTCGCCTCAAAGCTACATGTGATGAAGGTAGCATGATAACGGTGTCTTACGGAGAACGCCTTCTTGAGGATGGAACGATTCTCAGGGCTAACTTACGGAGTGCACGCGCACAAGACCGTTATATTTGTAAAGGGGATGGTGTTGAAGAATGGCACCCACTTTTTACCTATCATGGATTTCAATATGTCAGTATTACTGGGTACCCCGGCACACCGACCCCAGAGGCAATAACAGGCATTGAATTAACTTCTGAATTAAACGTAACGGGTCGTTTTGAATGTTCTGATGAACGTCTGAATCAGTTGTATCGCAATATAACCCAAAGTCAGCGTGCAAATTTTATGAGTGTCCCCACTGATTGCCCTCAGAGGGATGAACGGCTTGGTTGGACTGGTGATGCCCAAGTATTTATTAGAACCGCATGTTATAATTCTGATGTTCAAGCATTTTTTCACAAATGGTTAGTCGATCTTACGGATGCCCAATTGCCTGATGGAGGCTTTCCTAAAGTCGCACCTGCAAAAGGAGCTGCTGGATCTGGTGGCCCAGGATGGGCTGATGCGGGTATCATTATTCCATGGACGCTCTACGAAGTATATGGTGATACTGGTATCTTGAAACAACAGTATGAGAGTATGAAACGGTTCATGGACTACCGAGAAACAAAAATGGATGATGCCTTTCGACCATGGGATTTCCAAAGTTTTGGTGATTGGCTCAATATATTAGCTGACACACCATCAGAAGTGATATTTACCGCCTATACTGCTGGTGATGCTAAGATTATGGCACAAGTTGCTGCTCTACTCGGTAACACGAACGATGAAGCGCGGTTTAATACGCTCTATGACGACCTCAAAACAGCATTTAACGTTCTGTATGTTGATGAGAGTGGAGTCATTTACGGTAATACTCAGACCTGCTATATACTTGCATTGTGGTTCGATCTCGTAGAGGGGGAGATGAAGCAACAGGCTGAGGAGAGACTTATCACTGATATCTATACACAAGGAGGACATCTTTCAACAGGATTTATTGGAACACGAGACCTCATGAATGTACTCAGTAAAATAGGGCATGTTGACGTCGCTTATGAGTTACTGTTTACTGACACCTACCCCTCATGGCTTTTTGAAGTAAAGAATGGCGCGACGAGTATATGGGAACGCTGGGATGCCTGGACATCAGAAAACGGATTTCACAATGCGAGTATGAATTCATTCAACCATTATGCTAATGGCGCAGTGGGGCAATGGATGTTTGAGAATATTGGTGGTATTAAAAGCGCGGCTCCGGGGTATCAAAAGATTCTTATAGAGCCTCATATACCCGATGAGTTAGATTGGGCAAAAGTATCATACAACTCAATTCAGGGTATCATCGCTGTTGAGTGGCGCCGAGTCAATGATGCTATTGAATTTGACATTGAAATTCCTAGTGGAACGACTGCAGAAATTCGTATACCTGGCAAAGGGCGTGCAACAGAGATTACTCCGGGAAAATACTTTATCAATGCTGATACCTCTTATCAGTTGACCGATAGCTTAGAAGGGCTCTCATCAAGTGAAGATGAGCTGAGTATATCCTTTGATACACAAATGCTGAGTTCTGCTCTGAGTTCTACTGATGGTCTGTCATCATCCCAATGGTCTGCTCAAAATGGCAGTAGTTCAAAAGGCGTCTCTCCAATAAAAGAGTATAGCATTGATACTGGTGTTAAAAGCAGTTGGATGCTTGTGAATAGTAAAGACCCCTCCATAAAAGTTCCTGAAGGGGCTGTTAAGGTATCGCTCTACTCTGTGTATGGGCAAGAACTCTATTCCGAAATTATTAAACACGGCAGTTTTTCAATACCTGAATCAATGGCGATGAGTACTCAGGTGATTCGGTTTATGTATTCATTGATTCATTAAGTCATTACTCTTTTGCATGCATTGTATCGACGGTCTTACTCATCTGTTTCAGAATGAATTTTGGAAAGTACCGACTCATAAATCTCAGCTGATTTGACTGACCAGGGCGTATCTCGAATCGATCTTTAGAAAAGCCTATCATGAATGCAGCCACCATATCCTTAACACTCATTACACTGATACCTTTCAAATTTTCTTCATCAAAGGTGCCCAGCAATTCTGTGTCGGTAGCAGGTGGCGCAAGTTCAAAAACAGCAACATCACTATTGCGGAGTTGCTCTCTTAAGGATTGAGTATACGAGTGCAAAGCTGCTTTTGTTGCACAATAAACCGGAGAGATAGGAAGGGGTACAAAGGCGAGACCAGAAGAGACGGTGACCGTTGCACTATTTTGATTCTTTTTGAGGAGCGGGAGGAAAAGGTCATTCATCCAAATAGTACCCTTAACATTAATATCAAGCTCTTTGGTGAGTTCTTCTAGGTTATAGGAGTGATCCTGTAAATTAATGGTCCACATAATCCCTGCATTATTAATCAGGATATTGAGGTCAGGGTAGTCTGTTGACACTTGAGTATAAAGCGCTTGAACATCCTGTGGGTTGCTCACATCGCTTTGGATAGTAATTATGCCTGGAAGGCGTGACTGTACGTCATTAAGCTTCTCTTGGTTACGCCCCGTGATGATGACCACATTGTTGCGCTTGATTAGAACCTTTGCCATTTCAAATCCAATACCGCTCGAACCACCGGTTATTAAAATGGTATTATTGGTTAATTTCATAATTGCCTCCGTTATTGTTTGTAGAGGATTGTACCACAGTTTATACTCAGGGGCTTAGGTTATTTGAAATGTTGTGTTGAGTTTACAATGAGTTCTATAAATGTGGTGGTGTACAATTGCCCTTTTCAAGCATAAGAGGGGTATTATCTATCAATTAGGGTTGTTTTAGAAATGGGTATAGCTTCTCATTGTAAATAATGTAGTTACAACATGCTTACCATAAAGAAGCAGTACGAAATAAATGAGGGAATACTAATATTGGCGCCGTAGATAGGTTCCTGGGGGGAGCCCAGGGCACTACATCAAAAAAAACAAAAGGGACATTTGTGAAACAGATAAAAAATACACTATTAACATTAGTGACTTTATGTGCTTTGTGCATGGGCACAGCACACGCATTGTATCAATATGAAGAACTCGGATCAATGGAAGTAGGGGATGTATATACCCTCACTGCATTGGAAAACGGGACACTCTATTTTAATACAGAAGCAGAAGAAAACGAAGGCGCTGAGTTATTTACCACTGATGGGGATATACATGCACGTCTTACATTTAACACAAACTGGGACAGATTTTACGATATCGATAATGGCCAGTACGTATGGGGTGAAGATCCAAATTCACTCTATTTTTATGATGGTACACAGGTAATCAACCTGAATCCAAATAATATGAGTATGGGAACCCATGCAGATATTGATAATGGAGAGGTTGTATGGGCTATGTATGATGGCACTGATACTGAAGTGTTTTTATATAGTAATGGTACTGTTTCGCAAATAACTGATAATGATTATACTGACGACGTACCGCGTATCAGTAATGGCCAAATAGTATGGCATGGAGGAGCAATCTACACTGATTATAATATCTACTCGTGGGAAAGTGGTGTTACGACTCAGATTACTGTTACCGGAGGGATTATAGGCGCTCAGGTAGAAGATGGCCGTATCGTTTGGACTGCTCCAGGTATTGGTGTTGACGGTGAAGATGATATTTTTACTTACAAAGATGGCGTGACGCTCAATATAAGTAACAGCGAAACTAGAGATAAAAGACCCCTGTTGAAAGATGGTAAAGTAGCTTGGATGAGCAGATATTATTACTTCTATGAATATCGTAATGTAAAAGAGTATTTTGAAATCATGGTTTTTGACGGCACAACAACTCAATCAATTTCAGGACAGGATTTTGATTATAATGAACCACGTATTAGCGGTGATGACGTTGTTTTTATGGGAACCGATACTGAAGTGTATGCACGAAATGCATTTCACTATAATGGTACATCAGTAGCGCAACTTACTGATAATAATAATTATAAAGGCTCTCTTATTGTTGGTGATGGTCAGATTGCTTGGACGGAGACAAATTCGTCGGATAATAATAAATCTATATTCATCGTTACTATTGGTGAACTTGATGAGTTTGGCTTGTACACTATCGTTTCTAAAATGAGTGGTAAAGCACTTGATGGCGCTGGAACTGAAAATGGAGCAAATGTACAGCAGTGGGCTCTTCATGGTGATGAGAATCAAATGTGGAGAATTCAAGAATCTGAAAATGGTGTAAAAATTATTAATGTCGCAAGCGGTAAGGCACTAGATGGTGCAGGAACGGTAAATGGGGCAAATGTGCAGCAGTGGGATTATCTTGGTGGCGTGAATCAACAGTGGAACCTTTCTGATCTCGGTGATGGTGCATACTCAATTCTCAATGCTATGAGCGGTAAAGCTCTTGATGTTGCTGAATGGGCATCATGGGATGGTGGTAATATCCATCAGTGGGACTACGTTGGTGGTGTTAATCAACAGTGGGAAATTGTTCGCGTTGGAAGCGTTCCTGAATTCTCTTTTATTTGGGCTGATGAAGACCTAAATAATGATGGAGCATGGAGCTATAGTCACTCACAATCGCCAGCAGAGTATAACTACCTTACTGCAAATTCATGGGGTAACATTGTTATGACTCAAGAAGAAGCGTTTACTGGTGTGAGTTCACTCAAATTTGATTTGGATCACAATACTGCAAGTTATGCAGATGCATTTATTCCTACAAGTTTAAGTGGAACTGGTGTAGAGCCAACTGATTCAGACTATGAACGTGGGAAAAATATTTCTCAAGCTGAATATATGAAGTTTAATGTTAAAGGTGTTCCGGGAAGTGAATTTACAATCGCACTTTTGATGGATGATAATCGTAATTCAAAAGCAATTGAATTAACACAATATCTTGATGGAATAACCGATGAGTGGCAAGAAGTTGCAATTCCATTATCTGAATTTGATACAAACCTATTTGATTTTAGATTTATAGAAAAAGTTTGGTTGAGAGTTATTGCTTCTCACAATATTCAGCACATGACTTTTTATGTAGATAACATTCGCTTTGAAAAATAGAGTGAATCTGTAATCTATTAATACTGACAGTTTTGAAGGGGCATTTTCTTAAATGAATATGCCCTTTTTTTGTACCATTTTTTGAATAGTATCAACAGAGTCATTATTTAATTTTAATACAGGACCCATGTTTAAATAAATACCTCAGTAACCGTGGGGATTTTTATTTTTGCAGTCACACTTAAGAACCAAGGTAAGGCTTCATTATGAATAATACAAAGGGAACATTTCCCGTAGATTGTAAACCAGGGGCGGTGAGCTATCTGTTTGAGGCTCCTGCAAATGTGAAAGGAATGGTCGTATTTGCCCATGGTGCTGGTGCTCCAATGAATCATGGGTCGATGCAAGACTACACCGATATCCTTACTGGTCTAGGGCTTGCCGTATTTCGATTTAACTTTGGGTATTTAGAAAATGGAAAAGGTGGCCCGAGTAAAGCACCAGTGCTGATTGATACCATACGTCGTGCGGTAGAGAAATCTAAAGAAGTGTATAAAGACGCCATTGGTAAAAGTACTACAAAAATTTGGGTAGCGGGTAAGTCTATGGGTGGGCGAATGGCATCATTGGCCGAAGCTGAACAAGCCATGGGTATTAAAGGGTTACTTTACTTTGGGTTTCCATTGCATGCCCCAGGAAAGATTGGTATTGAGCGCGCAGCACATCTCAAAGAGATTCAGGTACCCATGTTGTTTATTCAAGGGACTCGTGATACCTTTGCAAAAGTAGATTTGATTACCGAAGTGTGTGATTCTCTAAAACAGGCGACTCTCTATATTGTTGAAAGTGGTGATCATTCGCATAAGGTGTTAAAACGATCGGGAGTCCCCCAAGAGCAAGCGTACTTAGATATCCAACAAGCTATAAAGGCTTGGATGTAACAGCGGCTCTAGAATGGCCTGTGATTAATGCAGGTATCTCATCTGATTTATGGTTTACTTGGGTGACTCATTATAACTATTTAAATGAATTCCAGTTTTTACCAACCCATTGCATGACTTCTAGTTGAGTATCAATATCTTCGGGTAATGATTGACGTACCATTCGTTCAACTTTGAGACCAGAAAATAATTTTTTAAAATTATTGATCTTCGCCATTTTATTTATCAAATACAACAGTTCATGCCCTTCCTTGAGGTTGAACACAGTATCATCAGGTACACCGGCAACTCGAGGATCATCGCCTCTAAATATTGTCCAACTGTAATCGTTGTATGCTAAATCATCTTTATTAACCAGCGCCATATATGCTTATCCATGTACTCTATAAATAGTATCGCAAAATTAATTAATTTTTAAATATTTAACCATTCATTAACCTTATCAATCAAATCATTAGGGTAATAAGGCTTAGACAAATAATCATCACACCCCGCATTAATAAACAGCTCCTTGTCGCCCGCCATCGTTTTGGCTGTAAGTGCTATGATAATAGTATCTTTAAGTTGTTCATTTTGACGAATTACTTTTGTGCTGTCCATACCACTTAATTTGGGAAGATTCGCATCCATTAATATGAGATCAGGAATTTCTCCTGCTGCAACCTGTATCGCTTCTTCGCCATCCCAAGCCTCGCATATATCAACATTCATTTCACTCAGAATATCTTTAGCGAGCATCATATTGTCTGGGTTATCTTCTACTATCAAAATTTTGCTTTTATTTTTTCTTGATGAAACTACTGGGGGGGCAATTGTGGATTCTATTTCAGTTGCAGAGTATTCCGAAATAACATTTTTTTTATCCTTATCAAATGTATCCGGTACGAGTACCGTAAATGTTGTACCGACATTCTCTCTACTCTCCACCGTAATGGTGCCATCCAAGAGTACAAGCAGTTTTCTACAAATAGCTAATCCTAACCCAGTACCCATATATTTTCTTGTTATAGAACCGTCAGCCTGCCGGAACTCGTCAAAAATGTGATCTAAACTCTCTTGGGGTATTCCACAACCGGTATCAGTAATATTGATTACAATAGTATTTTTGCCATGTATTACTTCGATATCAACGGCGCCATCTTCCGTAAATTTATGTGCATTTGATAAGAGGTTTAAAAGAATTTGATGGAGTTTATCATAGTCAGACTCCATCATTAATTCTGTTGAGCAATGAACATTCAATGCAATACCTTTTCTATCAAACTGCGATTGCATTGAGGTGACACACGTTTGTATCAAACCAATGATCTTAAAATGTGTTACATAAAAATCTGTTTTGCCCGATTCAATCTTGGATAGATCAAGGATATTGTTAATTAGAGATAGAAGTTGTTCACCATTGCGCTCAACCACTTTCAATCGGCGACGAGTATCGACGTCAGAGAGTTCACCTTCTTGCATCAATATGAATTGTGTCAGAGATAAAACACTATTCAAAGGCGTTCTCAGTTCGTGACTCATATTTGATAAAAATTCAGACTTGAGTTTATCCGCTTCTGCAACCTGCAGCTTTTGCTCCTCTAGCTCTACAATAAGAGCTTTTTGTCCTTCGGTCGTTTTATTTAACTCCAGAGATTTAGATTGAAGTTCAATATTTCTCTCGTTAATATTTTTTCTCATTTTCTCTGATAATTCAAATGTCTTACAAATTTCAATCGCTTGAGCCAGTGTTGTACTCACCTCTTCTGCAATCTGAATGTGTGACGTATCAAAATCATAGAACGAAGCAAGCCCGATAACTCCCATGGTATCCCCGCGTCGAATGAGAGGAATGGTCATGAAGGATTGAACCGGTGCTGGGCCAGCTATGGTATTAATTACAAGCCCTTTAATAGCGGAAAGATTATCAAAAATTTGAACTTTTTTCTCTTTCAAGCACTTTGTTAACAAATTATCTGGGGGATCTATTAAAAGTTGCTGTTCAAAATTATCAGATCTACCTCCATATACATAATTAAGTTCCACTGTTTTAGAGCTGTCTAATGCTGTATAGGCAACCCCCATTTGAGAATGGGTACTCTGAGCAAGTACGGGTAATACTCCTTCAAATAGGTCATGCAATGTATTGTGCTTTCCGGTTTCAATCAATAATTCTCTAATGTTCGTTTGGATCAATCTCATAATACCCAATTGATTCACCATACTATTCACATTGATAGCGATTTTTCTAATCTCTGTAGGGCCATATTCGGGTACCGTAGTGTCGAATGCCCCTTTACCGATTGCATCTATAGCTTCAGCTATAGACAAGGCTGGTTTTGAAATTTTACGGGCAATCAATAGGCCAAATAAAAGTGCAAATAACAGTACGCCTATGGTTATACTAGCTACATTCATTGCCATTGCATATACAGGGGCATTAATCTCTTTCATATCTTGCTTTACAACAATCCCCCAATCAAAGGGGGCAATATAGCCATATGCCGCCATAACTGGTTCTGGTCGGTAATCATTGATTTCGATTCTCCCTACTTTACCTTCCGCTCCCCGTTTTGATGGCTCGGCATTAATGACAGCTTTTGCAACAGCATTTTTTTGAAATTTTAATGGACTTTGTGCAATTCCATCCCTATTCACCAATAAAATTTCACCGGTCCTACCCAGGTATTCACTCTGGGTAAAGTTTTTATACAACCATTGTGATGGGTCTGTCAATATGCCGAGCATTCCAATAAACTCTTTTGCTTCTTTAGAGAAAATAGGTGCAAATATGAAGATTGTGGCCCGGTTATGTACTTTGCTAATGAGAACATCAGACACGATAACGGCCTTTTTCTTTATAACCTCATTTAATGTTGCCATTCGTAATGGGAGCTCTGACATATCTGCAAAATTAGTTTCAGTAGTAACAATAGTTGTTCCCTGGGGGTCTGTTAAAAATAGTGCCTCATAATCATACTCATGGCCAATTAAAAGTAATGTACTTTTTATCTCATCTTTAATGGCTTGGTAATTCTTGGAATTTCTTTTCACGGTATAAAGTGAGTGAATATCTTTGCGCGTAGTTGTAACCCTTACATCTCCAAGCCGTTCATGATACCAATCTGATATCACCCTGGCTTTTTCATCTCGTAGAGTTTCAAGAAGCCGATAGTGTTCTAGTCGAATTCCTTCGGCTCTTGAAAAATAGGTGAGAAAACCAATAGACGCACATGATACTAACACGAGCAATGAAAATGCTATTACCAGTGTAGAATACAGTGTAAATACACTATCCTGATTCTTTATTTCCTGGTGACTTCCCATGATTTCTCATTAGGGTATAGGCTTCTTTAGAGATTATATTGAATGTATTCGAGTAATACAAGTCTAAACGAACTTTTGTAGGATACATTATTTATTTGGGCACAGTGTCGAATAGCTTTGATCCAATTAATGTTTTATGTTAAAATAAATATGAGTATGAAAATTTTTATTATAGTTGCAGCAGTAGCGTTATTAAGTTTTTGCGCTAAGGATGATTCTCCTGTGAATTCAGTGGATAATTCTATAAACAAAATACTGCCTTTAGGAGCATCACGGGTTGAAGGAGATAGACCCGTATTTGAAAGTTTTAGATATCAGCTCTGGAAAGCTTTAATTGAAAACAACTGGACCTTTGATTTTATTGGCACGCAGACTGATAGGGCTTCATATCCTTCAGTAAATGGTAATAGCTTCGATGGAGACCACGAAGGTAGAAGCGGTTGGACATCTGAACAAATTTTAAATGGGCTTACTGGTTGGTTAAGTCAAATAGATACCCCTGACATTGTACTGTTTAGCTCTCCTGGAGGGAATGATGGCATACTGGGTTTACCTTATGCTGAAACAATCGCTAACATTAATTCCATTATAGATGTGCTTCAGGCTGGAAATCAAAATGTCACGATTGTCATTGAACAGATGGCGCCTGGTCAGTCGTATATTATGACTTTAGAGCGCTCATATTACATTATTAAATTACAACAAGATGTAGTGACAATTGCAGCAGAACAATCGACGGCTTTATCTCAAGTAATTACGGTCAATATGTATACCGACTTTACTGACGCGCTGTTAGCTGATTATATTCATTATAATGAAGCGGGCGCAACCTTTATTGCCAACCGATATTATGATGTGCTTGAGGATGTGTTAGAGAAATAAAACTCTGGTTTTTTTAAAGAGTTATCCAGTGGTATCAGGTGAAATAGTGGTAATCCAATGGTCTATGCAGTAGCATGGAGTATGAGGGTATAACCGGTACAATTTTTCCCTATTGGAGAAAAATATTCTCATCCAAGTGATATTCCTCTAAAGTTACCCCGTAAATAGCCGATATGAGCCCTTTTTTAGTGTTTTGATGTTGGCACAATTATTGCAATTAAACTAAGGGTGTACTTCACAACGGTATAAAAATGGATTTACGAGGATACATGTTTCAGGGAACGAGAAGAACTCTTCTGTATAAGAGCCTTGATGCCAATGGAATGAGAAATCGGGCTATATCTCACAATATTGCCAATGCTACAACTGTGGGATATCAGCGAAAAGAAGTTCATTTTGAAGAGCAGGTGAGGGCGGCCCTTCGATTAAAGGTCGATGGCGAAACCACTGATGAAAATCATTTTGAAATTGGAAAAGATGCTGCTGTTCAAAAAGTGAAAGCATTTGCCAGAGAGTCAAATGACGCGACTCTTCCTGGGGAAATTAATAACGTTGATATTGATTTAGAAATGTCAAAGTTAGCCGAAAACCAAATTCAATATAATTACAATATCAAGTTTTCTGGATTTGAAAAGTTTCTTGGTGCCATAAAAGGTCGTATGTAGCCTTTTTGATAGGTTTTAAAAAGCGCATTAGATCTGCTCTACAAAAAACAATACATCTTTATCGGTAATGTCACTGAGTTCTTTCACTTTTAAATGACGACGGTATTTTCCTGTACCTTCAAGTTTTTTCTTGGGGTCATCGAGAGTATATCCCTGAGAAAATTCAAAAGAGACATGTTTTTTACTTGAGAATATCCCACCAAAATCCTCATCATTGCCAAGGTCATCTTCCAGTGAAAACATAATACCACCATACATCATCCGTTCATCAACATTGGGAAGCGCATCTAATACAATCGTTCTCAGTTTTTGAAGAATTTTGTAGTGAAGCTCATTTGAGCCTTTTTTATCATCGAGAAATACCTGAACCTGAGTGTCTTTTGACCTTTTCATACGAACTTTTGAGTAAAAGAAAACATGTAGTATGCAAATTAGTATTTGAGTGGCTATCAGGAGACTCAAAAGGCTAAAACATGAATATTTCTGTTAATACTTAATCAATGGATAGAGGTTTATAGCTTCCCCTGTATACTTTGCGGAATATTTAGGTATATTTGGGTGGAATTGATAAAAGGGTACCTCTAAATACCCATATCGTCCTTTATGAGAAGAACTCTATGAAACCTGATGAGAATAGCGTACCATCTGAATTAACAGCAGAAGAACTTAAAAATTGTATCCGCGTATTAGAAACACTCAATAGTTCGCCCGAGCAGTTTAACTCACTAGATAAAGAACAGGTTATAGAGCTTCGAAAGGCGGCAGGAACTTTTTCTAGACCAGACCGTAAAGCGAGTAAAGAGCAAAAACAGGCTTTAAAAGAACAACAAAAATTAAAGAGTAAGGAAAGAGAACGTACCGCTCGTGCTCAAACGGGCATTCGCTCTGCTCGGGAAGCTACTATTTTTACGGCGCCCATGCAAATTGAATATGCCGGCGTTGATAAAAATAAAGAGCTCGTTACCCTTGATTCTCCTCGTAACTGTTATGTGTGTAAGGCGAAATTTACAACCCTTCACCCATTCTATGACGCAATGTGTAAGAAGTGCGGTGATTTAAATTACATGAAACGCTTCCAACGCTGTGACCTTACTGGTCAGGTTGCGGTTATCACAGGCTCTCGTCTAAAAATTGGATATCAGGCTACATTAATGCTTTTGGAATCGGGAGCAACCGTTGTTGCGACAACACGATTTCCTATTGACTCAGCAAAACGTTTTGCAAAAGAACCTCATTTTAAGAAATGGGGAGAGCGCCTTCATATTTATGGTCTTGATTTACGGCATACGCCAAGCGTTGAGAACTTCTGTACCCATATCGAAGAACGATTTGACCGCATGGATATCCTCATAAATAATGCGGCACAGACTGTTCGTCGCCCACCTAATTTCTATAAGCATCTCATGGACTTAGAGATGGAACCATTTGAAAAACAAGATATGCAGACCCAAAAATTATTGAGTAGTTTCCGGTCATGTATTAAAACACTCACTGATTTTACTCACAATGACTTAACTGAAGATAAAGCATTGCCTATCTCATGGACTAATGATCAGATGGGTGTAAATATGGGTCTTGAACACTCTGCCCACTTGTCCCAAATGCCTTATACAAATGACTATCCGTTAACTGAGCCTGAAAAATTGTTCCCAGAGGGTAAGCTCGATGTTGATCTACAACAGGTTGACCTGCGTACCACCAACTCATGGCGGTTACGGTTAGGAGAGATTAAAGCCTCTGAAATGCTTGAATTACAATTGGTAAACGCAGTCGCTCCATTCGTGTTGTGTAATCGTTTAGTAGAGATGATGAAACGAGAGAATACAGGCTGCAAGCATATTGTGAATGTGTCGGCTATGGAAGGTAAGTTTTTTCGTTTTAAAAAGAGTGATCGTCACCCACACACGAATATGGCAAAAGCGGCGCTCAATATGTTAACGCACACCTCAGCATCTGAACTTACCCAATATGGTATCTATATGAATGCTGTTGATACCGGATGGGTCACTGATGAAGATCCAGTTCACTTAGCAGAGTTTAAAGAGAAAGTACATGACTTTCAGCCACCTCTTGATATTGTTGATGGTGCCGCACGAATCTGTGATCCACTGATCGATGGTATCTTAACAGGGAAACACTGGAGTGGCCAGTTCTTAAAAGACTACTTTCCAATAGATTGGTAGATACTCAATAAACTAAAATCTATTAAATACAGTAAACTATTGTAGCAGACTGAACTTCAGTGGGGTATACTAGGTATATAATTGTGTTAAGAATATCTCAAAATTAATAGTATGGATTTTGAGATATAGGTATAAATAGGTGCATAGCATTGCGTATGAAGATCTAATAGTTGGAGACAGTGTCTCGGCTGATATAGTGACCGAAGACGGGCAGGTTGTTTTGCCTGCAGGATCTGAAATTTCATCAAATAGTTTGATCGCACTTACAAAAAGAGGTAATCCTCCTCTACAGTCACGATTTCCTTTCAGTTCAAAAAATAGAAACGAAACAGAAATAACTACTCAGTCAAATCACCCCCCACTGAAACTTTCAGAGAGCGTTATAGCGTTACAAAAAAAAGAATTTGTTACCGGTGATGATGAAATACATGATCTCTGGGCAGAAATAGATGAGCCTCCTTTTGAAACGGAAATTTCCTTTGGGGTGCTTTCTAACAGAGATCAAAAGTATAAGCTTGGTATCAAGCATATTTATATTTCAGTAATAGAGGATGTGAAAACTCTGTATGCATCTATCTATACCGGCCAACGAGTTGACCCTCATTTATGTTGTGACAGAATATCTGGAGTACTCCTTAAGATATTAAAAAAGGATAAGCATATTCTTTTAGAATGCTGTAACTTAGGGTACCCCTCTAAGCTATCACTTTTTGGGTATACAGTAAATACCGCTATTGTAGCTTTGATAAATGGGGTTTCATTACAGTATAAAGAAACGCAGCTGAAACAACTTATTCAATGTGCACTGTTACATAACATTGGTATATATTTTCTTAACAACAATTATGCGAATATTGTTCAAGCTAAAAAAGAGATTGATCCAATTGCATTTCAGGCGCTTCCGGCCTTATCAGCTAATATCCTCGAGAGATATCAGGACCTTGCGAGAGTAGTACCCATTGCAGCGTATCAGGCCTGTGAACGGGAAGATGGTAGTGGTTATCCAAAGGGAAAAAATGGTTCTTCATTACATCCTTTTTCGAAAATCCTAGCTATTGCTCATGAATACATTCATTCCAGGCTTGATTCCGTTGAAAACGTACACCCGTTTTATCGTATGCGCGCTATTATTGAAGGGGCTGCAAAGAACAAATTCGAAAAAGAGTATGTTAATAAACTGATAGGGTATACCTCTCTTTTTCCTATAGGGTCTTTGGTGAAGTTGAGTAGTAATGAAATAGCACGAGTTATAGGGGCCAACATTGAATCACCCTCACTTCCAGTAATTGCAATCATTAGTAAGCCATTTGGGAAGCCTCTTGAAGATGGCGTAATAAAGACAATAGATACTCGTGAATGCAGAACATATAAAATTTCTGCTATTGAAACTGAATATAAAATTTCAATAAATGACATGATTGGCTTTTAAAATTACATACTCATTCTTTTTCAACGCGCACAGTAATTGGGTATTGTTAACTGGATTTATACACTTACCTTACATTGAGTACTTATAGTGTCAGACAGATACAAGAGTATATCCCTGAGTAATAAGTGATTCTAAGGGGGCAAAGAGTGGCCGTGGTAGATTGTTCCAAGAGAACCAATGCCATCCTGTGCATTTGTTCGGTTCGCGCGTCTCAGGCTCACCCGTAGGATTGTGCGCTAGTGCAAAGAGTGTGACATATTGATGCTCTACATCGGGAAATACATCTGTGGTAAACCCTGCATGACCAACATTTTCAATAATTAAACCAGTCTCTTCAAGTACTTCACGGGCAGCGCACTCTACAACGGTTTCGCCAAACTCTAAATGACCACCAGGGAGTGCCCAAGTGCCTTCACCATGTGAACCCTTCCGCTTGCCCAGTAATACTTGGTTGTTGCGGACGATAAGTACACCGACACCGACTTTGATAGAACCATTGGCTTGAGACATTTGTTTTTCCTTTATGTTTTTTTATTCACTAAACGCAAGAGGCACTGTAATAGTACATTCACCTGATGCTATTCGTTCAAATTTCCAACGTTTCACTTTGTTTCTAATTTCATTATCAAACTCTGTCACTCCCGTGCTACTGCTTTCTAGAGTAAAGGATATTATTTTGCCAGATGCAGCAATGGTCAAGCTCACATTGAGTATCCCGGCAAACCCTGGATGTTTCTTAAGATACTTATTGTATATGTGTCGCAATCCGGGGGAACGACTTCGTATGACGCGCATAATTGAAGCTTTTGACCGTAGAGTATTGCTATCGGTAATGACGATGTCCGAAGATGAAGGAGCTTTAAACTTTCCCTTGGCTCCTAGTGATACTGCACCACCGCCACCCCCAAGTAAGGCTGAAAGCGCATCACCCATCCCTCCACTTGCTGCTTCTGCATAGTGTGTAAATTTACTTGATGTTTTTCTTCCAGAAATTGTTGCGCCCCTACTTACTGAATATGCTGAATGTGAGTTTTTTGTTTTAGAAAGGAGGAACTGCCCTTGATGTTGTTCACTAATAGGGCTTATTTTATTCTTGCGAATCCGAGCTGGTGGTGCGGCCTTAAGGTATTGAGCAACTCCTACCGGATGTTGATTGGGCTGGGTTATGTTGAGAGTGTTGCCACTGCTGTTGACGGTAATACTTTCAACGGCAAGAAAACTGGTGTTTCTCGTCATGATCTGATACTTGAGGCCGAGTTGAGTAACCTTCTCATCTTGTTTTTTAGAGAGGAGGTTACCTTTGCGTTTATAGTCTCCCTCATGGAACTCGATGTGTTCAATGTGCTTTCGCGCCCAAAGAGCAGGAAGACCAATAGTACGGCTTGTAGGAGTGTTGAGATGCACTCCTTGAGACCAAGTGGAGCTATCACCCATGATTCCAGTTAGAGTAAGGGTGTTATTTGATGGTGCAATGGAGTGCATCACCTTTTGAAATAACCCAGAGGTACTATCGGGGGGGAGTTTACTGTTAGGGATCATGCCAGTGAGTTGAAGTGGTTGGCCGCCCCCTAAATAGGGAATCACTTTGGGGTAGATCTTTGAAGCTTTTTTTACATCACCAGAGAGGAGTAATTGATTTAATACTGGGGCCTCCATGCGCTGATACAGTTCTTTCACTCGCTTTTCTGCATCGCCATCATGGCGAATATAGCTATAGTGGCCATTACCAACGATTGCCATGGAACGGAGCAATGAGTGATTGACGCTCGACCCTATGCCAATAGTAAAGACTTTACCGGTACCAATTTTTTCTTTGACCAGTGCATTAATCTGTTTCTCATTTGAGACATAGGCATCACTCATGAATATTACGACGCGCTCTCGGTAGGCATCTGCAGGATACGAGAGTGCTTTTTCCATGGCAGGGAGTACATTGGTACCACCGTGACTGTTGGTCTCATCGATAAAGGTCAGTGCTTTTTGGATATACTGCGCGTTCGCAGGAAGGGGTACAGGGCTCATGTCGGTAGCAGTTCCTGCAAATTTGATAATTCGGAAACGATCATCTGGATTGGTATTTTTCAGGAGGTTCTCCATGACCTCTTTGCTTTTATCGAGGGGAAAGCCACGCATACTTCCTGAACGATCCATTATAAACGTGAGATCTCTAGGGTGTGCTTTGTTGGTTGTTCCTGTGGGAGGGAAGAGTGTGAGATGCCAAAATGACTCTTCTGCACCTTTTTCAAAGGTAAACTGACTCAGTGGTTTGGTGTTACTATAGGGTATCTCAAGCATAAAGTCTTTGTTGGGTATTTGATCATTGTTGCTTAGAGTAATGGTGTACCAACCGTTTTTGGGAAGGGTTGTGTGTATACGGTGACTGGGGGAGGTAAATGCGGTTATGGCATCATTTGCCTCTACTGAGAGCGTGAGTGAGATAGTAGAAGGGTCACGATGGGTAGGTGTATTGTAAGGGGTTGATACAGACTGACTGATAGAGTCGCGAATTGCACTGTCTTTTGCCTCAGGGGTAAAGTAAGGTCCAATGGTCATAGGGAAGTGATATCTTAGAGTATGGAGGTCGTACGAGACTTCTTCTAAATAGCTAATGGTAATTTCAATAGTGTCGCCGGGCATTACGTTACCCAGTTTTTGTTTAAAGATATTGCTTCGTACTTGGTGAACCACTGATGCCCGTTGTCCTTTTTTTAAAGCGGCCTGATATTCAGCTTCGGCTTCTTCTTTCTTCTTAACAACACCATAGACGAGGCGTGATGGGGTACGCATCGTCATAGAATCAACGGCGCTTTTTTCACTGAGGGGGAAGAGGTACTCTACTTCAAGTGGGTTTACATCACTGTTCACGAACGTTTGTTTGAGGGTTACTCGAGCGAGGAGCCCTGATATGGTTACGACAACATCAGAATGAATAAGAGGAAGCTGTTCAGCCTTTCCCTCTTTAATGAAAGTGAGCATGCCATTAGTACACTTTTTCTTTATTGTAGGAGGCGTTTTGACCCGCTTCGATTTTTTAACCTTTTTTAAGATAGGTTTTGCTTGCGGTGAATGTGTTACTGAAGGGGCTGTTGAAACAGGAATAGGGTTTATGTAGAGAAAGATACCGAATGCAATAATTGCCACGGTAATACTTTGAAACAAGAATTGAGTAGTAAGAAATGATCGTTTCATTACCAAGCTCCTTGGGGGTATTTTGTGAAAAGGGATGTATAGAGTATACATTTTTATTGGGATATGCGTATTACTTTTGTAAGCGGATAATACGTGGATAAAAAGAATAGTATAGAAGAGAGGACAATTACAGAGTATATTGATTGCCTATAGAAAATCAGTCTCTCTTAAAAATTTTAACATAATAAAGTGATCATGATAATAGACAAAGCTGCAATAGTAAAAAGCCACTGCTATACTGAACTGGTATACGGAAGAATAAACAAG
Organism: Fibrobacterales bacterium; assembly: GCA_051532035.1. Classification (GTDB taxonomy): domain Bacteria; phylum Fibrobacterota; class Fibrobacteria; order Fibrobacterales; family JAOPTW01; genus JAOPTW01. The sequence goes on along the minus strand of JAOPTW010000017.1, from coordinate 21,681 downwards.
AAGCTCGGTACGGCCTTTTCAAAAAAGCAGATTGAACGTCTGATGCTGACAGTATTACAGGAGTCAGGCCTTGAGTGCTTTGTGAAAAAAGGGAAGAACTATTATATATCCAGTGCTACTCACAATATGAGGATTACGATCAACTCTTATACATTCCGAATAATTACCGTTGATAGATATTCAATTACTTCAGTTCCCTCATAACCATCACAATTACCTCACTTCTACTCTCGGACACTCTTGAAATCTGTTCTCCGGTCAATGTATAAAAGACAATTTCTGTTGAAGCTGAAACTTCTGGTATATCTTGAAAAGGAGCTAACACTGCATAGTTTACGTGCACACGACTCTTCAAACTCGTAATGAGTGGCGCAGTGATTACTGATGAAGAACTTGATTCAGACGTTGGCATTGATGATGAAAGGATAGTACTGCTCATTGACTCTGATGCACTCATACTCTCATCAGATGAAACGACACTACTGCTCTCTTCATGAGCTACTACGCTGCTACTGCTCGATACCATAATACCCACAGTATTCAGTGAATCAACATTCACTTGGGAGTGAAAGGCAAAGAGGATAGGTTGTGAATAGGTGTACCCAGAATCAATAACAATCTCATTCTTACCGTCAGCATCAAAGTCTGTTAATGTAACCTGAGTAAGGTAATCCACTGGTGAATTTTGGTAGTGTATGAGCGCAGGCTCTTCATCAATAAACTGAGGAAGATTCACTATAGTTTTACCCGCAGGGGTGCCATTAAAGGATATGCTATAGAGCCCTTCTGATTTTTTCGATATCGTGTATCCAAATCGAGTTTTGTTGCTCAGTGGATAGTTTTGTATACCCACATCACCCTTTCCAATCCAGTCCTTTGGGATGCCTCTGCCAATAACCAGTGACCCGTCATAGCGTTCAGATATAAAGGTGAGAACGAGCATTCGTGATTGACTCGCCACGCTCCACATGTGTGGTGCAGAACCGGTACCGGCTTTTGCGGCTGTATTTTGGCCTTGAATTGTTACTCCAAACTCTTCTCCACAGCCAACCCCTTCAAACCATACATACGGACCACTCTGTCTATCCATGGAGTAATCGAATGCGGTGTAAAATGCACTGCGGTACTTTCCGTTACCGAGCAATAAGCCTTCCGTGTAGGCAGTGTTGTATCCACTTGAACAAAATTCATCGTTATACATACCAAAGTTACCATTCCACACGCCATTTTCAAGAAAACGCTCATCGCCATTTATCATGGCAATACCTTGATCCAGTGTATTGTCAATATAGGGTGCGAGGCGGTCATAGTCACCACCAAAGAGAAACAGTTCATACATTCTGCCAAAAAAGAAGTGTGAGTAGGCGTTTGCATTAATAAAGGCATCGGGTTGACCACCAAAAGGAAGGTCTTCGGTGCGGTCCATAATACCAACGGATACATATTTCTCTTCTTCAGTTTTGCCATTCATTAATTCGAGTAATACATCTTGGAGTACTGTGTGGGTTGTTGTATACTGATCAAGTGCCCATGTCGCTTCATCAGTTTCACCGAGATACAAACAGAGATAGCGATAGGCTCTGAGCCCAAGAAGTATTGCCATGTTATCGACTGTCGCGCGATTATGAGAGTCGAGGGTCTCTGCAAAGACCGCAAGACCATCATCTTCTAATTTGTCGGTTACCATAGTGTGCATCCAGTCCGAAAGAGTTTTCAATTTGTCTCCCGCGCCTTTAAACTGATGGGTAAATACAAAATCTTGTATGAGACTTTGATTTGGTTGAAACTTTAATACAAATTTTGCAATGGCCCAAGGGAGTTTACCCAGGGCATCGATATAGTCATGAGATGATTGCTGAATAGGGAAGGTGCGAAGCAGTGTCTCAGCTTCATCTTGAGTAAGAGCTCCCATTTCGATAGCACTGGCGAAAATACCATGGGCATCATGATCAAAAAGATAGTTGTATCCATTTTCACCCACATGCAGAAAGTCGCCATCACGGACTATTTGAATATGGGCAAGTGAACTTTTCAGTACGTTGTTAAAGTGCTCTGCATTTTCTGTACTTTCAGGGACCGTAACTTCTACTACTCTATTGAGTTCAACATCCCAAAACGTTTTAAAGTCTGCTTGAGCATCGGCAAAGGTTCCTGCAATCTCCTGTATCTCTTGTGAGTTGAGGGTGGGGCCTCCGGTACCTGAAATTCTTGATATCGCAGTAGCATATTCAAATTCTAAGGGGATACCAGAGGTGATATCATAACTTTGGTCACTTTTAGCGGCATCGTTTATTGGGGTAAGTTCAGGTGGGGCACCAAGAGGTATTGAGGTGCTTCCAGTGGTTGCGCTGCCGGTATAGGTCAATGATGCTTTTACGAAAAGGAGTATAAAGTCTCCATTATGTTGTCCGATACTACTAATGGTGCGCGGTGTTGCTAAATACGTAAGGGTTACCGAAAAATCAGGAATATCAAATTGATAGACACAACCGGGATAGTAGCCATCGAGTGCACTCCAGTTGATTGGTGTGGTGTTATTATCAATAAGACCAAAGTGACCAATATTTTCACCGGTTGCCTTTACCAATGCACGACCTATCTCATCGATCAATACTGGGTCAACTTGCCCTTTGTGTCCAAGAACAGTGAGCAAGCTACTTCCGCCAACTTCAGGATGAAAAAAACCATCGGGCCCGACTCTTGGTTGCGAGTATGCAGTAGTAGTTACAAAGAGGAGTATTGTGAGTATCGAATGCCTGCTAATTGACAATTTCGAAAGAAATCGTGTATTGATAATGCTTTGATTCATCTGTGCCCCGGTTTAATATCTCTTCCCTGATTGTGCACTAAATAACTTGTTTAGTGGGTGCATAGGTAAGTAGACACTGTTTAATATACTCTTTTCTATTTGAAAGGGGATATGTTTATACTTAATTTACGTGGTACGGTAAGGGTGAGGGTATGGAAATTACTGCACTCTTTGATGATGGGACTACAGAAATAGATACTACAGTCACTTATGGAGTCTATCTCTTTTTCACAGTCTATCCCTGATTCTGATAAACGATATTATGATGGTATCTATCGCAATATTGAGGAGCAATTGGGCGAGTAGATGTATAAATGAAAATGACGTCTAGGTTGGTGGTGAGAAAATTATTCTGTATAGTCAATATCCAGATAGACGATAGTGGAATCCCTGATAACTTCATTGGTATAGGTGTACCATTCAAAGGTAAAAGTATGCTCCCCTTGGCCAAATTCAAAGTCGTCATGAATCCAAATGAAGGCTCTTTCGTGTACATATAAAAAGGACATATTGATATTGAGCATATCTTCACCCATTTCACGATACTGTTTAAGATTGGTGTGGGCGGGAATGGTATCACCCTTAAAAACTATAGGTTTGTTAACAAAAATCTTCGAGTGGTCAATGCGCGATGGATTGGCTATCAGTCCATAATAACAGTCTGAGTCGGTAGAATCAATCAAATGTGTTTCAGGGTATTCGTGTGCTGGGAGTGCGGGAGAGAGAGTCGCCTCAACAACTTCTGCTTTTATATCAAAAAATGTCCGCCTTCTGAGAGTGTCAGGTGCACCTGTTGCACCTTTAGAATTCAGTTTGTACTCTTCGGGAATAATGGTAACACCGGTAATTGTATATTCTTTTGTTGGCCAGCACTCCTCTGGTAAAGTATCGGTTGTTGGACTGAGGAGATACCGTTCAGAAAGTGTCGTGTCTGACAATGCTAGACTGGATATTCCTGACTCTACACTTGAAGAAACCATTGCAGTTTCTGCGCTCGATATAGACTGTGAAGAAGATGATACAGCACTCTGTTGGTTAGGAATTGGGGTTACTGAATTGTCGCACCCTAAAAGTAAGAAGGATACGAAAATTAATGATGTAGCCATGCTCATATTTACTGTCATTGGGGGTATCTGATCCTCTTCGGTTTTTCACCGGTAGGTGTTGATCATAACGTTGCAGTAAATATAGAATTGAATCAAGGTATGCTATTGAGATATGTTGGTTAATAAAGGGTAATACTATGATTATTACAACAATTCAACGAGACGATGATTAATAACTATAACTAATGGTACGGTACATCAAAAAAGGCCCGCTAAAAAGCGAGCCTTGATATTGTATAGTACTATTAACGAATACTTCTATTACGGAAGTTCAATAACCTGTATATTATCGAAGACAACATCTGCACTGTTTCCACCAAGATTGAGTACGAGGCGTGCATTCATATCAGTAGTGTTTATAGTAAAGGTGTGCTCATAGGTTTCCATTGTTGTGGTAATAGATGTTGGGTCTATGTTTCCATAGTTAGTCCATGGAGTTCCATCAGTTTCGAGTTTTACATCAACAGTACGATCCCATGCTGCACGAGCATCAAAACGGAGTGTGTACTGTTTTCCTTGAACCAGTGGAATTGCAGTCTGTTGCATTTGGATAGTCCATGCCTCAGTACCAGCGTTGCCAATGTCAGCGGTATATCCACCCCTGTAAGGGATAAAAGAGCGTTGCTTTTTTATCCCTTTTTTGTTTCTTTAAAAAGTGTCACTAATACTTATTACAAAATATGATTCTTCTCATCCGCACGATAGGGTCAAGAGTCTCGCTCATTAATGACATGCATCGGGCCGTCTAATCAAACCCATTTGTTTGGTAAAACTTTCAGTTTTTCCTGATTCGTAAGTAATAGCTACCTTCCAAAAATAGATTCCTGATCCCACTAGTCGATCACGACTATCGTACATATCCCATATAAGATCATTGATGAAAAAGTTCTCAATATTTGTGAGTGATTGACGGTCTTCATTTTCAAATTCCTTGCAATATCCAAATTGTTGAGTCCAGTGATCCAAGTATTGACCAAGGTGGTCAAGTACAAAGACTTTTGCGGTGTAAGGTCCTTGATCTTTAAATGCGGCCACTACTAGGGATGCTAAACAAGATGTGTCAAAATCATATTGTAACACTTGATGGTCAGAGCACTGGGCATCAGAATTATGAGGAAGCGCCACAAGATTGGGAGGCACCCAGCTGTTATTGAGTGTTGCTTTTCCTTGAGCAACTTCATTGAGTAGTTCTCCCTGCAGAGTATATACTGGGATATTCCCTGTAGTAATAGTTTGATTAAGGTCGGAGTTCACGCCAATAACAGCGGTTCTAAATTTTGTACCAAATCCACTCTGTTTACTGAGTGATCCAGTAATTTCAACAAAGCGCTCTCTCACTGTATTATCAAATGCATCAGTTCTTTTACTCGTTGAGTTGAATGATACATGGTCTCCAACAGAAGGAAAAGGTGAGCTGTTTTCTACATTAATGGGAACATGCCATGTGTAACTGTTTTCGCCCAGGCTTGGTTTGGTTGTTATATCGAGAGAATAGGGGGAACCATCAGCAACGGATATTGAATAAATGCTATTCCAGTTTCGCTGAGGGATAGCAACCGCTTCAGACAGGGTAATAATAAGAGTATCTGATTGCAGATGATAGCTATACTCACCCTCTTCATTTTTTATAACATATTGATAGGATACAGACGGCTTTTTAATGGCACTGACTACTACAGGGCCAATCTTGTCTTCTATAATAGCCGAGCTGTTCCCATAGGTTAAATGAGGTGGATTGGTCGTATCGGCCTCAGTGGCTAATTCAAAAGCACCCTCAAGGGTGATAACAACGGTAATAGAATCAAGAAATGCAAGCTCCTCTAATTCTGGAGTAATATTATTTCCGCCTTCTACCGGCCAGTCTATTGAGCTGATGCCCTGAGGAAGGCTCTCTAGAACTCTATCAAACGTAACGTGAATGGTTTCTGCAATACCGTTGCCATCTAAATCAAAAATATCTGCTTTGACTACTTTTGCTTCGGGGTACGTCACTTCATCACAATTAATTACCGTGATTTCTGCCTCGGTCCCACAGGAAATAGTGGGATGGAATTCACCACCGGGAACAATTTTAACTGCGTTATTGTATTTTACCAGATACTCTCGGGTTGAGTCGGGAGATACCGTTGGGGTCTCTTCGAATATTCTTTGTGTGTTACCATGTTCTTTGTACTCCCAACTTAAAAAATCACCACGACCATCGGCCGAAAGCTCAACGCTATCACCTTTGCAAATGGTGATTTTATTTGACTCTCCATTTATAGCGGCGGTTAAGCGACACACCCCACAATCTTCAGTCATTACTTTGATGGTATCTTCAACTCTGCAAAGCCCGTCATCATACACCACAGAAAATTCTGTCTCTGCATCATAAAGAGTGGTTGTAGGAGACATGGTGTGTGCGTTATCGAGAAGCGCTTCTGGTGCCCAGGTAAAATACTGATCAAGTGCATCTGAAAACTCAACAGTGGAACGAGTCTCATTCAGTATTGCTTGCTCTCCTTCACACATAACGATATCATCACCAAAATCATCAGGAATGGTGACCGCTGTAATTGATAAGGATAGTATCGTTGGTATTGAATGTGCACCTCCTGAAACTTCAACGTTAAACAAAAAGGGGCCGGTTCCCGCATCATTTTGTGGGGTAAACAGTAATGTGTCTGGAGTTATTTCTGCTACTAGATGCATATGACCTGATGGACTGTTCCAGGTATATGCATCACCGCCAACAGCAAAAAGCTTTACCGGCTTATTACAGGATAGTGTATAATTGTGGTTCCCAAGAGTGTGCACCCCTGCTTCTCCAGCTACTGCGCAATCAATTATCGTCACTTCTGCTTCGGTCGCGCAGGTAATACTGGGATGGAACTCACCTCCAGGAACGAGTTTTACGGCATTATTATATTTAACCAGATAATCTATCGTTGAGTCGGGAGATACGGTAGGAGTTTCTTCAAATATTCTTTGTGTGTTACCATCTATCGTGTATTCCCAGCTTAAAAAGTCACCACGACCATCGGCCGAAAGCTCAACGCTTTCACCTTTACAAATGGTGATTTTATTTGACTCTCCATTTATAGCAGCGGTTAATCGGCACACCCCACAGTCTTCAGTAAACACTTTGATAGTATCTTCAACTCTATACTGGCCATCATCATATACCACTGTAAATTCAGTCTCTGGATCATACAGAGTAGCTTTAGGAGACATTTTGTGTGCACTATCAAGAAGTGCATCAGGAGCCCAGGTAAAATAATTATCAAGTGCACCTGAATTTGCAGCGTTGGGATCATTCTCATTAAGTATTGCCTGGTCACCAGAGCACATATATATGTCATCTCCAATGTTCTTAGGAGCCGCGTTTAATGCTAACACAGCAACCTTAAATGTAGCTTGGCAATAGGTGTTACTATCCCAATCAGCTTCGGGACTCTGTCTGATAGCATTGTTATAATTGGCAGTATACGTTGTTGACTTCTTTGGTGCTATAACACTATTTTGGGTTTTGATTGTGTCACGTGATTGTTTTGTTGCAGCAGTCCAATGAGAAAAGTCGCCGAATCCCTGGGGGATAATGTTAAAACTTTCTCCCAAATAGAGTGTTGTGTCTTTGGGGACCGTAACAGAACAACGGCCACAGTCAACAGGAATCACTTCTACATGGCCAGTATCGGTGCACTTACCATCATCGTAGGTAACGTCAAAAGTGGTTTGAGCAGTGAGCCCGGTTATTTGAGGGGACAGAATATGCGTATCACTGACAGACTGGCTCGGTGTCCACGCTATATTGGTATTACGGGTTGTTTTGTCTGAGTTATTTTGTTGGCGATTATGTTTTGGATAGGGGAGATACGCAGTGCTATCCTTGCAGATATAGAGCGTATCATCACGATACATATCGGGAGTTTCAACAGTAATAAAAAGGTTGGTTGTGTCTAAAATTTCGCGTCCCGAAGGAAGCCCCTCTTGAGATATCACCTGATAGGTAAAGAGTCCAGACCCCCATGAGGATTGAGGGGTAAACGTGAGTATTGAATCATTTTGTTTGGTCACTAATTGCATGTGTGCTTGAGTACGCGCACTCCAAGTATATCCAAGACCACCTTCTGCGAGGAGTGTTGTTGTTTCATTACATACAATAGTGTCAGATACAATACCGATAGTACCAACACCGGCTTCAGCATCAGCTTCTCCAAACCCGGAATAGTAACCGCCGCCGCCAATGACTCCCGCCGTAAACGTTACAGAACTGGTCATTGCGCGCGTTGAGGTAATATTAAAACTCCCGTCTCGGTCACCATAGTCGGTAAGTTTCTTTATGCGATATGCTACCCAGTCTTGGGTGCCTACAATGGAAAATGCACTGCTTTTAGGTACTGTTGTACCGTTTATGGTAACGTCTGCGCCGGCAACGGTTACAATATTAATGGACGGCCATGCTGCTGAAGCCGAAGAATCTCCAAAGAGCATATCCAGCCCTGAAATGAGGATCTCTTTTGTTGCATTAAATGAAAGGCGTGGAATAAACATCATGCCTGCAGTGTTTTGTCCTCGTCCCCCCGCTACCGTTTGGTAGACATATATGTTTTTATTAGACTGAATGTGCATTGCCGTATTGATAAATTTTTCCCACTGAATAATTACATAGTCGCCCTTATTTATAAGCGTGTATGTATTAGCAGCATTTGTTTTACCATTAACCTGCACTGTGGTATTGTTTTTAGTTGCAACAACAATGGCAACTTCATTCATTTTGTTAGAACTGGTTCCATTGCCCTCAATTAAGATATACTCTGTTCCGACATACTCTATAGGTACTATCTGATCAAAGCCAACGTCTTTTGTAACACCGGTTACTTTTGTAGTAAAGCCTCCATGACTTGATCCACTGTTTACCACAATTTCTTTTGTAGCAACGATATGTGTGCCATTATAGTCATTCACACATGTATTTGTTGCGCCACACATACTTACAATGCCGAGCATGCTGTTACCCACAATATATGATTCACCGGCATTGAGTGTTATGCTAAAGGTATTACTGGTTTTGCCCCAAAATTGTACCCTACTATTCGTGAAGGTGATACTGGTTCCATCATGAATGGCCATAACAGAGGTAAATTGTGCTCTAGAATTGTCTTCTGAATAACTGCCATGTTGATGCCCTGTAAAAAAATCGGTGCCAATTCCAGAGGTTCCTTTTGAAGTGAGTATATCAGCTTGAGCTCCTTGATTTATGTGATAGTTGGCAAAAAATGGGCTGCTGCCCTCAAGGATAAATCCCTTATCGGAAAATGTGGTATTGAGTAAACCATTCAAGTTGGGTTGCGTTGTATCGTTTGAGTTGTTTGCAATCACATATCCTACAAGTTTATTGTTGAGTTTCGGATTAAGTTCTTGAGGGAGATCCTTACTTAATGAAACGGTTTCAGAATAGGTACCATCTCCGTTTGTAATGGTTACGTCAAAGGGGGTTTCTTCAAGAGTTGTGAGAACTAAGATGAATCCTGGATTGGTCCCAGCACCAACTCCAAATACAGGGGGTATATAATGTTTTTTTGATATTTGTGCATAGGTATTTGTGGTACAAAATCCCAGAAAGAGTAGGAAAAATAATAGTGTATTCATTGACGTTCTCCAATCACTTTGGGTATGAAAGTAAGTAAAGTATACCAGTCTCTCAGGTAGCTGGTGTATTTGTGCGTACAATATACTTACCGATACATCTAAGTTGTGAGGTGAGATGGATGTTCTATATTGTTTTACAAATGCGAACATATTGAGTACACTTTAGTGGGGGGCGTTGCGAATGTGTTATGTGCCCGAACCTTCTTTTACCAAGTGCAGAGCACGTTTTGCAGTATGCAGCGCATTCGAAAGGGTCAAATACAGCTTGAGGATGTACAGAACAGTGTAACCTGGGTAACACACAAAAGCCCCATACTGAAGCCCTCAGCAGAGTGCCTTTTATTCATCAGCAAACATTGCTTCCTCACCCTACGGGTTTGCCTGCGGCAAATGCTAAATGCTCTCGCATTTAGAGGTCCAGTCTTTTGGGCACCCAAAAGGTCTGGCCGCTCCAGGCCGGCGCTTGGGAATAATACTTAAGAATAAAAGAAATTAAAAATTAGACAAAAGCGCTAAACAAAGAAGAGACAACGTTCTGGTATAGGTGCCATGAGCGAGGCCAATGAGAGCTGTTTATTGATAAAAATTAAGAAAATTTAAAAAATGTAAAAAAGAGGGAACTATTGTGAAACTCACCTCGTATTAAGGGGGTTGATTGGTCAGGACAGTGTATGGTTCAGCCAGGAAGCCACTGATTAAGGTTTAGGTGTTCTCTCTATCTTGTCCCAGAGGGAATTATTGTTTTGTTTCTACCTGTTGTGTATAACCCGCTAATCAGTTCCTTTGGAAGGGAAGTAGTTGATTGTCCCAGATTGGCTACTTCCCTTTTTAACATATTCTAGGTGGCTACACTACAGATTTGTAATTTCAAAACGCAACCCTCCAAAAAGCATATAATCCCTCAGTAAATCATTACCTTAGTTATTGGATGAATAAACAAGATAGGGAATAAGAGCTATGATCAATAATTTTCTTAAAATTGGACTGGGGTTAACGTTAATGGTACTAGTCGCATGCGATGCGAATCATACTAACCCAATGATGGGTAATGAAAAATCAGATACTGCACCCATTTTAGCAAAGGCAAGGGTCCTTACAGAAAGTGATGATACTAAAGGTGTTGCACAAGAAACATTTTCACATAGAGTTCCCGCCTATACCAAAACAGGAAAGATGACTGTTCTATCCGGTATGCTAATGATTAATTCATGGATCAAAAAACCGAATGAACTCTATTCACATTCAGGTAAATTAATGATAGCGGCTCTTGAATCTAATGGTGTGAACCCAACTGCATTAGCCAATGGCAATGGCATTCAAGCGTACAGAACATTAGAACCGGGGCAAATCCTCTATTTCCCTCCTGTTGATAAAAAGAGCGTATCAGTGTACAATGATGATAATTCAGTAAATAGTGCAGCAGCTCTGGATTTTTTATTTAGAATACAACAACGCCCCGACCTTTTATCACAAGAAGTAATCGAATTGGTTGAAGCAACTATCGTGCAAATTAAACAAAGTTCAAGCTGTACAACTAAAGATACCAAATGTAATAACCCAGAAATTATCGAAGAGATCTCAAATAACATTCGAATAATTACCGTTCAAGTATACGGCATTGGTAAAGGTGAGTTACCGGTTTATTCAGGAGAATCTAAACTTCCACTCAATAAAATCTTAGAGATAATCCAAATAGACTTTAATGAAAGCCTCTATAATGAAGATGGAACACTCAATGTTGAAAACAACAAGGCATTAATAATTAGATTACAAAAAAGACCCGATTTATTAACTGCCGAATGGAATGAACTCTTGAACTATGCTGGTAAACTGCTCAGTGATGACTCTTATGTACCGGCAATGTGCGACGGTAAGCCCAAATATAACGATATGAGGTTGTGCGTCGATAACTCATCTGAAGTCAGTTGCTGTGCTCTGACTCAATCTGAGTTTTAGTTAAAACTCAGTACTATTCGTTATAAAAGATGTATAAATAAAAAACTGTGTACCTTCTGCAAATATTGACGGTAATTCAGAAAACCTTATCGATTAATTTATTTAAGATAACGTTTTGAATTGAAAAGGTTGCCTCAAATCTGAGACAACCTTTTCATATGTATCACCTACTACTTGTTCAACAATTCAAACAAGTACTCTTGGGGAGAGTGTATGGTAAACCTAAAGCGGTATACTTAGTTTCTTATAACAGAAAGTTGACCGAAAGAAGCCTGACCTTGGTAGGGAGTTTGTGTACGATCAAAACCAACCCACCACTCATTTGCTTCTACTACTTCTTTTGAAAAATCAACGCCATCAATAGTGAAATAAAGGAGGTCTCCCACCTGTACATTTTCAAATGGGCAGCTCTGTGAAGTAATGCCATACTTATCACCATTCAACGAACCGTTACATGGAAGTACATTCTGTTCTGCTGATCTATCTTTAATAACAACAAGTGTTCCTTTGGTAGTTGCACCTTGGTACTCAGCTTCTGTCCAGCTAAAACCAATCCACCACTCATTAGCATCTACTACAGTGATTGCATACTCGGCTCCATCTTCTAAGAAGTAAACCATATCACCGATTTGTACATCAGCATATGCACAACCAATCGAAGACATACCACGTTTGTTTGAGTTGAGTTCAGCAGTACAAGGGAGTACTTCTCCAACGAGATCAAAATAGCGTGCCATAAACACAGAACCAGTAGTTTCATTATCCCATGCGATTACACCACTATTGATCTTTACACTTTTTTCATCATCAGTATTATCCGTAAGACGAATAGTCTCATTACCATTCCACACAAACACCTCACTGTCGGTTTCACCGGCAGGAACCTGACTCCACACTACTTGTCCATTATCGAGTGAATACTGAGTGATTGTACCTTCTGCGAGTTGTGTAACAATTGCTCCATTATAAAGGTAGAGTCCTGAATTGTTTCTCCATACAACCATACCATTATCAATTATTGGATCGCAATCATGATCTGGGCTGGTACTTAACTGTGTATTAACCCCACCACTATACAGAAAAATGTCCCAGTCATCGTCATTGTTAGCACGTGATTGATATACAATTTGATGATTGTCGATTTGTACTTGTTGACAATTAACACACTCAGAATTGATCTCCATAATAGCTTGTTTATCAAAACGTTTAATCGTTGCACCTTCTGCAGTATATTCCCTCCAAACAATAGATGTTCCATCAGTTTTCACTTCAGCCTTAATTGCCTGACTATTTGTAACCTGATAAGTGGTGCCCGCTTCTTTGTAGTATACATCTGAATTTAAATCATGTTCTGAAAGTGTAACCCACGTGATAATATCACCACTAAAATGAGCCGATTGTAATCGAGTGTTGGTTAGGATATCAGATGTAACACCGTTAGCGTACGACTTAATACCAACGAATCCCACACGGTACATGCTCTCTGCCCATACAACTGCTCCATCATTAATGATATTATATGTCGGATACCTTCCTGTACCAGGTATCTTTTCGACAGCTGAACCTATAACGGTATATGTTTCATATGAATACGGTTCACGATAACCACCATTATCCGCTCTATCTTTAATTACAAGATTACCATTGTCCATTGATTGAACAAACTGGTCCCCAAGAAATTCAGAGCTTTGCACCTCTGTTATTGAATATGCCCCAAAGCTCACAGCAGTACTGAGTGCCGCTATAAGTGTTACTTTTTTAATTATTGATTTAATCATCTGTATGTGTTTCCTTTGATAATTATAATTATCCTGATCAAACTCAACCCTTACCACTATGGTTAGCCACAGTACCATGCGATGGTCAGTACTGTTATATTGTAAGTCAGAATACCCATTTATGTATGTAATAATCCACAACTGCAAAAGCTGTCGATGTGTTAACTGTCCCCAGGGGCACAAAGATATTTATTCTACAGCATAACACCATAGTAAGCGCTGCTATTTTACAGTACATTACATGGAACTAATGTTGTTGTGCCCAATATTTATTGTGCCTTGAGCTTTTTGTTACTCATTATTGAACTTGGAATTGTATGTGGGCTTTATCCGGCTCTCAATGCAAGTAGAATGAATCCAATTAATGCCTTGCGCCGTAAGTAATTTCAATCAGCTCATCGATATAACCGTTCGAATGAACTCTGCTGCAATGCCAACATATATATACCCATCATGAAACCTGTGTTTCTATTGGTTTAGTGCGTGCATATAAATGTGAAAATTGAGCATAAAGCAAATCCATATTAAATTAATTATCTTTGCCTTGGAGTTGTATGGACACACTACTTCCAATTTGACAAAATATTCATACCCCTAGAGAGACTATTATGAAAAGATTAATTCTTGTTTTTGCACTAATGGCATTATTTATTTTATTAGGTTGTCAAACAACCAATGTATCGGGTTCAAGAGATTATGTGATCTCTATAGAAAATACCAAGCTTCTGATGATAGATAGTATTGTGGTGGATCGCAATGTTGGCGGGGCCGTTGATACGTTGACGTATGTGCATGGTGAAGATTATGATGGTCTTGCACCCCTTGTTAAAATTTCGTTTCCTATTGCATCCGATGTAGATGTAGCGGTAACCGTTGACTATCGATGTTATTCATATGGGCTTCCGATTATTGAAAAAGGCCGGTTGTTTCAATATACAGAAGCAGAAGGTCAAGTATACGGTGGGGTAAACCCTCAAATAGCGTCTCTTCTTGGTGAATTTCAGAATCGCATTACTACAGATGCAGCTCTTGATCGTTCTGATAGAGATCGTGTTTTTGACTCACTTTTTGTCGACTATATTTTGTTTAAAAAAGATACCACTCAGACGGACTCAACGCTATTAACCCTTTTTGAAACCTATAGCCTCAAAGAAGGGGCTGATGTGGCGTATTTAGTGGTGCAACTTACGGATTCTCTTTCGGAGAGAGGGGTAAATTCTGCTGCGGTAACCCTTGAGTCAATCATTGGGGTTTCTGAGTTAGATATTCTTGGGTATGTTTCGGTGTATGGTGATACGGTCACTGTTCTATGTTCGAGTGAGAATGTGGTGGCGGGTATTGAAATGCCTTCTAGTTCTGTAGGGGTTGTAGTTACCTCAAGTTCCAAAGAAGTTATAGTAAGTTCAAGTTTCGTAGAGGTTGTAGTGAGTTCTAGTTCCAACGAAGCTCTAGTAAGTTCAAGTTCCGTAGAGGTTGTAGTGAGTTCTAGTTCCAACGAAGCTCTAGTAAGTTCAAGTTCGGTAGAGATTGTAGTGAGTTCTAGTGACGACGTTAAGTCGAGTCAAGCTTCTTCTTCTTCTTCTTCTTCTTCAACTTCATCTTCTTCAGAGGGCGTTTCATCTTCATCGAGTGTGCAACAACATCATACTATTACTTTTCAATCTTTTGGAAATGGAGCCGTTGCTATTCCTCCTTTTGAAGTAATTGCCGGGGTTGCAGCACAAGTTTCTGGTGTTACTCTAGTCCCAACTGATGGGTATGAATTCAGTGAGTGGGTTCCTACATCGGGAGAGTGTACTATTAATAATAGAGATCCACTTAACATTACTTGTAGCAAGTCAAGTATCATAAATGCGAAATTTGAGAAAATAGATTACACCATTACTGTAACTAAAACTGGTGCATGTGGAACTGTTGGAGCAGGTCCTTATAATTATTCTGTCGGGGCAGGCGCTGTACCGCTCATTATTACAGAGGGTGACTATTGTGCAATATCAAGTGTTTCGTCAACTGGCTTAGAAATGACTCATAATGGAAGTAACTTTACTGTAACAGGAATTATGACTGGGAATTTTAACCCGAGTGGTAACGCTTTTAATATTACCGTTGCCTTTGAAAAGGTTGCTATGCCTCAAGTTGAAATTAGCTTTGCTTGCTTTTTAAATGGAACCAGCATAGATTGTAGCCAAGTTCACACATCAACACTCACTACTGTTATTTTAACAGAGGATAATGGTCCGTATACATTTACGCCATCACCAAAAACGGGATATAATTTTGGAGATATAAGTGTTGGCTCTAATATTACTACTAATGGAAATACCATTAGCTATACCTCTTCCGGAACTGGTGTGGTTAATATTAATTATATGAGAAAAGAGTACGTGATTTCTGTGCAAGCTGAAGGGAATGGCACAGTAAGCCAAACGAGCGCAACCTTAAATCATGGTGAGGCTACAGCCCTTCCTATTGTATCAACATCAGATGTAGGCTACCATTTAACATGGACCGGGTATGATGGTTGTGTGGTCAATGATCAAACATCTTTAACAGTGACCTGTAATGATGAAGACGGCTTTATAAAAGCGGAGTTTGAAAGGTACTATTTTGCTGATGTTACCGTAGGGTATTATCATACAATGATTTTAGGAGTAGATGGCACATTATGGACTACTGGACGTAATTATAATGGTCAACTAGGTGATGGCTCGACTGTTGATAAAAGTACCCCCGTTCAGGTTATGACCAGTGTTGCGAGTTCTTCTACAGGAGCATCTCACACAATGATATTAAAAACAGATGGCACCTTATGGGCTACTGGGTATAATCAGAGAGGTCAACTTGGTGATGGTTCGAATGTAAATAAAAGTGCCCCTCTTCAGGTAATGACCGGTGTTGCGAGTGTTTTTACAGGTGTATATCACACATTGGTACTAAAAACAGATGGCATTTTATGGGCTACTGGATATAATCATATGGGTCAACTTGGGGATGGGACAACTGTAGAAACAAATACTCCCGTTCCGGTAATGACTGGTGTTGCGAGTGTTTCTGGAGGTGTATCTCACACAATGGTATTAAAAACAAATGGCACGTTATGGGCTACAGGAAATAATTATAATGGTCAACTTGGGGATGGTTCGACTTTGAATAAAAGTATCCCCGTTATTGTAATGACCGATGTAGCGAGTGTGTCTGCAGGGGGATCTCACACAATGATATTAAAAACAAATGGCACCTTATGGGCTACTGGGTATAATTCTTATGGTCAACTTGGAGATGGTACTACTGCTCAAAGGAGCATGCCGGTTCACGTGATGAACGATGTAGCGAGTGTGTCTGCAGGGGATAACTTTACCATGATATTAAAAACAGATGGCAGTTTATGGGCAACGGGATATAATTATGATAGTCAACTTGGTGATGGTTCTACTTTAACTAAAAGTACCCCCGTTCCGGTAATGACCGGTGTTGCGAGTGTGTCTGCCGGGAAAACCCACACAATGATATTAAAAACAAATGGTACATTATGGGCAACAGGAAATAATAGTGTGGGACAACTTGGTGATGGTACAATGGTAAATAAGAGCACTCCAATAGAAATACTCTTTTAATTTTAAAAACGAAGAAACACTTTATCAATACCATTAAACAGGTAACCATATGAACCAAATAACATTTTCAATGCCCGTAATATTTGTAAAAGATATTGAAGCGTCAAAGAAATTTTATCAAGATATTTTTTCTCTAGAAATTGAACATGACTTTGGAGAGAATATTATTTTTAAAGATGCTCTTTCTTTGTGGCAAATTAAACGTGCAGAAAAAATAATTTATGGCTCTATTGAGTCTGATAGGTTTGATGAAAAAGTTAAGCCTATAGAGTTGTACTTCGAAAGTAACGATATTGGGGCTGTGTTTAATGTACTTAAGGTAAATAACGTTGCCATGATTCATGAGTTAAAAGAAGAAATATGGGGACAAAGAACCTTAAGATTTTATGATCCTGATACATTTATAATTGAAGTTGCAGAACCAATGGATAGTGTTGTTTTGAGACTCTCTAAGTCAGGGATGTCTGATGCTGAGGTTGCTGAAAAAACACAAATGTCATTAGAGATTGTTACAAAAATAATGAGACCATAAAAGAATACACTACATATGCTATTGCAAATGGATATCCTGTTAAAAAAATAGCTAATGGTAACTCTCGGTGCTTATTTTTAGTAAGCAATGTTAAATCTCACTACATACTACCCCCAATTTTTCATTCGTCATTATGGTTTGGGTTATTTTAGTTATATAGAATAGCTGATGTATGTGAAAATAGTTGGGCCCATAGGGTTGTGTTGGGCAATTCTGCATAATCAGATCGGGACACAAAAAATCACATGCATCGACGTGCCTACATTCAAAGGGAATGAGGCACAATAACCCCTCTATAGGAGAATAGATGAAAAAAATAGTATCGACAATTGTTTCGGTTTTAGTGGTTTGCGGGGCAGTGCAAGCGAAGTATAAGGTGCAGTCAGAGTATCTTAAAAACCCAGAGGCGAATATTGATTTTATCATTAAACAAGCAGACCTGTTTGAAAAGGCAGAAGACAAAGAGAATGGTGGGTTTTATCAATTTCTTACCCGGGACGGGCAGCCGGCGTATCCTGATGAAGTACAACCTGAGGTTTTCTATTATTGGAACTGGATTAATAAAGTAAATGATCCAGATTTCTCGAATGGGTGGCTTGCTGGTGTAGATCCGTATAACGAATTTACCTATCACCTTAAATCAATAACATGCCATTCACGAGCGGCCTACCAGTTTGCAAAAGCATTCCAGGTGTCGGGTGATGAAAAGTACCTAGAGCTTGCAGATAAAGCTCTTGATTTTCTCTATAAGCATGGCTGGAATAGAGAGAACGACGGTGGTTGGTGGTTTAGTACCGATGCCGAAGGGAACCCAGCAGCGTGGCTTCCAGGAAATTGGTGGGAGCCAAATAGCTGGAAATGGAGCTATCAGCAAATGTATCCACTCATAGGTATTGGTGCCGTTGTTGAAGCGACTGGTGGTACAAAAATGCGTGAGGGTATGGAAGATGTACAGGATTCAATCTCCGATCTTCAGTGGTATTCAAATGCATCAGAGCTCTTTAGCGACATTATGTGGGATGATACCCCAGGTCGCGAAGGATATTATATGGATGCAGACCTCGATTGGTCGAATAAACGTAACAAAAGCTTTACGGGTATTGGTGATGCAATTACTACCCACGCAACACACCTCTATATGCTCACAAGAGATCCTGCGCACTTTGCCCGTATGGTGGCAGTAGCAGACCAGGCGGTTGAACATTTGGTTGGGTCCCTTGGTACTGTTCCTTGGGGTAATGTGACTGATTTTGATAGCGACTGGAATGCAATTGATGGGGGCAATGTGAGTATTGGGCATATCGTAAAGACTGCCTGGATTATTGCGCGGGTCTATCAGTTTGACCCTAAGCCTGAATATCGTGAGGGTGCAGCTGCACTGATAAAATATGTACTCGAAAATGGTGGCTACGATTTTGAAAATGGCGGACTGTATAGTACTGCTGAGTGGACCTATGATTCTCTGGGAAATGCAGAGGTGAATATTGTAGAAAATAAAGGTTCGTGGCAGCTTGAACAAGGTCTGACTGCGGGTCTTATGAACTACTCTATTGCCGAGACTCAGGAAGATAAAGATCTGTATCTAAAAATGGCAGATGAGTCTATTGACTTTTTTCACAATCACTTTGTTGATACTGAATATGGTGGGCATTGGTTGACGGTATCGAAGACTGGTGATGTTGTTGATTCGGCCAAAGCAGAGATGTGGGATCAAGGGTATCATGGTGCTGAGCTTGCATACCTTGCCTATCTCTATGGCAGTACGTTTGTAAATAATAAACCCTTTACACTCTATTACTATTTTGAGCCACAAGATGAGGCACGAGAGATTCAACTTAATCCATTTGAAGGCGTAGATGGTGCGGTTGAAATCAAACGAGTATCAATTGATGGTAAACGATTTAGAGCATATAATAAAAGAAGTCGCACGCTGAGCATTGCTCCGGGTGTAGGCGGTAAATTTAAAGTGATCTTTAAAAGTACCTTTAAAAATAAGTGTGACAAAAGAAGTGGAAAACTTCTCAAAAAAAATGAGCGTGCATCAACCAAATGGGGGAAGAGCCTCTTTGATGGTTCTTTTTGGGAGAACATTAAAAAACACCACTAATCAGTGGTAATACAATCATCTATTGATGGTTCCTCTACCCGACTTGCCGAGTGGTGAGTCGGGTATTTAAAGGTGATATGGCACCTCGAACAACTCCCTATATACTGTGTGAATCATTGGAGGTTAATTTGACTATTCATTGTATTGAGTACTCCAAGGATTGAGTAAATGTGGGGATGTACTTAGCGAACTACAGTAAAACTTATTACTATAGCTACAGAAACTTCTGAAGTTTTAATTTCATAATAGACGAAAAGAAAAATTTGCCGCTCTATTTTATTACAAGTGCCGATTTTACTGTAAAATCGTCAATCGATAACGGTACATTTATTGCGACACTATATAGGAAAGCTCTTTATTAGGTTTACTATGAACGTCACTGTAATTGATGAACAATCATCACTTTATTCAAATGCACTCTCAAAAAACACGAAGCCAGAATCGTCAGCGAGCAATACGTTTGATGTAATCATACATGAGCAGATGGTTAAAGAAGATACTGTAGAAGCAGCCAAAGAAAGTGAAGAAGAAGAGATTGACTCTAGAGACGAAGAAAGTGCGATAAAAGAGATGTTTGCTCTGATAAAGATGCTCTATTCGGGGGTGATAGATTATGCAAAACTAGAAAACAGTGATACAAATGCAGAGGTTGCTGATGGCCCTGAACGATCGAAGCTTGAAGAGCTCAAGAGCATTATTCAAGATGTTCTAAAAACCATTGGTACCGAAGTAGAGGAGAATGATGTATCTCATGTTGCTGAAATGAGCGAAGAAGAGCTTGCAGAAACTATTTCGGCGCGCTTTGACCGTTTGCCGAGCGATTTGAAAAACCTTTTACTCAGGGCCTTTCCTGATTTGGAAGATTTTTTGGATAAGGAACGTGAGGCTATAGCAGAGAGAAGAGAAGTATTGAGTGAGTCAAAAGCAATGGGAGAAGTAGAAAATAAAGGGGAGGCTGAAAAGAACATTCGTTCCGAGGGTGAGGGCACAGATCAGCAGAAGAATGGTTTTTATAAGCATGCCCGTGTGATGAATACTTAAAAAGGAGTTAGAATGTGACGGTTCTGACACTGAAAGTTTTACCCAAAAAATAATAGACTTTTCAGAGAAAAACAATGCTTTGGAGTTGGAGCGTTATACCCCTTCTGAAGTTATTGTCAGAGATTCAGGAAGATTATCTTTAAGTTCTTTGATGCGGTTTATCATTTGTTGAGAAAGACTGGCACCAGATTTTAACAATATTTCTCCATTATTGAATCTAATATCACTGCTGAGCTGCATTCCTTCCTCAAGAGTATCGATAGATACTGAGAGTACGTTGACCTCAACCTCTTTGCCGTTTTCAATAATCGTTGCAGTTACGGGAGATGGTGGTTCTTGGAGCCTTTCAGTATCGGTATCGGAGCTCTCTTGCGGTTCTTTTTCACTTGCAGGTTCTTCTCCCTCTGGTTCTTCTGTTTTTACGCTTGAATCAGAAATGATATTGGTGGCAATTATTTCATATGCAAGAGGGCTGCGCACTGAAAAACCTTCGTCGAAGGCTTTGAAAACTTTTGCTTTAAGAACAGGGAGTAAACAGGGTTTTACAATAAAGCCGTTTATGTCTAGAGCAATAGCTGAACCAAGAATTTCACGTTCGGAATGGGAGGTCATAATTATTATTCTGGTATCGGCAGGCTGACGGGTTTTGTCAGATCTAATCTGTTTAATGAATTCAAGACCGTTCACCCCTTTCATTTCAAGGTCTACTAAGAGGAGATCAAATGTCTTTTTTTGTATCAGTTCAAGTGCGATATCAGCACTGCCAACACTCGAAACATTTCGGCAGATATAATCTTTTGCCATGTCTTCTATGGTCTGACGGATGAACCACTGATCATCAATGATAAGGAGGCGTTTCGTTTTAATTTCAGATTCACTCATTACCATATAGAGCTCCTATTTCGGAAATGAGACTGGTGTGAGCCTCTATAATACTTTTAAATGTACCGTCCGTAACACCACCACTACGGGCTTCAGTTTCGACTTCAGATGCCACTTGGGCAAATTGGTGGGCTCCTACAGTACGAGAAGCTCCTTTTACCCTATGAGCAGTCGATCCGGCTGTCTCCCAGTCGGATTTTTCAATTGCCGGCATCAATGTGGCCC
>JAOPTW010000016.1:0-139183 GCA_051532035.1 Fibrobacterales bacterium | reverse complement strand
CCCTAACCGTACTCAGTGCGGCGCTCTTCCAAAAGCCTGCCTTTAAAAATGTTATTGTGAATGGTATCATTCTCGCAGAGAATGGACAGAAGATGTCCAAAAGCCTTAAGAACTATCCTAACCCTAATGACCTTATCGATCGGACAGGCGCTGACGCAATTCGTCTCTTCCTTATCAACTCTGCGGCGGTAAAAGCAGATGATCTTAAGTTTACTGAAGTCGGTGTTGTCGAGATTGTGAGATCGGTAATGATCCCATTGTGGAGTGTTATGACGCTTTTTACGACGTATGCAAATGCCGATGCGTCAAAAGGGCAACTTGAATGGACTCCAGGTGAAAAGCTAGATTCTGAAAATGAACTTGATCAATGGGTTCTTGCGCAGTTACAAACGCTTCTTGCTCAAATACAAGAAGAGATGGAAGCGTTCCGTCTTTATAATGTTGTGCCAGCGGTGATCACCTTTATTGATGATTTGACCAACTGGTATGTGAGACGTTCAAGAAGACGTTTCTGGAAATCTGAAAATGACCAAGATAAAAATTACGCGTATGCGACGCTCTATGAAGTGTTGGTAACTTTTTCAAAAGTACTTGCACCATTTTTACCATTCTTATCAGAAGAGATTCATCAGATGTTGGTACGTGAAATGGTAGAGGGTTCACCAGAGTCGGTACACCACTGTGAGTTTCCAACAGTGAATCCTGCGTATCAAAATCAAGAGTTAGTTGAGAAAATGGCAATGGTGCGCGATGTCGTTAATATGGGTCGTGCAGTTCGTGCAAAACAACAGATTAAAAACAGGCAACCTCTTCAGAAAATCACGGTTATCTGTCGTGATACTGTGAAATTGTCGCTCCTTGAACAAGCAAAAGAGCTCATTCTTGACGAACTGAATATTTATGAAATTGAATTTTCGAAAGATGAGTCATCTCTTGTTGAATTGTCGGCAAAGGCAAACTTTAAAACCCTCGGTAAACGTATGGGCAAAACAATGAAGTCGGTTGCAGGTGCTATTGGTCAGTTTACTCCTGAGCAGGTGAATGACCTGCAAGAAGGGGGCTCAATCGAGATACCTGAAGGCCTCATTACTGGTGAAGATATCATTGTACAGAGAGATGTAAAAGAGGGTGTAGCAGTCGAGGCTGACGAGAATTTTACTGTTGCATTGGATATTACTATTACCCCTGAACTTGATCGTGCATGTATTGCCCGTGAATTGATTAATCGTATTCAAAGTCGTCGTAAAGAACTCGATTTGGAAGTGACCGATATTATAGAAGTAACGATTGATGTTAATAATGATGTTTTTTCTCAGGCAGTTTTTGAATATACTGACCATGTGAGTGGTGAAACGCTCTCAAGTTCTTTGTCCCTTGCAGAGTTGACTGGAGAGTCAGTTGTTGATATTGAGATTAATGAAATTCAAGCAAAAATGCTTGTAAAGAAAGCGTAAAAACTGAGTGAATTAGCAAACGCAATTTAAGTAAAATTACTACATTAAATAGATCAATTAGTAGTTGGACTTAAGGAGTTACACCATGGCAGTAAAAAAAATGAGTAAGAAGGATTTGGAATACTTCGATACTTTTCTTAAAGAGAAAAGGAAGAAGTTGGTTGAGGAGCTTGATTATTTAGAAGCGGCCACAAACCAGAACCAACGTGAGGCCGGAAGTGACTCTACTGTAAGTAATCACTTGGCTGATGGTGCATCTGATTTTACAAATCTTGAAACAAATTTTGATCTTGTACAACGTGAAGGTAAATACCTTGTTTATATTGAAGAAGCTCTAGAAAAAATAAGACGTGGTACATATGGGATATGTAAAGTGTGCGAAGAGGTTATTCCAAAGGCACGTCTTGAAGCGGTACCTACTGCAACAAAATGTGTTGCTTGTAAAGAGGCTGGTAAAAAGGCTGAACGCGCACAATCGTAATCTCTTAGACGTAAGGTCGTAGTTAATATTTAAAAGCAGTAGTGGTTCACTATTGCTTTTTGCTTTTATAAAAGAACGGTATTCAAAAGGCAGTTTCAGGTTTACCTGAAACTGCCTTTTGAATAGTATAAATTGGGTGTTTATTAGGCGATTAGCCCTTCGATTTTTACATCTGGATCGTACTCTGCTTCGTAGTCTACTTCGGGGAAATCGAAACCAAAGAGGTTTAAGAAATCTTTTTGGTAACCGGTTTGGTCAGAGAGCTCAGAGGCATTTTCTGTATTGATTTGTGTCCAGAGTTCTTTCACTTCTGCTTGAACATCATCTCTGAGTTCCCAGTCGTCAACACGGATTCTTCCGGAGTCATCAAGAACAATAGAGCCGTTGTTATATATCTTTTCTGTGAACATGCGTTCGATTTGTTCGATACACCCTTCATGAATGTCACGCTTTTTCATCGCTTTATAGAGCATGCCGATGTAGAGTGGGATTACTGGAATAGCAGAACTTGATTGTGTAACGAGTGCTTTATTTACAGAAACATATGCGCTGCCATTGATGGCTTTAAGCTCTTTGTCTAGGGTAAGGCCAGTATTTTCGAGATGTTCTTTTGCTGAACCAATAGTACCTTCACGGTATATAGGGGTTGTTACTTCAGGGCCAATGTATGAGTAGGCGATAGTCGTAAACCCTTCAGAAAGAGCGCCTGCCTCTTTGAGGGCGTCTACCCAAAACTTCCAGTCTTCGCCGCCCATAACAGCAACAGTATTATCTACTTCTTCTTGAGTTGCAGTGTGGAGAGTGATGTCAGATACGACACTGGTATTGGTGTCGATGGTTTTGTTGGTGTAATCAGCTTTACGAGGTTTGAGTGTTGAGCTGTATGTTTCACCGTTACGAGGGTTCGTTCTTCGAGGAGCAGCAAGGCTATAGATAAGCATATCAATTTGACCAAGGTCTTCTTTGATTGCTGCAATAGCCTTCTCTTTTATCTCATCAGAAAATGCATCGCCGTTGATTGATTTACAGTACTTACCAGCAGCGGTGGCTTCTTTTTCGAAGGCAGCTGTTTGATACCAACCAGAAGATGCGGTACGTCCTTTTAGTGATGGTTTTTCAAAAAATACTCCAAGAGTATCTGCGTTGTATCCAAAAGTGAGGGAGACTCGAGAAGCAAGTCCAAAGCCCTGAGAAGAACCAATCACAAGAACTTTTTTAGGACCACTACGGTTTGTCCCATTGTTCTTTACGATTTCAATCTGGTTTTTTACCAGTTGTTCACACCCTTTAGGGTGTGCAGTTGTACAGATAAATCCACGAATTTTAGGTTTAATTACCATTAAATGTACCCAAATGTTGTATATAAGAATTCGTTAAATTTAAAAAAATGTGAGGTATAATCACCTGATATTTAGTGATATGTTAAAGAATAACAGTGATAGCGAGTGAAATTACTTATTGCGTAAGATCTCAATACCGGCAGTCTTTGCTAGAGATTGGTTCACGGGGTCGATAATGGCAACGCTATCTATCCAGAGGTACTCATTATAGTCCTTAAACTCAAACTTTTTAACGAGTGCATCTCGTGTTTGGTTCATGGTTAAGAGTATCTCTTCGCGTTCGTCTTCAGGGGCTTTCTTTAGCTCTTCAATGAATTTTTCGTCGAGAGTGATGAGGGCTGATGTAAGTTGCTTGTAGGCAAGTAATTGCTTAACCGTAAGACTTCTGTTTTTATCAATATTTATCTCTTTCACAAAAAGTGCAACGAAATCATTCTTAAGTTCTTCAAGAGAACAGGCAGAAATGAGTAGTGTTGTAGAAATGGCTATTGGTATACTTAATCGAGAAAAGACTTTCTTCATAGTGTCCCTCAGGGGAAAAAATATAGCGGCTCAGGGATTTGAACCCCGGACACACGGATTATGATTCCGTTGCTCTAACCAGCTGAGCTAAGCCGCCATAAGGCAAACAATAATAGGTAATATAATAATAATTACAAGGGGTGGTGGGCTAAAATAATTATATCAATTCAAAAAAAGGGCACAGGGATGGAGTTGGGGCAAAAAAAGAAATAGCCACCATTGTGTGAATGGTGGCTATAATTCTTATTGAAATGAAGGAGTGGCTTTTAGCGGCCGCCTCTCATTACAGATTTAAGAGAAATCTTTGGCTTAACCGCTTGTTGTTTTTGCGGGCCGCTTGATTTGCCTTTGAGTTTTTGTTTTAGATCAGCAATGGTTGCATGTCCTTGTTGTGGGGCGCCTTTCTTGCCAGCTCCGCCACCTTTGGCGCCTTTTTTACCGGGGCCACGTTTAGCAGCTGCAGGATCCATACTCGACTGTTTCATAGTGAGAGAGATGCGTTTCTGCTCAACATCAACTGCCATGACGTATACTTTTACGATGTCACCTACAGAAAGTACTGTTTTAGCATCTTCAACAAAAGTCTCTGACATTTCTGATACGTGTAGGAGCCCATCTTGGTGAACACCGATATCAATGAATGCACCAAAGTTAGTGACGTTTGTTGCAACACCTTCTACAAGTGATCCAGTAACGAGATCCTGAATGTTTTGGAACTTTTCGTTGAATTTAGCGTAGGTGAATTTTTTACGTGGGTCACGGTTTGGTTTTTCAAGCTCTGAAAGAATATCTTCAAGAGTGTGTACTCCAACGTCATCGCTGATGTATTTGTCTTTAGAGACAGCCTTTGCTTGCTCTTCGTTTCCTACAAGGTCTTTTACTTCAATACCGAGGTCTTGAGCGATGCTCCCAACAAGAGCGTAATTCTCTGGGTGAACTGCAGAGCCATCAAGTGGGTTCGCTGCATCAGTAATACGTAAGAATCCTGCTGATTGCTCAAATACTTTAGGACCAAATTTTGGTACATCAAGAATCGCTTCGCGAGATGTAAACATACCTTTCGCATCGCGGTATTTAACTATGCCTTGTGCAAGAGTTTTTGAAATACCTGCAACATAACTGAGTAGAGAGTCTGATGCAGTGTTGAGGTTTACACCAACAGTGTTCACACATGATTCAACGACTTCGTCAAGGCGCTTTTTAAGTTGAGTTTGGTTTACGTCGTGCTGATACTGTCCAACGCCAATAGCTTTTGGGTCAACTTTTACAAGCTCTGCAAGAGGGTCTTGAAGGCGGCGCCCGATAGAGATAGTACCACGAGTAGTAACATCTTCGTTCGGGTATTCTCTGATAGCTTCAACAGATGCAGAGTATACTGATGCGCCAGATTCATTTACGACTACTTTGATTGGGCGGTCAGCAACATCCATGTGTGAAAGAACTTTTGCAACAAATGCATCAGTCTCACGAGAAGCGGTACCGTTACCAATAGCAATCATATCACATTTATGCTCAATGATAATGTTACGGATTTTTGCCATTGCTTCAGGGACTTTGGATTGTGGAGGGTGAGGGTAGATAATATCGTTCATGATATATTTACCTGTTGCATCAAGTATCGCTACTTTAACACCCGATTTAAATCCTGGGTCAAGTGCAAGTACCGATTTCTGACCTGCTGGAGGTGCAAGGAGTACATCGCGAAGGTTTTTGCTAAACACTTTAAGCGCTTCTTCTTCTGCAATCTTTTTAACAAAAAGGCGAAGCTCGGTTTCCATAGATGTTTTCATGAGGCGGTTATATGAATCTTCGGTCATTGATTCGAGATGTTTTTTCCATGGGCTGTTACCAGTTACCACTTTACCTTTAAGGTAGCTGATCATAAGTTCATCATCAACTTGAATGCCTACTTTGAGTACCTTTTCTTTTTCGCCACGGCGTACTGCAAGTACACGGTGCGAAGGCATTTTTGCCATTGATTCTGCAAATTCATAGTAGCTATCAAATTTTGTTTTCTTGTCTTTAAACTCTTTTCGTACTTCAGAAGTGAGTTGTCCTTTCTCTTCGCCATGTTGACGAAGGTATTGACGGTACTCAGCATTTTCAGCAACTTCTTCTGCAAGAATATCAAGTGCACCCGCGATTGCTTTTTTAGGATCGGTTAATCCTTTCTCTTCGCTTAAGTAGATGCGTGCAATGACTTCAATGTCGTCAGTACCTGTAGTATCTTGCGTTTCAATGATACGTGCAAGTGGTTCAAGACCAAGGTCTTTCGCAATAGTGGCACGAGTTCTTCTTTTAGGTTTGTATGGAAGATAAATATCTTCGAGGCGAACTTTTTCCATACATGCTTCAATTTGTTTTTTAAGAGCGGGAGTCATTTTCCCTTGTTCTTCAATGCTCTTGATAATAGTTACTTTGCGTTCGTCGAGCTCTTTATAGTATTCACTTTTATGTTGAATGTCTCTGAGTTGGGTCTCGTCAAGTGATCCAGTCATGTCTTTTCGGTACCGTGCAATAAAGGGTACAGTGGCGCCTTCGGCAAAGAGTGAGGTGGCGATGCCAACCTGTTTTTCGCTGATATTAAGTTCGGTTGCAATTAGTGCGATGTAGTTCATAGTCTTCCTGTGCAGGGTTCGTTTTTACAGTACAGTTGCTCCGTCGTATTACCAGTGGTGTGGTAGAAATGAACAGCGGAGGCTGTGGAAATGTAACCATTTCGGGCTCATTTTTCAATTTGGTAGAGAAATGTCACAACAAGATCACAAAAAAAATATTTGGAGTGACAAAAAGTCTTCTAATTGGTGGCCTGCCCTTGAAAAACCTTGTATTTTAGGTCATATACGTGAAATAGTCTCATTTTGCACAAATCACACCAATCTTTAACATTTGTATGACCTCCCTGTGACAATCGCCTTTGGGTTTATTGGTATCTTACCTTATGTAATGATGATTAAAGGAGCCATACCATGGCCAAGAAATTTTTAAATGATGACCAGCTTTTAAATCAATACTTGAACGATATTCGTAAATTCCCTCTGTTAGAGCGTGACGAGGAAACTATTCTAATTAAAAAAACGCTTGCTGGTGATAAACGTGCAGAACGCAAATTAGTTCTGTCTAACTTGAGATTTGTAGTAAATGTTGCAATGGTATACCGTAATCAGGGTATGTCGATTGTGGAGTTGATTAATGAAGGTAATATCGGACTTATAGAATCTGCTGGTCGGTTTGACCTCGGGAGAAATGTGAAATTTATCTCGTATGCAGTCTGGTGGATTCGTCAATCAATGCTGAGAGCGCTGAGCGAGAAATCACGGATGGTGCGTATTTCTGCAGAGAAAGAGCTTGCTTATAAAAGAATTAGCAAGAATGCTCGTAAAATGAAACAGGTGATCGGTGGTCATATGGTAATTGATACTGAAGACATGGTTCCCGACCATACCTATAAAGGTGAAAGAGCAGCACAAGTATTAAGTATGGGTCAGTGGCATGCATCACTTGATACGCCTATTACTGAAGATGGCAGTTCGTTAATGGATATTTCTCGTAGTTTGGATGCAACTCCGGAAGAGGACGCTATGGAAAATTCACAGCGCACCTATATGGATCAGTTTATTAAGAAATTAAATGAAAAAGAACGTACGGTAATCTCTCTTTACTTTGGTATTAACGAACAAGATAATTTGAATCTGAAAGACATTGGTTCAATGATTGGTCTGAGTAAAGAACGTGTACGTCAAATTAAAGACTCGGCTCTCTCTCATCTTCGTGAGATGGGAATTGAGCGTGAATTACTCCTTGGGGTAGCGTAGGGTTGTCCTATAGGGTGTCAATAGCCCTTAAACTCTGAAGGGTGTGCATGAATAGAGGGAGCCCTGGCAGGCCCTTTGTTCAAGCCATCCTGAGTTTGTACTCTTGATGATAAACTTCCTCTCTTTCTCTGTTGTGTATTGTATCCTTTAGGGGGAAAGAGAGGGGTTTCGAGAAAATTTTTCATATATCTCCTAACAAAATGGGGCTGTCGCAATGTGGCAGCCCTGTTTTGTATGTACTTATTCCTGTATGGGTTCGATATACCTAATCGATGATGGAGATATAAAGCTTACATTGTGCTTGTTATGGGGCAGTGAGCTCGGGTATTCCAGGTATTGAAAGAGTGGAGTCTTGGAATAGCTCCATGAATGATTCAACAAGAGATGTGTCTTGGCTATCGATGAGTTCAAAAATAAACGTTTCGTCAATATTACCGCTGAGTACTTTGCTCATGAGTTCATCGTTATTCATAACCTCAGTGATGATTTGGTCTGCCGCGCCAGCTGATGCTGCAGCTATTCGGATGGCTTCAATGTTGGCGCGTTCTTCAACGGTGAGAGAGTCAAAGGCTGGTGAGTTTGTCGTGAGTCCCTCGAGTGTTGCAAGAGAGTCAAAAAGTCCAGAGCCTTTTATTTGGTAATACAGTGCGACGGCCTGAACAGGGTTAGGTGTTTCTTGTGTTAACATTGAGCTCAGAGTATCAATAAGAGAGTCGGGGTTTACTTGTTCTACGTATGACTCTATAAGGCCTATGTATGCTTCTTTGTCAGTTGAATCAACGGTGTACGCATTGTTATATTGCTGAATCGCAGTAGGATAGTCTTGTTGTTCAAATGCAGCCTTCGCTTCAACTTTTGTATCAGGGGTACTTGAATCATCATCGTTTAAAAAGCCAGAGCAGGCGATGAGTAATAGGGATGTGCTCAATAAAATAACAGATGATTTTTTAGTCATTGTGTGGTCTCCAAGTGTCTATACCTTAAATATTGATTTTGCGAGGTAGAGAGTCAAGTGAGGAAGGGCCGAAAGTGTTGATTTGTATGGGAAAGCGCTCTCATTTGTTGGGAATGAGTGTTTATTGAGCTGTTTTGTCACGATTTGGTAAAGTATTGTGCTTTGTTTTGCTAGAGGTTACTTGAGGTGTTGGCGTGTCGTTATATAAGGAGATAATATAGGGTAGGTATATAATGAGATCTATACAGAGTATTTTGGTTTTAGTTGTGTGTTGCATGGTTGGGGCTGGTTCTGCAGGGAGCTTGGATGCATTCGAAACTGAAGCGACGGATAAGCGAGGAAGGGGAGATGAGGGTCGTGAATCACCTTATGAGAGTGATTCGGACGATGGAAGTGTTCTCGGTGAAGTTTTCGGGGCGGTATTTGGTGAGCTTTTTAAATTGATTGTTATACTCCCTGGGGCAATGAGTCTTGATCGGGAGGGGGTGGACACCGACGTGGAGGGTTGGGAATTTGAGCGTGTTAAAACGAGAGAAAAAGGAGAATTACTCCTTCCAAATTTTCAGTTCGAAGTCAGTGGGTTATTATTCAAAAAAAGAATGTACGGAAGTAGTGTTCGGGCGGAAGTCGGGTATGGGCCTGTGGCTATGCAATATACTAACAGCTACTTCTATGAGCCAGCATTCGATGACCACATGACTTTACATGCAACTTCGTTTATCTATCGAATGTCTTTAGGGTCGCGCTTTACAGTGGGGCTTGGCGGTGGATACTCGGAATTGGTCGGTAATAATAATACAGCAGGAGGGCATGGTACTTTCCCTATTCATTTGGCGCTCTCTGAAAATGTTGTGGCATTTTATCGGCCTATTTTGCATAGCTTTGGGGTACAGAGCACTTATGATCAGAGTGTAGGGTTGTATGTTCGCAGGGGGCACTTTGCAGTTAAAGCCGAATATCGGAACTTTTCTGCGGGAAATGAGGTGATCCATGGTGGGGGAATAGGGGTGTCTGTTTGTTATTAGGCGAGGGAGCTTGTTTAATTAAATCAAGCTAATAACCTTGAACTTGGTAGGAGTCAATTACAATTTCTGCTTCAGTACTGTATAATGGGGAAAAGATGACTTGTATAAAGTAAGGTAGCTTTTTAGGAATTTGGATCGGGTTAATGGAAATGGTAGTTCCTTCTTTGTGAAATGTAACGGTATGTGGGTCTTGAATAAACGTATTTAGTGAACCAATAGAGTTTCCGCCTGTAATAGATAATCGAAGTTGTGTGCTGTCTGTTGCTTGGTTGGGGCAGGCGTGAATAGATAGGTTTATTTGGGAAAGTGAATCGGATATTTCAAAAATCAGGGGGTTGAGTTGTTGACCAAAATAATAGTAGCTTGGGGTATATGGGGTAAGACTACTTAGGCCATTATCTTTTGATGAAATGGCAGCTAAGTCAGTTAAGCAATTATATGAATCTTCTAAAATGTCGCTTACAATTAATTGGGAACCATGGCCAGATGTTACAATAGGTGTGAATTGATTTAAATCATAATTGAAATATGATGCATTTCTTGGGCTATACTCATACGCTGGTGCAATAAAATTTTGGTGACTGGATTCATAGCTTAGTTCTGTAATAGTCCCTTTTTCATTCTTGTGAAAAACTATTTGTAATAAGCTTTCCTTGTGTACAAATGTATCTTGAGAGATTGGATACATCTTGTAAAAACCTATTCCAGGAAATGATACTATAAGATGATCATTGTCTGGAACAATGGTAAGATTTGATGTTTTAGATAGCACATATAGGCCACTGTATTGTTCTAGGGTAAGAGGCTTAATTTCTACTGTTTTAGGAAAGAGGATGGATGAAATAATGCTGTCTATGTTTAATGAATCAAATGGGCTCGTAAACTTCTGCATTTGAATGAAAGAATTGTTATTATGTGAGATGAGGCTATTTGAGGTTGAGTCAATTACAAATTCAATTTCAGTATTATAAATACTGTTGAAAAATATGGTCTTCGTTGCTGCGCTTATCTTAAAAACATTGTTTTGATTGTTTTTTACCCAGAGTGAGCCATGTGAAAATGTCACATGTAATTGATTAGTTGAATCAGGTGTTTTATAATGACCTTGATACATTTGCAGGAGAGAATCAGGTAATTGTATTTTGGTTCTACTAGAAAGAACTTCAAGGTCACGTTGGCAACCTTCTATGTAGCAGGCTTCATCTCCCAATTCAATTTTTACAGAGTCTAGAGACGAAAGTATTTTGCAGTTATACTCAATATTACATTCAAGAACATTGTAACCGATTGAAAGGTCTTGAGGGTTTGAAATAAGTGTTTTCCCTATTGAAGTTACATATTGATTTATACTAATGATTTCATTTAAATCGTTTTCATCATATAAATAGAAAACATAATTCCATATTGACATTCCGGCAATCCAATCATTGGAATATGCAGGAGTGTATATGTACTCATTTTTTTGGGTGCTAATGCGAGAATTTCGAACCCAAATTATAAGTGAATAATAGTCGAGTGCAGCTTTGGTTGTGGTTTTTAATTGGGATTGAAATAAGCTATCATTATCTGGTTTAGCAAATAATTTTCTTAAATATTTTTGAGTAAGTTGTAAATTGTGTTGTTTATGATGAAGTGTATCTGTTTGGACGCTTACCATATTTGCTCGTGAGCCAAGGAATGATTCCCATTTGTTCAAGCATTGAAGTAATTGCTGTCGACGATGTGAAATTTTTCCAGGCTCGATGCCTTTGAAAAGAGGTGATTTAAACCAAGAAGAATCAATGCCGGTTTCAGTATGAAATAATAGTTTGCTTTCATTGGTTATATAATAACGTTCGCCACTTGGTGTTGGCTTATTTATGTTAGATAATTCTAATAGTTTTTGTTTCTCATGAATGAAGTCTTGTTTTAGTTTTGATAATGAATCAATATATGGTTCATAGTCTGGATGTACTAACATGTCTAAAGTTTGATTTTTATTGTTGTCTGAATAGAGGTAAAAATTTCCCACAAAAATATTGTGATAGTCATTCATGTAAAGTGGAGGATTTTCTAGAAGCTTACTTGAAAATGAAAATGGTGCGGCAGGAGAGACATTTGATATGATTTCGATGGGGTAGCGACTGATTTTTGCTCCATCCATTTCTTGCCATACAAGTGCGATTTTGGGATTTTGAATATTGGCAAGTTTTGTAAATCTTCCACTTTGAATAGATGAATAGCCATTAACATCTAAAATTGGTTTTATGTTGTCAGAGTTGGGATTGCTGATTTTACCATCACATGATGTGAATGAAAATATACAGAACAACAAAGTAATTAGTATTTGATACATGGGGTTCTCTCTCAAAGAAGTGTGTAAAAATATTAATTCTTGTTGAAATCAGTAAGGCTATATTTGGGTTATATTAGGATTTCCTAAAGAAGTTTACATGGAAATTACATGAATTCCTTTTGAATGTAAATTATGCAGTAGTAGTTATCAAAATGTCACTATTTCAGCTACATTTGTAGTTCTTCAAAATACCCATATGCAGTAGGAGAGAATGCTGGATACCTCATTTGAATCAGTATATAACCAATATTCCAATTTGGTGTATCGCGTCTGTTTGCGCTACACTCGTGAGGTAGAGACGGTACAAGATCTCGTACAAGAGATCTTCTTAAAAGCCTATAAAAATATAGATGCTTTTAATTCACAAAGTCAACCAGGCACTTGGCTACATAAGATTGCGGTTAATCACTGTATTGATTATTATCGAAAGTGTCAAAGAAATCGAGAGGACTCTGTTGATTATCTCGAAGATATATTTGAAGATCCTCGTTTTATGACGAGTAAACAGGCTGATGCTAAAATGACTCTTGAGAAAATATTTAAATCTTTGAGTGGTGAATTGAAAGAGGTTGTTGTTCTTTCTTTTGTAGAAGGGTTGTCTCATCAGGAGATTGCCGATCAACTCAAACAAGACCGCTCATCAGTGTCTAAAAAAATTAAAAATTTCCAAAAAAGTATCAGTGATCATAGAGATGTTGTATTTAATGCAGTGCTGGTGTTGTCTGCATTATCAGTTTCGATGCTTTATTTCACCATTTCATCCCCAAATGGGTTTGTTGGACGTCTAATCAATATGTTTTCCCGTCTATAGAGGCTATAATTATGTACAATGATTTTGATAAACTCCCCGGGCGTCCTTTTACTTATAGAGAGATAGAGCAATATATTGCTGGTGAGGCAGAAGAGGCACTTCTTACTGCTATTGATGAATATAAGAAAGAGTACTCGCAATTTAATACTGAGCTCGATGAGTGGTCGTCCATTTCAAATCCTATTCCTTTTGCAGATATTGCTGCGTATGTTGAACAAGAGTCTGTGAGAGTAGAAACTCCGATTAAGCAAAGTGAGAGTTCGTCGTTTTTATCTGGGCTCGCACAAGGGTTAAGTAGGTTGTTACAGCCACAGGTTCAAGGAATTGTTGCGACCTGTGTGGTTGTTGCGGTCGTTGTAGGTGTTGTCACTCTGCAAAATGGCCCTGACGGGGTAAAGATTGTTGTGGCAAAGGGGCAAGAATCTATCGCTCTGACCTTAAATAAGGCTGCAGTTAATGCCACTCAACCTATTACGGTTTCAAAAGATGATGTGATTGGTTTTACCTATCGTGCTGTAGAGGATTTCTATTTTATGGTGCTCTATCAGGATGATTCAAAATCTATTGAGCCGTATGTGATAGAAGGTGAACAAGCTGTAAAAGTATCCTTTTCAATTAAAGAGAAGATGTTTAATGGGTCGGTAACGCTTAATGATGATTTTCAAACTGAACTTGTTTGGATTGTCACCTCAGCACAATCATTTGATCTTAAAACAGCGAAGCGTAGCCTTGCTCAAACTGAGCAATTTGATGATATCGATGTGAAACAGTATCAGCTTATTCAATTTATTAGTCAATAGAGGGTGACGTGATACAGAAGCTACTGATTGTTTTCTTACTATCACTCTCTTTAGTAACCGTATCGTGGTCTTCGGTTGAGCGTATCGGGCTCTTTATTGGTAACAATAACGGTCTGTTCAATGAGCGTGATTTGAGTTATGCAACGCGTGATGCTCGTGAAATGGCTGCGGTATTTAGAGATTCTAAGAATTTTGATGCAGACAGAGTCTATCTTCTAGAAAATCCTTCGCTAGAGAAAATTACCTCGTCACTTAATCAAATTCAAGGACGAATCGCTGAGCTCCATAAGAGTAATAAGCAGAGTATGTTGGTTTTTTATTATTCGGGTCATGGCAGTTCGGATGCCCTTCATATTGATGGCAAAAAATTTGATCGTACCACGCTCCTCTCTACTATTGAGTCAGTTCAGTCTGATGTGAAAATTATCATTGTTGATGCCTGTGAGTCGGGCAAGCTCCTCAGGAAAAAGGGTGGTACCTTTATACGTGAAGATAATGTAGTTGCTGTTGATACTTTGAAAAATAAAGGGACTGTGATTATTACATCAAGTGGAGCTGATGAGTTCTCACTTGAATCTGAGGAGTATAAAGGTGCAGTATTTACTCATCACCTATTGAACGGACTTCATGGGCTTGCAGATTTTAATTCAGATAGTGAGATTGGTTTGTGGGAGGCGTTTTATTATGCAAGGCTCAGTACTCAGTCTGACAACATGGTGCGTCAGGCTATACAACAGAGCCCTGGCTTTGATTTTGATCTCGTAGGTGAGACGGATATCGTTTTGACTGAGCTTAAAAAGGGTAATGGAGAAATTGTATTTAAGGACTTTCCTTCGGTACCCGTCAATATCTATAATAGTCAAACGATGGAACTTTATAGTAGGCTTAACCTATCTGGGAAAAAAAGTGTTCGCTATAAAGTTCCTGTGGGGAATTATGTTGCTTCATTCGAGGGGGAGGGGCATTTTAAAGCGATGCGGGTTGATTTGACTTGGGCAAAATCCCAGGAGATATCTCCCAAACAGTTTAAACGACAGCCTAAGTCAGTGATCTATACCAAGGGTGGTCATGGTTTCATACTTGACCCTTTAGGTGTTGAATTTTCTGTAGGGGGGAGTGACCCAACAAATGTCAATGGAGTAGAGTTTGGACCATTACCTACTTTTATGAACTACTATCTCTCATTAATATATCGAGCAATTCATTTGAAGAACAGAGTAACTTTAGGTTATGCTGAGGATGATGTTGATGGACGATATTTTGCTGTAGATCGATTGTTTTTGTCTCTCAGGCTAGAAAGCCTAACACCCGTATGGACTTCTAATTATACACAGTTACAGGTAGGGGCAGCCTTTGGGCTAGTTCATTTATGGGAAGAAGTTATCGATAAACGTTATTTAGAAGTAAATCCAGAGAGAGTCGATCCAATAACACACACTCAAGGAAATATTTTTTCGTTGGGGGTGCCGGTTGAATTAGAATGTTATTTACCCTATGGTAGTTGGATTTCTTTTGGTTATCAAATATCAAGCTCTTTTTTTAAACAAGAGAATGGGCGCTTTAAATTACACTATCAAGGTGGTCCTAGAATCGGACTGGGTGTTCAGTTTTAATCATTTATATCCAAAATATTATGTAAAATTTGATTTTATTTTTAAAATGATTCCCATTTAAGTGTTTCACTCCGTCTAATAAGTACAAAATAAAAATAACAACGGAGATAATATGAAAACAAAAATATTTTGCTTTTTTTTAATAGCATTTGCTTTTACTGGTACTTTTGCAAATGTTGGAACCCCTTATTCTGGAAGCCTTCCAAGAGTTTTACTTTTTGTTCACGGTAATTCTGATGCAATGAGTTTTTGGAGATTGGAAGGCTCAGAAGGGACGGTGAGTTCTTTAAAAAGTGATGGTATCCCATTTTATGTATCTATGCAGTATGGTATGGATGTTTCGAATTACACTGCACTCAATCAAAACGGAATTGAGTTTTATGATGGACAAGGTCAGTCTCAGACTCATGAGATGTTTGCGACGGCATTAAAAGAAAAAATAGAAAATATTCTTAATGAGTACTCTATCTACGGAAGTTACGCTGATTGGAGAAACCGATATGACACGAAGATTGATATTATATGCCATAGTCAGGGTGGGGTAGCAATTCGTAAAATGATTTTAGATAATCAAAATGATAGATCGTTATCGAATGTGGTAAATCATATTAATTCAATTATCACTCTTAATTCACCGCACTTGGGGACATCAATTGTTTCAGAGAATCCTGTGTATGAGAGTGCTAAAGAGATGCAAGGTCTAATTTTCGGAACTAAAAGCATAAATATACATGCAAATACTAAGTATGGTGAGGTAGACCTGTGTGCTGATTATATTCCGTTCTGTGGTGGTACCACTGGAGGCTTTACGCTATCTATTGATAATAAAAACGATGTTCTATTTGATGAATATGAGGTTCAATTCTCAGACACTGATTTTAAATATGATTTTAGTATCGAAGATGCAGGTGAATCTCTTCAAGAAAAAGTGTTTGAAACAAGAGGATTATTTGGGTTTGAAAGTCCTATTTATGATGAGTTGAATGCGGCAGGTTTTCCAAAGCGCCCATATGATGGTTCAGATATTCCATTCACCGCTTTTTATAGTAGAGCCGGTGCAGGTAATATGACAGGAATAATAGATAATGTTTTTTATAATTTGAGTGAAGATGTTGATGCTCGAGCAGACGATTTTGGAGCAGGAGAAGAGGCTCGTGAATTGTTAAATGAACTGAAAGCATCAATTCAACCAACCATAGACTTTATTGATGAAGATTGGATGGCAAATAGTGATGGAGTGGTAGATGTCTTTTCTCAAAAACTTGAAGGGTTGTTCTCTCCAGTGAATTCAAAATTCCAAGCGATAGAATTGACAAATGAATTTGGCGTAATTCATGGTACGAGTATGGGCGTTGATGTACTCGAGGATTATGGCATTGTAGTTGATGGGCCGGAGCTCCATGGTGCAGATGTTTTTGCAGCTCTAGTGAATCCAGCACGTAAAAAATATCATGAAGTATTAGAGCTGCCTGAAAATATTCAATTAGACGTTTCGAATGGATGTAAGCCGAAATATAGTGTTAATGGATTAATGGGGAGTAATGGTCTTGAATGCTATAGTGTATTTGGGATTGAAAAGAGGATGTCATTCACTGTAGTAGGTGTAAGTGAGATTGAGTTTACGTGGGAAAATACAGGAAGATACTCTGATATATATTTATATATAAATGGTACTCGAGTAATGGAGGCTCCGAACTATTTACGAACTGAATCTGTTAGATTGAACGGAGGGGTAAATGAGGTAGAGTTTAGGTTTGAGTCGTCTCCGTTTGTAGGGGTAACTAAAGGAATTGTCGATAACATTAATTTTCGATATAATATTGTTCCAACTATCATTACACCGCTACTGTTAAACTAACAATGCAATCAAATAACTAAATGCCGTCATTTGAACTCTAGAGAAAAAGCTACAAAGATTTAATTTGTAGCTTTTTTTTTTAATTTTGCGTTGTTATAAGTTTTTATACAATTAATAAGGAGAGGTTAATGCTGAAGAAATTAGCAGTACTATTTATAATACCTATATCGAGCTTGTTTGCAGAGAGTTGGGAAGGGTGCCCTAATCCATCATATGTTACAATAGTTAAGAATGTTTGCAAAACAACATATGACTATCAAGATCAGTATGGAAGGTGGGGTGAGGAGACTACTTGTTCAGATGTAACGAATTTTCATGCCCAGTGCCCTGAAATTGGTATTGATGGTTGGGCTCAGGCAACTGCTGCAAAAGCACTCAGTAGAGCAATTAATCAATGGAATGCATTATCACACCCTTCAATGGTTAATTGTAATGTGGGAGATTCTAATTATCAAAAAATTGGAGTACATGCAGGTTGTCTAGAACGACCTGTTTTATTTGTACATGGTCTTGCAACGGATGGTGGTTCGTGGCGGGGGTACAATAAAAAGTCATTTGTGATGAGTCAGCTTGCAGAGGCTTATGGGGCACATATACCCCTTACTCTAGAAACAGAATTGGGTCAAGAAACATTTTTTGATCATAACGGATTGGAGTTGTATGAAGCGGCTCATAAGTTTCAGCCCATTGAAACAGGGGGAGGAGATCAGACAGAGCTTTTAGCAAATAGAATGAGTGAGGTATTAACGCAATACTATGGTGAGAGCTGGAAGAGTGATATGGATAAAACTATTGACATCATTGCACATTCACAGGGTGGATTGGTTATTAGAAATGCATTGAGACGGTATAATACTGTGTCTCCAGAAAACCCTTTGAATCATGTTCACGGAATAATTACCCTTAATACTCCTCATACAGGCTCTGCGCTGGCTACGGAAAATTCCAATAATTCAGATGTCCAGGCCGTGAGAAAATTTGCTATACAAACACACTCTCATGAGCGATTGAAAGGTTTTAAAAGTGTTCATGAGGCTTTAGGAGCTTTTATTTATGGGACACAAGACTTATCTCAAAATTCGGGATTGATCGCTGACCTTAAGGCTGAGGGTTACCCACGGTTGCCTTTTAGTAATAAAAAAATTCCTATGGTTGCTTTGACGAGTTCTGCAAATTCCATGGGTGAGTATTTGTTAAATGCTGTTGAAAAAGCTAGTGAAGAATGTGATGGAGTTAATGTCGATGCAGGGGAACTTCATGAGGAATCGTGTCATTGGGAGTGGACGTGGAAACTTTGGGAATATGGAAGCAAGTTAGTGTGTGAAACAGAGAATGTTGGCGGAGATATAGGTGATGTATTTGTAGATGGCTATGAATTGGGTCTTGATGCTGTATTAACTGCAGGTCATAGCTTTAAAGAAGGCGAGTTTGATTGGTATACGCGAAATGACGCAGCTCAATATGTGTGTAATGAAGCGGCTGATATTGCAATTGATTATTTGTGGGACAACTACTTGAAAGGGCTGAATGAAAACTGGGCTGATAAAGGTGACTTCATTGTGGAGTTAGAAAGTCAAGAAGGTAGGGGGGTGTTTACAGAGGGGGCAGACCCTTTTAAAATAATGAATTTGAATGATTTAACAGGTATGCCAACAATTCCACATATGCCAATGCTCATATTTCCAAATGGTGTCTATTATGGTCCAGTGTTTCTTCAGGCTTATAAGGAACTCAATGAGTTGAAGGATTTGTCTTATATTGTGCCGACAATAATTACACCGTTATTATTAAATTAAAAAAAGATTAAAAATTGTTCCCCAAAGTATTTATTGGGGCGTCTAATTAGTATTAAGTAAATGAAAACCTAAAAAGGATAAATTATGAAAATGTTAAAGAAATTAGTTGTGGCGATGGTGTTGGTTGGATCTGTTTTTGCAGGGAATGCAATGGCAAATTGGGCGAATGTGGGTAAGGTCAAGTCTTACCATACGTCACCTCTTAATACACTTGCTTTTAGAACTGAATTGCCTCATCCAAATTCTCCTTGCACAAACAAAGATATATGGGTGATACGTGAAAATAATATGTCAAGCTTTTTGGGCCTTATAATGGTCGCATATAAAAACAAGGAGTCAATTAGAATTGTTGCTACTTCAAATACAGAGTGTAGTGGTCCTTATGGGTATGTAGATATGATCATGGTTGGTGATTGGTGGGCTCAATAAATACTGCTAAATAATTAATCTGTAATATTGTAATTGCGTCATCGTAATCAAAAAGCTGTACTTGTAAATCAAGTACAGCTTTTTTTATTTAGTAGAGTAATAACTATGCTCTTACAAGAGTGATGGTTTATGAGTGTAAGTGAGATGCTTGCTTAACTCGAAACGGCTAGAGTTTCGCTATTTTTTTATAGGCAAAATTTATTAAGTCCTATTCAGAAATAAAAATTCACAAAACCAAAGACTGACTCGTCTAATCTAATAAGAAATATATCAGGTAAAAAATGAAAGCAATAATAATAATAATTATGTCTTTGTGTTTGAGTGTATTCGCACAAGAAGTAGTAAGTACAGCTTGCGATGAAGAATTCGATTTTCAAGATGTGGAATACTATGATGGATCACTTGGAGTGTCAGAGGAGTTTGTCAATTATCACCAAGGCCCAGTTGGAGTGTTTCAATACCGTTTTGATATT
Source organism: Fibrobacterales bacterium (assembly GCA_051532035.1). GTDB lineage: Bacteria > Fibrobacterota > Fibrobacteria > Fibrobacterales > JAOPTW01 > JAOPTW01. Next base: position 119,476 of record JAOPTW010000016.1, on the reverse strand, counting down.
CAGAAGGTGGCTTATCGTGGTAAAAGAATCTGTAGTGGGACACTGATCAGTGAAGATTTGTTTTTAACTGCAGGTCATTGTTTTACACAAAGCTATAAGTGGCCATTAAATGAAGACGGAACGAGGTATACGCCAGAACAAATGGTATTATGGGGACATGTAAACTTCAATTGGCAGTTAGATTCTGAAACGGGACAGAAGCGAGAAGAAGTAATATATAATGTCGTTGAGCTTGTAGAAAAAGTTAAGCTTCGTGACTCTAGTATGGACTACGCAATTTTAAGATTAGAGAAAAAACCAGGTATTGATTTTGGGTATGCCAGAATAAAGCCTAAAATCATGGCGGTTGATGAAAGGGTTACGGTAATTCAACATCCAGAAGGAGAACTCAAGAAAATTCATTCAGGATTGATTACCGAGATCGAAGATAGCTGGATAAAATATTCTTCTATTGATACACAAAAAGGAAGTTCGGGAAGTGGTGTTCTTGATGAATTTGGTGACATAGTTGGGATTCATACCTTAGGCTTATGTGATCGACTTGGATATAATCAAGGTGTGACCATTAGAAGCATGTTAGAGTATTCTCCTGTCCTGAAGGGAGTGTTTGATGGTCAGTTGTCAGAAAAAATAAATGGTGATATTAATATTAGTCTAGGGCTTTCTTATGCCTGGGAATATTCAATAGCTGAAGGGTATTGGGACTCACCGATATGGAGAATGCATGAAGATAAGTCTTCTCTTGTCGCACGTTTTCCATCAGATATGTATTCATATTCTAGTGTAGAGTTTTTTAAAAAGCATTGGATAAAGGCGACACTAACGAATGTACAGCGAGTTGAATTTGAAGTGCGCAGTGACTATTCCATTTTTGAGTATGCTTTAAATGGTGTGGTGAAAGAAACCATTATGGGAGGAGGCTGGACAACCGTTGTTTTTGATGTGCCTAGTGGAGATGTTGAACTCTCCTTGAGTGGTGGACTCATAAAGGGTTTTAGTGAGATACAAATTCGAAATTTTAAAGTAATTAACCGGTCAATAGTACCAACGATAATAACTCCATTGTTATTACAGTAAACATAAACTAAGGATGAGAATGAAAAAGATATTAAAGACAATCATATATGGGCAAATGCTTTTAGGGAGTGCAGTTTTTGCTGATCACTGGTGTTCTAGTGGCCACTCAGACTATAATAAACTGAGTAAAAGCTCGGGATGTGTAAAGAACCCTATTGTTTTTGTTCATGGGATAACCTCAGATATGAGGGATATTGGTGGAGGGACAGTAGACCCTAATGATGTAGGGTATGTTAGAAATAGTGGTAATGTTGGTAAGGTGATTGCACAATCAGTAGCAGATCTGTATAATGCTCAATATGACACATTTGATGAAATAAATAATAATGGAATGGAGTTTTTTACTACTCCACATAAGGATGACTTAATACCAGATCAGGCAGCGGCATTGCATCAGCGATTAAAGGAAATACTTGCCGAATATTATCCAGATTGGGAGACGAACGCAGAGAGAAAGGTTGACCTCATTGCCCATAGTCAGGGTGGTATTGTAAGTAGGTATCTTGTGAAAAATTTTACTGATGTAACCTTAAAAAACCCAGTGAATCACATTAATCATATAGTGACTTTGAATACACCTCACTTGGGGTCAGAGTGGGCTGGAGTAGAGGGTGGTGATTTGTCTAAAACTCATTATTTTATTAACACCATTTCTGAAGCTGTGTTATCATCAGCTAATCAAGTGGGATGGGTTAATAGTTTTATGAATATTTTTGGGGCAGGGTTTCTTGATGAAGATGGTGAGTCTGCGATTACTAGAATTATTTCTGAATCAGATCAGTGGCGTGTTGGAGGTTCCTTTATGACTGCACTTGGTGGACATCCTGTTAGACCTCGTGATGGAAAAGAAATCGCATTTACGACTTTTGGTAGTGTCCATGCCGGTGTAGGTAGAGATTTGCTTCTTGACTTGGAGGGTATGGATTATGCGGCTTATCCTTGGGACAAGTGTTTAGTTGGAGGGCGTGAAGACTTGGATGATCCAGATAAATGCTTATTTGCGGAACTTGCATTTGCCATAGATGCGTATGATTATCCAGGCGACGCATATGGTGATTTAAATGCCGTTGAGAAAAAATATAATACTGATGGTGCTTGGGCTACACAAAGTGATATGGTGTCTAGTTTAAATAGTCAACATGGTGTAGGTCTTTTTACTGAGGCGAGTAATGCATATCGTCGAATAAAAATAGAAGGAGCAGAGTTCGCTACGTTGAATTATGGTAGTAAAAGCTATTCTCGAATTCCTCATGGTAACTCATCTGCATGGTCAAATTTGCTGGGTCCAAATTATGCGGGTAACTACGTTGCTGATTATATTGGGTATGGTGATATTCCGTCAACATGGGACGAACCATCATATGTTAAGTCGCTGGATATTAGTAGTTTAACTAGAATAGATATTAATGACCTGCATTGTCGATCTATTTATGAAACAACTGCTGTAGAAGGCGAGGCAGTAAAATGCATGCTACAAGGAATAGACGTTCCTTTACTATCAATCGATGTTGCTGGCGTATCGAAAGTATCTCTAAAATGGAAGGTTCAAGGGTATACTGGGCCGCATATTAAAGTGCTCATTGACGGAATAGAAACGGAAAGAACATATTCAACTGTCTATGAAGGTGTAGAAATTGAATTGTTTGGAAATACTACCGTTGAAATCGTAGGGACAGCTCTTAGTGGTGCAGACTATTATTTGGATGATTTAAAAATGGAATATAATATTGTTCCAACAATAATAGTCCCCCTCCTGCTAAACTAAAACTAGACCGAGGTACCCATCAATGTACCGCAAAATATATATCAGCAGACAATGCTAATAGAGAGTGCCGAGACTTTGTTTGTCGGCACTCTTTTTTACCATGAATCTGTATGTTTGTCTGTTTCATGGTAAAATAATTAATGAAAAATATTTCCATGAAAGAGCATTTATATATGTTAGGTGGTTAAAATGCAAGTACGCCCTTGAGAGTAAGTTGAGCAAAATCAGGTAGGCTTCTGAACAAGGTTACCCCAATTTAGTTTTCAAGTCTAAGAATAAATATCTTCTAAAGAAGAAGCTCAAAATAATTATCTGGGGTAACAATATGACGCTCTTTTTAGAGGGCGCCCGTGAATATTTGAGAAAACCTTGGTGAGCGTTTGCTATTTCATTTTAGTTTGAATGCGGAGATGTCGCAGGAATTATCTTCGATGTATTCGATCCCTTGCTTTTGGGTTGTTTGGCAAAAACAATTACTGTCTGAATTTGTATAGTTCAATTGTTTAAGGAGGCTTATATACCGTGTAAAGGTAGTGGAGTCTGTTCCGATGGGTCGCCCACATTTGGAAGTATTTTCGTTTCTAGGCATAGTAAAAATATGTTGTCCATAGTAAATACTCATAATCGTTAACTATGTACATGTTAAAATAACCACAGTTAAAATGATTTTGAAGCGTTGTAGTAGTAAGGTTTAGTTTTCAAGACTCAACGTAAAATCACTACAATCGAAAGATGCCTATTAAAACCAGCACAGACGAGTAGTGCGTGCATTTCTATCATTCATGGCTTAGTTGAGAGATTCTTTTAAAATTTTATTTAATTGTGAATTCAATTTTGTAGCGGTTTCTGGTGCTGTATGGCGCGTAATAGTATGCTCGGGAGAGATAAGGAGTGACTTTAATTTGAAAAATGTAATAGTACGATTAGTAGTGGCGCTTTGGATCAAGCTGAAATACATGTAATCGACGCGCTTGATGAGGATTGGTTCCCAAATAGTGATGGTATGGTAGACCTCTTTAGTCAAAAGGGTGAAGGTGTTTTTGACCCGGCGCGAGATCCTTTTAAAACCATTTATATTAATGGAGAGGCTCTCTATCCGGTTACTGATGCAAGTGGAAGAGTTACGATGCGTGATGCATCGGTGCTTGGTCAGGCGATTCACTCGGTGCCACACGGTGATCGATTTGGGTTAAAGGGACCGGAGAGTTATGGGAGTGTGTTTATTAAGGCGATTGAGATGATGCCGGGTATGCCTGAAGTGCATAATATTATTCCTACAATCATTACGCCGCTACTATTGAATTAAAAAAAGAAAAATTATTAAATAAAGTTCCCCAATTGATTTTATGGGGCGTCTAATAAGTATTCAAATGATTGGGAACTAGGAATAAGGTTCTCAAAGAAAATTATAACAAGGAGAAAAAGATGAAAATGTTAAAGAAAATGATTGTTGCGGTTGTGTTGGTTGGATCTGTTTTTACTGGGAATGCTATGGCTGGTGATATAGTAATTCCAATACACAAAATTAACTTGGTAAATCATTTTTCATATGAAAATGCAAATGAATCCTACTTTAAAGGCAGAGTAGTATTGGAGATGGACCCTTTTTCTATTAATGGATGTGTATCTGGATATGTTCTTTTGCCAACAGAAAATAATTCATTTATGAAATCTATGATATTAACATCTATGACTATGGGGACGGAATTAATTATTGCGGTTGACCCTAGTGTTGGAGCTGTCAAGGGCCTTTGTCAGGCAAGTTATATAAAAATGAGGCCAAGTAATTAATTGGTCTCTTTATTAATGAATGACCATCTTGATTTAAGGGACAGGTATTATTGTGGCATTCTCATATATAACTGGGTTTATGTTGCTTATATGAGAATGTCTTCTTTTATAAATTAGGCGAATTAAAATTAGGATTAGCACAACCTCTATATCGTAGAATAGCTCGTATGGCGATTAATAGGGTGAACTCTATTAATCGCCATATTTAAAATATGCTCATGATGGTTAGTTTTGTAGTTACGAGGCTATACAGCCCGATGCTATATGAGTATACAGGATATTTACTTGCGGGATAATCGGAATTAAAAGTAGCCATTTTACTAAAAAAGAAACCGAATATCTCTTTTACCTTCTCAAATAATACCCACTACTTCTCTCTTTAGCATCATCTTTCATCAAACAACTCTTGGCAATAAAATCATTAATATCCCTTAATACGGTACCATGGGAACAAGTGAATATTTACCCTCATTTTATTGCAGTGAATGCCCCAATGAATCAATTGGGTGATACGCTAGATTTCGACTTTTACATAAGTTTAATACAGGCTTTTTGGTTGCCACACCTCACAACCCAATCTCCAAATGCCCCGGAGCAATACTCAATGGCCTAAAAGGGATACTCAATAGTCAGGGATTTGCGGGTGCTATTCTTTAAGGTTATTCTGTATTTGAGAACATATGCCATAAAATCATTGAGGAATATCATCGGCATATTCGAGCAACAGATTTTATAAAATCTTATCGAGAAAGCTGAGCATACTGCGGTAAAAACCTGAGTTTTTGTTCATCAAGAGTCCCAATATTTCGGGTCGAGAGTACGCCCCCATAGGGAATAGTATCAAACTGAATGAGAGCTTGATGCATGCTTTTAAGTGTTCCCGCTTTAGCGCTTTTAACTTCAATTGGGGTTAAGGGAGAGCCTTCAAATAAATAATCGATTTCAGCAGAGCTCTTCTGCTTTTGACGGGTCCAATAATAGAGCTCTGGTGAAGTTTGAGTGTTGAGAGCAATTGCTTCTTGTCCAATAAATTGTTCAGCAAGTGCCCCTTTGTAGGTAGCCATTAAGTCTGTTGTAAAAAATGTTTCATCTGCACTTATCCCGCTGATGATTTTCACCACCCCTCATCCAATAAAAATTCAGGAATATACCTATGCATAATGCCCTCCTCATCTTGAGTCAGAGAATCCATTGTTACTACATATTTGGGGTATGAATCACCGGTCTTTTTTAAGGGGGTGAATTCTCGCTTTCGTGTCTCCTCAGAGGCGAGAAGGTAGCTGACTTGGATGTAGATCTTTGCATTATGTTTTTCTGCTATGAAATCTATCTCAAGGTCTCCAATTTTGCCAATTGAAATAGTATAGCCACGTCTACGAAGTTCTAGGTAGATAGCATTTTCGAGCAGTTGCCCGATATCACCTGGTCTATAGCCTAGTGTTGCATGTCTCAGGCCGAGGTCGTTCAGATAGTGTTTCTCGGCTATTTCTAGGTGGCGTTTTCCTTTGATGTCATAGCGTTTGACTTTATGAAGTGCAAAACAGGATTCAAGGTACCCGACGTATGTTTGGACTGACTCTATAGATGATTTGATGTGTTGAGATTTTAGGTAGTTGCTAATACTTTTGGCGGTGACAAGGTTGCCAATGTTATCAAAAAAGAATGAGACGAGGTTCTCTAAAAGAGCGCTGCTACGAATGGTGTAACGCTCAATGATATCTCTTAATATGATGGTACTGTAATAGGCGTCGAGGGTCTGAAAAAGAACTGCCTCATTTTCAGGTAAATGAGAGAGGCCCGGGAGCCCGCCAAATTTCAGATATTTTTGAAAGAGTGTATCGGTGTGTTGATTGTTTCCGTAGAGTTGAAGTGTTTCTCGATAACTCAGTGGGAGGACCTCTAGTGACACATAGCGCCCTGCGAGAAAAGTGGCGAGATCAGAGGAGAGCATGTGAGAGTTAGAGCCTGTAATGTAAATATCAATTTCACCCTCTTTTAAAAAACTATTTATTGCCTTCTCCCACTCAGCAATTTCTTGAACTTCATCAATAAGCAGTACTTTGTTCTCTTTATGTTCGGTAAAATATGAAGTTACTTTGTCATGGAGTGCCTCGGCATTAGTTATATCTCGATTTTTCAACAGTTCCATATCGATATGGAGAATTGATCCCTCTGGAAGCTGCTCTTGTGCGTATAGATTGTCTTTAAATTGTTCTATAAGGGTGCTCTTGCCCACACGCCTCATGCCGACTAATACTTTTATTAATGGTGTATTTCTGTACTGGTGAATCCACTGGAGGTATTTATTTCTTTGTAGCATAGGGCACAAATATTTAAGTTATAGTTTATAATATAATAAAAGTTATCACATAGATAAGCTATAACTTATTTGAAATAGATATTGCGCTATTGGTCGTTTGTATCTTCGCTAAGGATGCTCCAGACATATTTAAGTTTCGAGTGCTTTAATCAAAGGTTTCTCAAGAATCTTCATATAATAATAGGTTGTTGGTTTTGTAGAACTCATGTGTTCTCAGCTATGCGTATAAATAAGCCCAAACAGTCAATTTTAACCTGTGCTTGCTGAAGTTTCTCAAGTTGTATCTTGGTGGCTATTCAATGCACATTATGCGTCGAATAATAAGATAATCTCCTTATTTTGAAATAAACCTCATATTCTGGTCATAAACTACAGTAATACAAAGAGTTTTGGTGAAGTGAGATGCAGTATATTAGAGACAAATCTAAACTGTGACTTTAGATTTGTCTCTCCAGATAATCAATCAACTTCTGAAGTGAAACCTTAATCTTCATATCGAGGCCAATAAGGTCCATTTCAGAGAAGTATTCATTGAGCTCAATTTGTAATGAGGTAAGAGTCAGCTCTTGGCAGAAGCTGTCCAATAGTGAAGTGAGTTCAGGTAGAGTGAGTAACTTAAGAGACTTCTCTCTTCTTGATGTGATGTTGGAGATACGATTGTTGAGAATTAACATATCGGGATTTACTCTGAGAGTACTTATGTAAAAATGAATGTCGTATATGTCCCGCATGAGTCGCCGTTCAATCCAGGCCCCAATTTTATTTGCTAAGGCATTTTCGTAGGAGACGGTTCGAATAATAAAATTTGGATGGTTATATTGTGAGGATAGTACTTCTGTGGTAACTGGGATTGTATCAATTGATTCTGTAACAGTCACATCAACTGCAATCTGAATGTTGTTGTAGTTCAATTTGCAAACTATGCAAGTAGAGTGCACTTTGAGGTCATATTCTATTTCTGGGTATTTTTTTAAAACGCTATCAATAAGTGGGGCGACTTCTTTTTTTGAGGAATATGGTATAAAGAGGAAGTCTAGATCCTTTGTGTTTCGTGGGCAACCTAATAATCGCAAAGACATACCCCCTTTTAGAATGGCGTGACTGGGGAATTCTTTGGAGAAGAGTTCGAATACCCAAAGGAAAAAGGTGTCGGTATTAGTGATGCTAATCATTGAGGAGGCCTTCGACAAAGCGAATAAGTTTAGGGTTTCTGTAACGTGTCAATATTTTCGAGATGAGGCTGAGGTCGAGTTGGTCGTACTCAACGTCTGAATAGATGTCAAAATAAAAAGGAACTCCTTTTAGATAGAGGTAGGCGGTATCTATAAATGCTTTTTCGGCTGAAGCATAGTTAACTCCATTAAGATTTGTATAGCCGTTGAAATAGTCTGAGTTGATACCATAGAAAATTATTTCATATGAATCGTTTGAGTAGATTTTTGACCTGCCGGGCTTGATGCAATAGACCCTGTTGCCTGGGGTAGTTCCAATGATTAGTTTGTCAGATAGAATGGAACCTAACGATATGTATGACTCAGGGATGAGCTTCGTGGTGAGTTTTTGAAGGTTTACTTGTGGAGTTACAAAAATACCCCTACAAAATGATTGAATAACCTCAGACTCACACAGAGTTTTAAGGCGTCTATAAAGCAGAACCTTATTGTCCATGCCGAAGAGCTGTTGGAGATCATAGGTCGAAAAAACTCCGTTCATAGGGGAGTCGAATTGTTGAATGAGTTGTATATCTCTTATTAGGTTATTCATATGCATAGATAATATACATAAAAGTATATTATCTATGCATATGAATAATCATTTTATTAGAAAGTTTATTATTTTGGGTAGTAAGTATCAATATGAAACCGGATCTTCCTATTGGTTTCGCTCCATCCCGCGCCAAACCATAATATATCCCCCAATAATAAAGGCACATATCCCCCAGACAGTCATTTCTTGGATAGAAAAGCCAAAATAGGGGTACCCGAGTACGAGACGGATGCCGTAAAATCCAGAGACCAGAACAATAAAGGCATTAGAAAAGAGTGTATTGATTTTTTGCTTAATAAGGAGTAAGGTCATGATGGCGAAATAGAGCAATAACCAGATGGAGATGATGTTGAAAATCTCGAGAATTGCTTTAGTTTCCATTGATACTTTGGTGAGTTCTTCGCTCCAGTTAAACATTGTACTAAACATTCCATGAAGTATAGCCATGAGAAGGTTAATAATGGCGAGGGTGATGAGGATAGGTTTTCGCATTGGTGATCCTTGTTCTAAAATGTGATAAGTATATACAATAGGGGGAGCATGATTGGGTTGGGGAATTACTCATTTACGACGTTTATGACTTAATTTAGACATAAAGTAGACTATTTCAATCATTAACAATGTTAAAGTAATGTGGTTTTAGGGAAATAACGTTGAAGGGGTAGGTGGCGTAAGGTAGCTTGTCCAAGTTGTATGGGGGTTGCAATATTGTCCAATATTAGGGTACTTACTACTCAAGAAAGAGCGCTTAAGACTGAGGACTAAAGAATTTTTAAAAAGTGTAAACTTCCACTTTACAAAACTTTACATAAGGTTACATTTGTATTTGTGAGAGATAAGTAAGACCGGGAAACGTAAGCACTTTTAAATTGGTCGGACTTCTTGAAAGTGCAATACGTTTCTGAAAGCCAGGAAAACTATGATTTTTACAGATACTTTAGGCCATGAACTTAGTAAGGCCACATTTGCTGAACCCATACGCGCCCAGATAGAGGCAGATATACTTTCGTATGGTTGTGATAGCTCTGTTGTTGAAGAGGTGTGTGTTAAGGCACTAGCCGGAGACACCATTGATATCCTCGATATTCTCGAAGATACCGAGCTGATAGATATGTATCAGGCGGCTGAACTAGTTAAGTGCTGGTTTGGCGAAGAGGTGATCTTTACCAGTTACCATATTTATCTGAATGATAAGCGTAAGACTAAGGTACATCGTGACCTTGAAGTTCTCGAACTCTCTGTATTAGAGCGCGATGTTCTTGATTTGCTTCGCAAGGCAGAAATAGAAGCACTCTTTGAAATGCTCGATACAAAAATGGAACCAAAAAATAGAGTTGTGCTTAAGGATAAAATTATCTCTTGGACGGGGGATACATCATACCGTCCCCGTTCCTGGTAAAAATTTCGCAGGAAAGCACGCATCTACTTCGTTATTGATGCCTTGACGTAGCGTTACTACGCCTGCGGCATAAATGCCTCATATCTGCATACTTTCCTGCGAAATTTGCATTTCATTCGTTGCTTTGCAACATCATTTTTGAGCCTTACTTTTTCTCGTTGCTTCGCAACATTGTTTTATCACATACATTGGCTTTTTGCTTTCTATAATAATAAGTGATATAATCATTCAAATCTTAATACAGTTTTGATGTCTATGTCATTTATAAACTATTTATGGGCACCTATTACGTTAACGTCGAATATTAATAAAGACGTTTTTAATATAATAGAGACCATCCCCATTTTCAGTTCGCTCGACCGGATTGAGCTACTCTATGTTGCAAAAATTCTTCATACTCGCACCTATCGTGCTGATGAAATAGTTTTTAAGGAGGGGGAGGCCGGGAATGGAATGTACATTATACAATCCGGCGCCATAACAATCTCAGGAACTGATTCAAAAAAAAATGAAGTGCTGTATACCTCACTCCATAAATGTGATTTCTTTGGTGAGTTATCACTGGTGGATGGCTCGCCTCGCTCTGCAACAGCTAAAGGTTCGGGGCCTACTGTACTCTTGGGTTTTTTTAAACCAGACCTTATTGACATCATTGAAAAGAGCCCACGCATTGGCTCAAAAGTATTGCTTAATCTTGCATCAGTCTTAGGTGAACGACTAAGAAAAATGAATCAATTAAACTTAGATCTCACTACACCTGAAGCGTATAGTAATGGTTAAGGGTACAGAGCATACCACTATAAGAGTGGGGTATTATGGATCGGCCATTGTATTAGTCCTTATCATACTTATGGCAGTATATACTTTAATCTTACCTCTTGTTCTTGGCTTTTTGTTGGCCTTTATGATAACTCCCTTTGTTACTTCACTCGAAAGAAGAGGGGTACATCGGGCTCTCGGTACTCTTTCGATTTTTACTATTCTTGGTGTGTTAGTATATAGTGGTATTGCAATTGCTGCCCCTATAATACAGACTCAAATTGAGGTGATGAGCCAGGAATACACCCTCTATGAACAGACACTTGTTATGCGATTAGACTCACTGCGTCTTTACCTTTTGCATTTTTGCACACCGAATCAGGTGGCCCTCCTTGAGGAGCATGCTGAAAAATTTTTCTCGAATAAAATAGACGTTGTTAAGGTAGGGATTCCGCACTATGTAACGGTGGTATTCAGTACCCTTGGCACGTTAATCTTTATTCCAGTAATAGCATTGTTGCTTTCAATCGAAGGCCGGAGCATTAAGAAGCGCCTGGTGTCATTTGTCCCGAACCGTTATTTTGAAATGGTTTTAATGATAATTCATCAAATTAATAACCAAATAGGTGGCTATATTAGGGGGCAAATTTATGATTGTATTATTATCGGAGTACTTGCCAGTGTCGGTCTTTCAATACTAGGTGTAAAAGGAGCAATTGTTATTGGGGTGTTTGCTGGTGCAGCTAACGCGATCCCTTATTTGGGCCCAGTTGTAGGGGCTATACCCGCAATCTGTGTGTTGTTGATAGATCCGACAGCTCCCTCCCCTTGGTGGACGGTCCCCATTGTATTCCTCATAGTAAACCTCCTCGATAATTTTTTTGTTTATCCCATGACTATCGGTAAAAGTTTAAGTCTTCATCCCCTCGTTGTGATTTTGGGTATTCTCTTTGGTGGCTCCCTCTTTGGGGTGATAGGTATGATAATAGCAGTTCCCCTCATTGGGATCGTGTCGCGTGTCTTTAGTGTCTGGACGGCGACATTACGCTCCTATCAGATTATCTAACGCTATACATCTGCGATACCATCTCTGTAAATTGATCTCTAAAAACACAACATTCTATCTGATACAATGAAGAAGATGGGTGAAAAACCTATATTTGCCCCCAACTACTGTCATGGCGTGCCATTGATAGCCACCTGCCTTGAAATCAGGAAATTGAGATATGTCAGAACTCGAAGCGAATTTAGAAGTATTGGCCCCAGCAGGGGATTTAGAAAAAATGAAATATGCATTGGCCTTTGGTGCCGATGCGGTCTATGCTGGTCAGCCTCGCTACTCACTCAGAGCAAGAGAAAATGGATTCAAAAACATTGATGATATTGCCGAGGGAATTGAGTATGCTCATGGACTTGGTAAGAAATTTTATCTAACATCAAATATTATTCCTCATAATATTAAGATCAATTCATTTAAAGAGAATTTGAGTAGGTATGTCGAGCATAAGCCTGACGCAATAATAATGACTGACCCAGGGATGATTGCGTATGTAAAAGAGAAGCACCCTGATCAAGAAGTGCATCTTTCGGTACAGGCGAATTGTACTAACTGGTCAACAGCGAAATTCTGGCAGTCTATCGGAGTGTCACGGGTTATTTTGAGTCGTGAACTTCGCATTAAAGAAATAAAAGAAATTAAAGACGCGTGTCCTGACCTTGAACTCGAAAGTTTTGTGCATGGTGCAGTGTGTATGGCCTACTCGGGTCGCTGTATGCTTTCGAACTATATGACTTTTAGAGATAGTAATCAAGGTATGTGTTCAAATGCTTGTCGTCTTAAATACTCAATGTATGAGAAGAATGCGCTCGGCGAAGAAGAGTATACTCCCATTGATGGTGAATTTTACATTAAAGAGACTGATGATCCCAATGATGCATTTATGCTTATTGATGAAGATGAACACGGTACCTATATGATGAACTCTCGGGATATGTGTGCTATTGAGCATCTTAAAGATCTTGCTGAAGCAGGAATCTGTTCTTTTAAAATTGAAGGAAGAACTAAGTCAATCTATTATCTCAGTCAGGTTTCTAAAGCGTATCGCAATGCCGTAGATGATGTGATTGCGGGACGTCCATTTAATCCAGCTCATAAAGAGATGATTGAAAAAACTGATAGTCGTGGATTCTTCCCGGGCTTCTTTGAAGGTAAAAGTGAAGTACTGCCTCAGAATTACGATACCACACGATTGAAGTCTGCGACATCACAGGTGCTTGCTCAGGTTCGTGACTATGATCCCGAAACAAAGCTTGCGACTATATCGGTTAAAGGTCAAATTAAAGAAGGGCAAAAGCTTGAGCTTATGATCCCTGGTGAAAATACCTTTTTTGAAGCAAAACACTTGCATAATCATAAACGTAAGCGAGTTGAAAAAGTAGATTCAGGGCTTGATGGGTGTAAAATACATCTTGAAGAAGCACCTAAAATGCCTGCATTTGTATTGGCTGTTAAATAAGAGATTACCTGTTTCTCATAATCTATCTCTTTGGATGTAGATATTAAAAAAGGAGTGCTTGCACTCCTTTTTTAATGAGAATCTAGCCTTGTTTCGACATGCGGATCTTATGGGGTTTTGTAGGCTTTTTAATCAATACAATAATCGAACGCTCTTCTACAGTAATACAGAGGCTCTCAACATGGAGAGCTTTCTCTTCTGTAACGACAGTATTGACTGAATCTAGAGCAGTGTTGATTACGAGTTTCCAATCGCCGGCGTGGCCCTCTTGTACCGAAAAGTCTTTGGCTTCCCAGTGAGCATTGATCATAACATAGATGTCACTATCACCAACTGAAGCGCCGTGAAGGCAATAGGCAAGAAAGTGAGAATTGTCTTTCCAATCTACCGGACCTTTATGGCCATACCATGAGATGTCTTCACGCCAAAAACGACCTCTCCCAATTGAATGATGTTGTTTTCTGAACTCAATCATGTTTTGAAAAAAGGTAAACATGTTTCGATTGGTTTCGAGAAGATCCCAGTCGAGCCAGTTTTTATCGGTGTCTTGGTTGTAAGGGTTGTTGTTGCCGTGTTGGGTGCGCATGAATTCATCGCCTGCAGAAAACATAGGAGTCCCATTTGAGAGAAGAAGCAGGGCAATAAAATTTTTGATTTGACGTTTGCGTAACTTTTGAATAGCAAGATCATCGGTTGGCCCTTCAACGCCGCAATTCCAGCTGCTGTTGTGACTATCCCCGTCGGTGTTGTTGTTGCCGTTTACTTCATTATGTTTTTCATTATAGGCGACAAGATCGGTGAGACAAAATCCATCATGAGCAGTAATGAAATTAACACTTTGCCATGGGTGGCAGGCATTGAAGAGGTCTTCGGGGAAGAGGTCGGTACTTCCGTAGATGCGGGTCATGAGGCTTTGCACCATGCCGTCTTCGCCTTTTACAAAGCTACGGAGGTCGTCGCGGTATTTGCCATTCCATTGCATCCAGGTGACACCCGGAAAATCTTGTCCAAGTTGATAACTTCCAATATCCCATGCTTCACCAATAAGGCGAGTGTTGGCAAGAATGGGGTCATTGGTGATTTCACCAATAAGTGGAGGGTCGACGAGATTGACAGAGCCATCGTTGTTACGGGTAAATATTGCGGCGAGGTCAAACCTAAAACCATCCACATGAAACTCTTCGACCCAATACCGTAAGCTGTCAAGAACCATTGTTCTCGTATAACGATTGGAAACGCGAAGAACATTACCAGTGCCACTGTCGTTTATGTAATACTGACGGTCATCAGAGAGAAGGTAGTAGGTGGTATTGTCAATTCCTCTGTATGAGTAGCTTGGGCCACGGTGGTCTTCTTCTGTGGTGTGATTATAGACCACATCGAGAATTACTTCAATGTCGTTTGCGTGAAGCTCTTTTACTAATTGCTTGAACTCATTCTTTTGTGCAATTAACTCGTCACTCACACAGTACTCATGGTGGAGTGCGAAAAAGTTCATCGTCATATACCCCCAATAATTATGCTCTTGTGGGTCGTACTGATGAATGGGGAGAAGCTCTACTGCGGTAATGCCGAGTTCTTTGAGATAGGGGATTTTTTCTCGAATACCATCAAAAGTGCCACGGTGGGTAACCCCAGAGTTTTCATTTTGGGTAAAGCCGCGTACATGCATTTCATAAATGATGAGATCATGAGCGTGGTGTGGGCTGAGGTCATTCTCCCAATCAAAGGGAGGCTCGTGAATTGGGGGGAGTTCACCCAGTGCTGCCTTGCCATAATTTTCTTCCTTACCAAGAGCGCTTATGCGTGAGTAGTCCTTGGGGAAATGGAGTGCTTTCGCATAGGGGTCAAAGAGTACCTTATTGGGATTAAAAAGGTATCCGTTATGTGGCTCATAAGGACCATCGACTTCGTATGAATAATAGACGGCTCCCTTAATATCACATTCGGGTACAAGACAGTGCCAAGTGCCCCGGGTTTTATTGATGATAAAGTTAAAGATCTTGCTATAAAAAGGGTTGGTACAGTCATCGGCAAGATAGAAGTGAAGGGTGACTGATGAAGAGTATTTTGAATAGAGGGCGAAGTTATAGGCGAAAAGTTCAGGGATATAGCTGGCGCCAAAAGGAAAAGGTCTGCCGTGTTCAAGGTCGTAATAGTTCATAAGTATGTGGCTTTTGTTGTTGTCAATGAAATCACTGGTGTATCGTGTGTCTAAAGCTTCACAGAGTAATTTGCTCTGGGTGATCGCACAGAAGTATTAGTCATGGCATAGTATAACTTAAGTCAAAATTAAAGTAAAGGATTCCGACTCAATTGTTAGGGATAAGTGCATATGCATACTGCAGGGGGAATTGTGAAAAACTGATTCTAGTTTTACTTTAACTTGTGTCTGAGTAATAGGGTTAAAAATTGCTTTTTTTTGGCAAAAAAGGCGGTTTTATGTAAAAAAGTGTTAATGATTATGGGGAGTAAGACGATACTTATAGTGTAGTCATGGATGATTACAGCAAACCTATCTCAGTTAAGGATGACATAATGATAGAGCCAACATCTCATAATAAAGAATTCTGGAATGCCATCGAGAGTGGTCACCTCCCTACCTTGAAAAATCACGTTACTCAGGGTGCCAATGTTAATGCACAAAATGAGTTAGGAATATGGCCGTTAAGCACATTGTTGTTTCTTGGGTACAGTTCTGGTGCTCAGTTATTGATCGATCATGGGGCTGATGTTAATGCTCGTGATGAATTTGGGGTAACAGTACTTATGTCTATAGCGGCCTGTACCAATGCAAAAATGGCGGATCTGTTGGTGAAGCGTGGTTCCGATATTCATGCTCGTGATAATCGTGGTATTAGCGTATTGATGTGGGCGGTAAACTATAATAATTTGGGACTGGTGGAGTACCTTCTTGGCGCGGGTGCAGACCTTAATGCACTCAATACTGATAATGCAAGTGCGCTGTTGATTGCTGCTCATAAAGGGTATACCTCAATGGGTGAGTTGTTAGTGCGGGCTGGTGCAGATTTTAATGTGAAAGATAAGTTTGGTGCTACGGCAATGCTGTTGGCTGCTGTTTCGGGGCATAGAGATTTTGTAAGAATGCTTGCGTCATTTGGTGCCCATTATCAGGATGAAGACCTAGCTGAATCTGAGTTTATGGCTGCAAAATTCCCAACAGTTGACTTCTCGGGGGCTGATTTGAGTGGATCAAATCTCTCATTTGGCGATCTCATTTTTTGCAAATTTAATGATGCGAATCTTACGGACTGTAATTTTAATATGGCTAATCTCTGTGGTGCGGATTTTTCTCAGGCAGATGTAGATGGTGCTGACTTTTATGAGGCATCATATAATAGACGTACTAAATTTCCCCATGGATTTGATCCCGATGAGCATAGTATGATTATGTTAGGAAATTATTAGGCGCTTTTGAGTAATTTTAGTCTACAAAAATGCACTGCTTACATATGGTAAGCAGTGCATTTTTGTAATTTTTTTATTTTCACCCTTAATAATATACTCAAAGGGGTGAAATGAGGTCTTTATGAGTGTCCGTTCTCTTGGAGCCACTTAATGGCATCGGCCTTGGTGTTGACGTAATGTGTGTCTATGGGGCCTTTGTTTTTGAATATTTTTTGAATTTGAAAAGTCTTCATTGTGCTGTTGTTCGTAACATTGATCTGAAAGATCAGGTTGTTCTTTTTAGACCAGTCTACGAGTTTTCTTAAATGCTTTTCGCTACTCAACGATGCGCAGTCCCATTTGGTGGCATCTACAAGTTTGCCCCAAGAATCATCAGAAAATTGTGATGCAAATTTCTGATACTCTTCACAGTATGTTTTAGCGGTATTCTCGTCCCATTGCCCTTTTAAGGTAATATGTAGAACTTTGCCTTTCGGTTCAAAATGAAACCATTCCTGAGCCATTACACCCTTGCTTGTTTTGTGATTTAGGGCTAATCTATTAATATGTAGTGGGGGTGGTCAATAGGAAAATTGTCGCTAAACCCTTATGGAAAGGGGGTTTGGGTCTTGTATTGATGGTAAAAGTAAGCGCTTTTGCCTGTTGTTTGTTGAACGGGATGATGATGGAGTAATGTAAAAATAAAGAATAAATTATATTTGTCAGAATGATAAGGAGAAACTATGACTGTAATTGATATCACAGTATTTGTAACCTATTTAGTGGTTGTGTTTGCCATTGGCTTATATGTTAGGAGAGGGACTCTTCAAAACGAATCTTTTTATACGGCTGGCAAAACAATGCATTGGTTTCCTGTGGGGATCTCAGTAATGATTACTGCTTTTAGCTCTATAAACTTTATGGCGTTTCCGTCCGAAGTTTTTAAAAATGGGCTGTATGTCTTGATTGCCTTACCAGTATTTTTATTGGTTATCTATCCGTTGAGCCGTTGGATACTACCCAATCTATGCGGTCGTTCCATCGTTTCGGTGTATGAAATTCTCGAAGAGAAATATGATGTCCGGGTGCGTATGTTAGCGAGTAGCTTTTTTATTATTTGGCGTGTCACTTGGATGGCGGTTGCGCTGTATGCTGCCGGCAGAATTCTTCAAGCAACACTTGGGTTCCCCATTGAAGGAGTCATTATTACATCAGGAGTTATCGCCACCCTGTATACCGCCATTGGTGGTATGCGATCAGTTATGATGACTGATATGCTTCAGTTCTTTGTATTGTTTGGGGGTATCGTTGTTGCAGTATCTTATGCCATAGCATTCCATGGCGAGGGAATCATTGGTGTGTTGAGTAACCTCTATGGTGGAGGGAGGCTTATGCCAATAGCCCCTTTTGATCCCCAATTTTTCTCTTTAGATCCAACCATGAGGATAAGTTTTTGGAGTGGAATTATTGGGACGATGGTGGCTTTTATCACTCGTTACAGCTCTGATCAGGTGGTTGTGCAGCGCTATTTTACCGCCCCGTCAATAGCTGATGTACGCAAAGCACTTTGGCTCAATGCTACAGTTGCAATTGTTGCGTTATTACTCCTTGCTTTCTTTGGTTTAGCGATTTACTCTTATGCTGTTCAAAGTGGCATTATTCAGCAAGGGTTGCCTCCACTGAAATATATGGGCATTATGTTAAAGGCGATGCCTATTGGTGTTGCAGGGCTTGTTGCTTCAGGCCTTATGGCTGCTACCATGTCGAGTGTTGACTCTGGCGTGCACTCCTGTGTGACCGTTTGGTCGGTAGACTTTAGGCGGCGCGTGATGGACGTTGATCCGAAAAGACGAGAGTTGACTCTTATGACGGTACTTCTGGGTGGGGTAGTAACTCTTATGGCTCTTATGCTGATGTCATTTATTGGCCCACATCAAAGTATATTCAAGATGATTAATGTTTTGATCAATGGATTAGGGGCGCCACTCTGTGCAATTATGCTACTGGGTATGTTTAGTAAACGATGTACGAGTAACGGTGTGTTTGTTGGGGGAGTTTTAGGTTTTATAGCGAGTGTGTTGGTGTTAACCCAGGTAGACGTGTTGGCCTTGCACTATTACGGTGCTCTTAACTTTAGTATGACGCTTGTGTTCTGTTATATTCTTTCTTACGTAATGCCTAATACAAAATAGCTGGTGTAAAAATAAAATGACTCTAATGGCTTTGAAGAGTAAAGATAAATTTACAAATATGCTGTTAGATGAGGCTATTGTGCGTTTAAGAGTGATGCCTAAAGAGTGATGAACCCCTAAATGTCATCGTTTTGTAACATGTGATTAACATAGGGCTACTCGCCTAGATATCAGTTGTTTGCTCAAGGGTTAGTGGCTATATTAGCTGTTAGTAACAGGCCTTCGGGCAGGTTGCTTGTTCATTACTACTAGTTAATATTGGGGTTACCCGACCTTTACCCCAAGATTAAAATATCTTTGAGAATTGGTTCCTGGCTAAATAACTTATCTCTCAAAGATATTTTTTTTTGCCTAAAAACCAATTTCTAATACTTACTCTCTGTTACGCATCTGGAACTACAAGAACCGGTAGTGTACTATTTTGAAGAATTTTTAGAGGGACGCTTCCAGCGATGGCTTCGATAAAAGCATTTTGGTGCGATGCTCCAATAATGATCATGTCGGCCTCTAACCGCTCAGCTTCTTTGAGAATCACTTCGTGTGGTATACCTTTTTTCACGAGATCATTGGTTTCAATACTTTGATCAAGGAACCCTTGTACGATTCTCTCAAGTTTTTTATAACCCACAAATGTATTTTTATAACTCTCTTTGGTGGTTGAGTTCTTGTCATAATCATATTTGATGTCATCAGGTTTGAGGACATGGAGAAAAAAGAGCTCTGATCCGGGAATACTTTGAATGAGTTTCTCAATATAGGCGACTATGAGATTGGTTTCTTCATCAATGTTTAGTGGTATTAATAGTTTCATATCATTCTCAATTAGGGTAAAGGTGGGCCCACCAGAACTGGGTATCGGTGGTGGGTGTAAAAGTTAGTTCATTCGTGCAAAATAGTCTTTGGTAAGTTTTACAACAACAGGTGAAAGTACTATAAGTGCAATAAGATTAGGAATAACCATAAGGCCATTCATTGCATCGGAGAAATCAATCACAGTGCCAATTTTAATGGTGGCGCCAATGATAATAAATCCGAGGTAAATATATCGATAGGGGACAACGGCTTTTTTGCCAAACAGGTAATCGGCTGCACGATCTCCATAATAGGACCATGAAATGAGTGTGGAGAATGAGAAGAAGATAACTCCAATAGCGACAAGTTGAGAGCCAATACTGCTCCCTAGTCCTATTTCAAATGCTTTGCCGGTGAGTTCACCTTTTGCGATGTCTTGAATTTCGTGGGCACCCGTAATGATAATGACGAGCGCTGTGATAGAGCATATTACAATGGTATCAATAAATGGGCCAAGCATAGCGACAAGACCTTCACGTACTGGCTCGCTCGTCTTTGCGGCGCCGTGAGCCATAGCTGCTGAGCCCATGCCTGCCTCGTTAGAGAAGAGCCCTCGTGCAACGCCAGCGCGAATTACCGTACCCAGAAGGCCGCCGGCAAGGGCCTCTGGAGTGTTGAATGCATAATAAAAAATGGTTCCAAAGGCATCGGGTATCGCACCCATATTTTTAACCAGTATGATCAGGCCTGCCCCTACATAGAAAAAGCACATAATAGGCACTATTTTTGATGCAAATTTACCAATACTTTTAATACCGCCCAGTATAACGATACCGACCATTACCGCAAACACTACACCGACAATGACATTAAAGAGCGCGCTTGGCTCAGTGCCACCCCTAAAGAGGGTGTTGAGACTGGTAGCGACGTTATTTATCTGAAACATATTTCCAATTCCAAAACTTGCAGTAACGGTAAATACGGCAAAGAGGATTGCAAGCCATTTAAATTTAGGTCCCATTCCCTGTTCAATAAAGTGCATGGGGCCCCCATGGGCCTCTCCTGTTTCATCAATAGTTCTATAGTGAACAGCGAGGGTACACGATGCAAATTTTGTTGCCATCCCCACAAGAGCAGTGACCCACATCCAGAAGGCTGCACCGGGCCCTCCCATGAGAATTGCAGCTGCAACTCCAACGATGTTACCGGTTCCTATGGTTGCAGAAAGTGCGGCAGTCAGTGCCTGAAAATGGGTGATCTCACCCTCATCTTCCTCTTTATCAAATCCACCACGAACTACTTTGAGGCCATGCTTAAAACCTCTAAACTGTACAAAAAAGAGACGTATTGTAAGATAGAGTCCTGTTCCTACTAAGAGAACCATGAGCCAAGGGCCCCAGATGTAGCCATCAATGGTTGATATGAGTGATGCAATGTCCATATGGTTCTCCTCAATAATTGGGTTTTTTGAAAAATAACAATGTTATGTAATAGTGTGGAATCTTTCTGGTACACTATGGTATAGTATAGAGTGGAGTGGATGGATTTTAACACTGACCTTCTCTGTTGTTTTAATATCTTTGTATCGCCAAAGAATGGAGTGATTATGATAGCTATAGAGAGCAAAAAACGATTTTACCTATTGACCTTTAGTATCACTTTTGTTTTGGGTGGATTGTTACTCTCAATTGCAGAAGGGATATCACTCAGTGATGCCTATTATTTTTGCTTGGTTACCATGTCTACTGTGGGATATGGAGATATCGCTCCAGAGACTACAATTGGACGGCTCATTTCCGTAGTGGTTATTTTAGTTGGGGTGGCGACCTTCTTGGCCTTTGTGGGTAATTTAACTGAGATTGCCTTGAACAAAAAAGAGCGTGAGATAAAAAAGCAAAAAATAAATATTCTTGTAGGGGTGTATCTCAAGGAAATTGGTAAAGAGATTTTACGGCATGCAGAAGCAGTGATAGTAAACTATAATGAGATACAGAAAATACTTATGGTTACACCTGAATGGACCGCTAAAGAATTTATACAGGCAGAGAAAGCTATAGAGAAGATGGATGTTGAGACTCGCTTTGATGCGGTGGTGTTGGATCTTCTCGAAGCGCATGTGATGCATCGACGTGATACCATTTCCCGACTTCTCGAGAACCGGTATGTACTCGACAATGAACACTTTTCAGATGTGATGCTCTCAAGCTTACACCTTCTGGATGAGATAGGGGCACGGGAGTCGCTTCATGATCTCCCAGAAAAAGATCAGGAGCATCTTGCAAATGACTTTAAGCGGGTTTATGATCATCTTATCCGGCAGTGGCTCAATTATCTCCGTCACCTACAAGAGCAGTATCCCTATCTCTACTCACTTGAGATACGAACAAATCCTTTCAACCCTAATGCCAAATCAGTTATTGAGTAATGAATATTACAGATAATGTGAAAGAATAAAATCAAAATGGTGCTTCTCATGCTGAATGAAATATGAGAGAAGCTGCTCTATAGTCATCTCGATACTATTTGCAATGCCACTGTGTTGAAGCTGGCTTTTTTCGAGGAGTACAATGTGGGTCTCAAAGAGGGTAGAAGATTTTTCGTAGAGATCAACGAGGGTCTGAAAACTTTTGTTACCTAAGACACTATTTTTAACCCAGAGATTTTCGTCGGAAGGGAGAATAGGGTTTTCGAAGCCTCGTGCAAAAGTGACCGCTCGGTGCATAAAAAGTAAATGGTGATCAATAAGATGCCCAAGTACCTCTGCAACACTCCATTTGTCTGGTTGGTAGCGAAAGTGAAGTTTGTCGTCGGGGATCGTGCTAAATACCTTAGACGCATGTTTAAAATGATCCTGGAGCTCTTGTACAATGTTGGTGTAGTGATACTCTTTAATGTTGAGCACTTCATAAGGATATGATTCAAGAAAAGGAATTGTGGTAGATGTTGTTTCCATGATTTCTCCAGTTGCTGAGCATACTAATAGTACTAAGTATATATGAGAACTGAAAGAGAAATGTGTGCATCGTATACTCTTTTAATCAGTTTTAATCAAATGTAATCATATCTGGATAGTTGTAGGCATCACTGCTGAGAGGCTTTGACTGGTAAAAGTTGGATTGTAGCCGAAAAACCGAGTTGGCACACCTCTTGCATAAGTGGATATTCGTCAGAGTTTGACATAACCAATAAACTATACAAGGAGGCAGTGATGTCACAACAACTTTTAATTACAAAACTTAATGTATTTCCCCTAACAGAATCAAAAGGTAAACTCAAGGGGTTTGCTCGAGTAGTACTCAATGATCAAATTACTTTAAGTAGTCTAAGAATCTATGATAGTATCAATGGGCTTTTTGTAGCCTATCCGAGTGAACCCAAAAAAGAGGGTGAAGAGTATCGTTCGATTTACAATCCTATTACCAGAGATTTTAAAGAGTATATCCAAGAAGCAGTACTGAAAGAGTTTGAGCAAAATGCAGTAGCAGCATAGGGGGCGACATGAATGAAGGGTTAAAAATAACGCATATTTCAATTTTTCCCGTGAGCCGATCTGAAGGGCGGCTTAGGGCTCTTGCCCGAGTAGTACTCAATGATGTATTACAGTTGACGAACCTCAGGGTGTATGATGGGAGTAATGGACTTTTTGTTTCGTACCCTGTGGAGTTTACCCAGAAGGGTGAAGAATTTCGACAGATCTTTTATCCGGTGAAAAAGGATTTTAGAGAGTATGTCGAGTGCGAAGTATTGAATGAATATTCAAATGTTTTAGAAAAAGTGGTGTAGGAGATATTATGATACAAATACGAGTACTGACATTCAAACCGTTTCCCGCTTATTTTGGGAGTACCTTTAAAGGAACGACTGATGTTTCGATTAACAATCAACTAGTGCTGAGAGGGCTCAAGCTTTTTAAGACGGGGTTGGGGTTTCATTTAAAACTTCCAGAGTTAAAGCAGGATACCCCTATGAGTGCCTACAACTTTTTATCGGCAGGCCTTATTAAAGAGATACAATCTCAGGTTGTAGCGGCCTATGAACATCATTCACTTCTGGGTTGTGAGACTTCTCCTCAACTGGAACTGGTATGATCTCTATAATTAAAGCTGCAGCGCTGTGGGGGATTGAAGCCTTTGAGATACTAATTGAGGTTGATTGTAGAGATGGGATGCCGGGCTTTACTCTTGTTGGGCTCCCTGACTCTGCGGTGCGAGAGTCGCGGGATAGAGTGAGTGCTGCCCTAAAAAACTTTGGTTATCAAATCTATAATAAACGAACCACCATAAATATGGCCCCGGCAGATGTTAAAAAAGAGGGGTCATCTTTTGACCTTCCTCTTGCAGTAGGGATGCTGATGTCATCAGAGCAGATTCCCTTTATTGAGCTCGATAAAACACTTATTTTAGGAGAGCTTTCTCTGTGTGGTGATGTGAAGCGTATAAAGGGGGCGCTCTCTATTGCTATTTTTGCCAAAAAGCATGGCTTTAAGTCTATGATCCTTCCGAGAGCCAGTGCTGCAGAGGCTGCAATTATTGATGGCGTCGATGTCTATGGTGTGGGGAATATCAAGGATTGTATTGATGTACTGGGTGGCGAAGGAGATGTGCATAAGGTAGTGTCGCTTCCGAGTGATCTCGAGCCGAGTAAACAGTATGCGTTGGACTTTAGTGATGTGAAAGGGCAAGAGGTAACTCGTCGAGCGTTAGAGATCGCTGCCTCGGGGGCTCATAACTTTTTACTATTAGGGTCGCCAGGGACGGGTAAGAGTATGTGTGCTCGCAGGATCCCATCGATACTTCCGGATATGACAAAAGAAGAGGCTATTGAGACTACCACGATTCATAGTGGGGCAGGGCTATTTAAGGGTTTTGAGTCACTCATTGTAGATCGCCCTTTTAGGAGCCCGCATCATACCGTTTCTAATACATCGCTTGTGGGTGGCGGTACTTATCCAAGACCAGGTGAGGTGAGTTTAGCTCATAATGGGCTGCTCTTTTTGGATGAATTGCCAGAGTTTTCAAAACCGGTACTTGAAGTGTTGCGTCAGCCCCTTGAAGATAATGTGGTCACTATCTCTCGAACGGCAATGACGGTGACTTATCCCTCGCGGTTTATGCTTGGGGCGGCGATGAATCCATGCCCCTGTGGGTACTATGGTGATCCGAGTCAGCCCTGCACTTGCAGCGAAAATGAAGTGATTCGGTATATGAATAAAATATCTGGGCCACTTCTTGATAGAATTGATATTCATGTGTCTGTTGGGGCTCTCAACTATCAAGAGATGAGCAAAAAAGAGGAGGGGGAATCGTCTGTGTCTATTCGTGCGAGAGTGCAGAGGGCGCGAGAGATACAGCGTCATCGATTTGTAGATGTGCCTGGAGTGTTTTGCAATGCGCATATGCAGGGGCGCTTAATACGCACTCATTGTATGCTTGGTGCGGACGCACAGGAAATTTTAAAGATTGCAACGGTAAAAATGGGTTTTTCGGCGCGGGCGTATGATAGAATATTAAAAGTGGCTCGCACAATAGCCGATTTGGCAGAGAGTGATATGATTGAGGCAAACCATCTTTCAGAAGCATTACAATATCGAAGCCTCGATAGAAAGTATAGTCAGGTGATGTTTTGATAAAGGGGTTGGAATGGGGTTATTGGAATCCAAAGGTGAACACAACCCCTGCACCATAATAGTCAAAGTCGTAACTGTTGAGAATACTGAGTTCAAGGCCGGCAAAGACAGAACGGTCATAGAAAAAGAGTGAGAGGGCGAGTTTGTTCATGTAGGGAGTGACCCGATTTGAAAACTCTTGGAAGCGATTTGTTTCGATAAATTGACTCTGAAAAACATCATTCGAAAGGAGGATGATATTGCCTTTGGTACTTGAGAGATTCACACTGGTATGGAGGTTAACAAAGTAATCCTTTTTGATGTTTAAAGAGGTGGGGTATAAATTGGTACCACTTTTACCCGTAAAATGGACACCAGGGGTAACCACGATAAGAAAGGTGTCGTCGTAATCGATACCGAGACCAAGGGAGGTATTGGTGTTGGAGAGGTTGGGGGCTATATGGAACATTTCAGTATTAATAAAGTAGTCCATGGAAAAGAGACTTTGGGTAAACGTTGTTTTGGGGTATCCCGCAATTGCTGCTGAGTCTGCTTGATTGGGCTTCCCAATATTGACTCCTAAATTGGTACCACTAAAACCGATATTACTTTGAACGGTGTTTTTGGGATTCTGAGATCCGATAAGCATTGAAGAGTAGTTTGGAGGTACATAAGAACATCCAAGAAGCAAAAGGAGTAAGAGAGAGCTATACAGTGTTAATTTCATGAGTCAACTACCAAACAATAATGGACAAAAGATAGCTAAGTTAGTCTCCTTTGACAATTTTAAGAGACTTTTCGAAACCCTATGACCCATTTTTCATTTTAAAAATACCGCTATTTAGAGAGAAAAAGCTTGTTAGTCGTCAATGGTCTCTAATTCTGAGGGAGAGGGGAGAATATCGGTAAATGATTGAGCTTCTTGTTGAAGGGGGAGCTCTTCTACATCCCGGAGTTTTCGTTCAATGGCACGAGTGCGGACACCCGCTGACTCAATGGTTTTACTCGCCTCATCAAGTTTCTTTTGAGTTTTATCGAGAATGGTGCCGAATTTATTGAACTCAGTTTTGACGGTCCCAAGAATGTTCCATACTTCACTCGAGCGCTTTTCAATAGCGAGGGTTTTAAAGCCCATCTGCAGTGAATTTAACAGTGCCGAGAGGGTAGTGGGGCCAGCGACTATTACATGGTAATCTCGTTGAAGGGTCTGAAAGAGTTGGTGGTCTCGGAGCACCTCGGCATAGAGTCCTTCGATGGGGAGAAACAGAATTGCAAAATCCGTTGTGTGGGGTGGGTCGATATATTTCGTATGGATATCTTTGGCACACAGGCGTATGGTTTTATAGAGGGCTTTCTGAGCAGTAGCAATCTCCGCCTTGTCTCCGGCTTCGTACACCATAAGGAGTTCTTGATAATGTTCCGTGGGGAATTTGGCATCGATAGGGATCCAAACGGTTTCATTGGTCTCCTGCCTGCCCGGAAGTTTGATAGCATATTCAACAATGGCATCACTCCCTTTTTTAGTTTTAACATTGGGTTCGTATTGTGCAGGAGTGAGGAGTTGCTCTAAGATGTTGGCGAGCTGATATTCACCCAGTACTCCTTTTGTTTTTACGTTGGTTAAGACTCGCTTGAGGTCACCGACACCATGAGCGAGTGTCTGCATTTCACCGAGCCCTTTTTGCACTTTTTCTAATTGCTCGGAAACGAGTTTGAATGAGTGACCGAGGCGTTGTTCGAGTGTTTTGTGGAGCTTTTCATCCACAGTATGGTTGATGAGGTCGAGCCTTTTGTTGTTGTCTGTCTGAAGGGCGGTGATTTTTTCACTCAGAGTTGTGTTGAGTTCGGTAAAGCGTGCTTCGTTGGCATTGGTAAGGCTCTGCAGAACATTAGAGAATAGCTCGAGTTGCTCTTTTTGCTGAGTGGCACTCTCTGAAAGTCGCTGTGAGAGAGAGTCAGAGACTCGTTGGAGGCTGTTGCTCAGTTCTTCTCGCTGGAGTGATGCGCGTTGGAGGCTGTCGTTTCGGTTTTGATTAAATGAGTCGTGGAGGAGTTGCGTAATAGTATCAGAAAACTGTTCGATAGGTTTTTGGGCAGAGGATGCTTTTGTTTTAATAAGTACAATGATCAGTACTATAAGATTGATACTCAGAAGTAGCAGAATAGTTAGTACGAGGGGGTGAGTGGTCATAGAAGAACTCCTTTACTGTGTCAAACATAGTAAAGGTAACTCTTGTACAGTGACACTTATTGACAGGGCTTAGAGAGTGCTGTACCTAGTCATAGTAGTACTCGTCTTCATAACAGTGGTTTGGTGCGTAGAATTCGTCCTCATCTTCGGTTTGAAAATTCATATTATTGAGTACTGCTATGTCGGTGAGGGTACCCTTATAGTATTTCTCCCAGCCCAATATGCCAACACCTTTTTTGATGTAGTAATAGTTGGTGAAGTCTCCGGCCTCTTCTTTAAAGAGCAATGCCTCTTCGAGTACCGGACGGCTGCAGTTGTCGACACTCATTATATAGGGGAAGTCGCTGCCGAGGTATTCAATGGTATAGTCATCTCCTAGAGTACGTACCCCTTTTTCGGGGGACTGAGGAAGCCAAAATATCGGTTCAGGTTCTGTGGAAATTTCTCGTTTTTGCTTTGTATCGTAGCGACCAATAATATAGACTCCCCGTTCCTCTACAGAATACGACTCGCCTTTCCATTGGAGAATGTCCGCTTCGTTGCCTGGCATGCCGAAAAGAAAACTGTCATCGGGGCCTTGAGAATAGGATGATATTTCGAAACGGAAATTTTTGGTTGAGTCAGTCTTAGTACCTTCAGAGTCATATTGCACAAAATTATAGGTGTAATTGTTTGAGTGCTCGAGTGGAAAAATTTTTGACCCGAGATAGGTGTAGTTGAGTGTTCTGATGATTGATGGGTCGTCGGCTTGTTCGACAGTAGTTGTGTCATATGATTCTGCACATCCCAACAAGAGTAGAGTATATATTAATGGTACTAATAGTAATAGAATCCGCATAATTAAATCCTCCGTGGTCCAATGAAAAAGAGTAGGTCGAGTTTTATACCGGGTACAAATGAGTGGCCATTGAGTTTATGAAAGACCGTTGCATTTTCGCCAGTAGGAATATTGTTAGTTTTTAAGTCGAGAAGGTAGGCGCTCAGTTTTGCTCCAATGGCAAGATTAAGTGCCGTCTCAAGGTGATATCGATATCGTGCAGCAATATGATATCGACTGCCACTCATACTTGCTCTATAGTCATATTTTTCTTTGGAGAAGAGCATCGCTTTTCGCTCATAACTCCAGGCGTGGTCGTAACTTTCTCCTACAAATGAGGCACCGAGTTCTCCATCGATTCGATGGGCTTGCTCTAGAAAAATACGTTTTTGAAATGCGATACCAATTTCTATGTGGAATAATTCAACAGAGCCACTTGCAAATACATCAAGATCTTCTTGGGGTTCCTGCGTGGGTTCAGTTCCTTTGCCTTGCATTGAAACTTTTTGGTTGTATCCTTCAATGTGGCCCGCGATGCCCCAGTTGCCTGTAGAGAGTACCAGATTAATGCCAAAATTGTCGTAGATCGTCTCGTCTGGAACGTAGCTTGGGTTAATATCGAATAGATCTTCAATGTCATTTTGAGCATTGAGGCTTTGGGTGATGCCCGAAAGAGAGTGGTAGCCAAAGCCTTTGTAGAGAGTGACGCCTGAGTTTGTTACGAGCCGTGTTGCAAAATCTGGTTTAAAGGCACTGAGGCGAGAACCTTTTCGTTTGTGTATAATAGCCGATTCTTTCTTGGGAGAAAACTCGCTATAGGTCACCTCTGTTAGATTGGTGGTTACACTAATCGATGCTTCCATTATACGTCCATCACTATTTGGAGTGGTAATAGAATAACTCCCCCGTTGGAGTGCGAGAAAGAATTGCCCTGAATCAGATATGCGGACATCACCGATAGTGTGGTAATGAGACGCGTTGTAGATTGTGTAGATTCCTTTGGGGCAGTTGTCAAATACGATGCCATTTGCCGAGAGAGTTGGCTTGGTGAGTACAATGTCGTGAGCACCAGTGAGGTCCATGTTGTATGAGGGGTGCTGCGGTTTTTGCAAGGTTTGTGAGGTGTAGTTTACGGTGTGATCATAGGCGTGATTGTACGCTTCAAAGAGTGATACTTGTCCATCACCGTTTTTATCACCCGCCCCACGGAGTCCCATAATCCAGTTGGTACTAAAGACCGACCCTTCAAGTGACTCAATTTCATAGGCCTGTTCGTTTACTGCTGATGAACTAATAATTACCTCACCTTGAGTAGCGTCATTAACATCGAGATTGATTGAGATGGGCTTTGCTTTGGTAAACCCTTTGGAGTTGAGGAAGGTTCCCCCAAAACAGACATCGAGAATAAAAATGCGGGTATCTATTTGTGTTGTATTAAGGAGCGACTTAACCTCTTTAAAGAGGAACTTTTCATTACCAATATGAAAACTGCTCCCTGAACCATGGCCAGAGTAATAAAACTGAAGGAGGACTTTGTGCTTCTGCTTAAGCTTTGTTATACGTTCACTAATATAGCTGAGCTTTTCTCGAAGGTCTGTAGTTGATTCGGTGGTAATAAGGAAATTATTTTTGGGGTCTACATCACTGAGCTCTGCAAGAGTGGAACGCATTTTCTTTGCATCATTATAGGCGTACCGAAGTTCAGTGTCATGAGAGAGTCCGCTTTTACTCGCCACAATAACGTTTACTTTGACCCACTGTGGTGATGCCGTGAGCATTAAGGTGGTGAGGGCGATCGAGAGTATAACCTGTTTAATCATGGGGTACCTCTAAAGTAATAAGAAATGGTTGTATGTAGATGTTGTCAACAAGGTGCGAGAGTGGGGGTGTCTGAGCGTAACCTGAGGTAAAGCCTGCAATGATCTGTTCGACTTGGGTGAGAGCGTGTTGTGTTTCGGCAGTAACGGCAATGAGTCGTGTCGTATCACCATCAAAAATGAGCGACGGAGGGAGTGTTTGTTCATTAAAGAGCGTCAGTACCTGGGCTTCTTCGGGGTAGATGCGAGAGAGGGTGTTATTATGGAGTGTGTAGAGCGCAACAAACTGATCGGAAGTTCCCATAGGCATGAGCTGGAGTGTGTCAGAAATGTTGAGAGTGATATGGCTATCACTCAGGAGTGTGTACTCTTTCTCTTTTTTGTAGAGTGAAACCCCAAGTCCTGAGCCCTTTGAGGCGTAGTAGGGTTGACCTGGAGAATGAGTGTTTGTTGCCATATAGGTAGTAACCATTGGGAGTGCAATAAGCGCTACAAGGGCAAAGGAGAGGGCTGGTTTTAACCATGGAACCATAAAAAGAGATGTTTTTGGGGTAGGAGCACTCTTGGTACTTTTTCCAAAGAGAGATTGGTGGAGCCTCGGTTGTTCTCGGTTCATAAAAGTGGCATTCTCTGCAACTATGGTTGCATACTGTTTTTGAAGTTCCGGAGAAAGGAGGAGTAGGATTCGGATATACAGCCGTTTACGCAAAGGAAGTGCTTTGGCAAGAAAGAGCTGAAGGTCAATATCACTGAGTGGTTTTTGTTTCATATTACCCTCGTTTAACCAAATTTTTGATGCGTTCAAGGGCAATGCGTCCCCGTTTACGTGAACCTACTTCGGAGAGACCGAGAGTTTCTGCAACTTGGGTCCAAGTGAGCTTGTTAAGATATTTAAGGGTGAGGACTTCTCGATCGGTTTCGTTCACAGCATTGAGGAGTGTCGTCACCTCGGGAGTCTCTGCTGGGTTCTCAACCTGGGTTACAGCATCAGTCTCACCAATTTGTTGTTCTGGGTAGCGTCTTTTTTTACGAAACATGTCTATCGATAGGTTTTTGGCACTGCGAGCAATAATTCGGCCCATCTCTTCGGGGCTGACATCGCTATAGCGATCTATCATTTTGGGCACTCGATTAAGAAAGAGCTCTTGTACAACATCTTCAGCCTCTTCACGGGAATGGAGGACTGAGACACTTACAGAAAATGCAAGGGGTGAAAACTGCATAAATAGGTTCTCTAGTTGTCTATTATTCATATCTGTAAGTAAAACGGTAGGACCGGGAGAATGTGATACTGTTTTGAGAAGAAAAATAAAAAATTACCTAGATTAATGCTGAGATCTCCTTTTTTGGCTGTTTTTTGAGGAGAATGAGGGTAATGGAGGGAATGATGGCACTAGATGAGCAACTGAGAATATATACAGAGAGCGGAAAACCAACTGATCAGTTTAAGAGTCGTCGTGATGCCCATATCGGTGGTGACTGGCATGCAACCGTACATGTTTGGATAGTGAATACCAAAGGTGAGTTGCTCTTTCAAAAGCGCTCTGCCGATGCCGAAATCTACCCGGGCCTCTGGGACTTGAGTGCTGCAGGTCATGTGGTTGACAGTGATACTCTTACCGTGAGTGCAGTGCGAGAAGTTTCAGAAGAAATTGGGCTTGAAATTACTGAATCAGACTTGACCTTTCTCTTTGCCGTACAAACGTCTCTTCGGACACCTGTCCTCTTTGAACAGGTATTTCAGTATGTCTATCTCGTAGAGAAAGAGGTGGTTCTGGAATCACTCTCATTACAGGTCGAAGAGGTTACTGAGGTGACATGGCGTCACTATTCGATATTAGAGAGATTAATGAATGATAGTTTGGACTTTGTTCCTCGGAGAGAGGAGTATCAAAAACTTTTTGATTATCTTGATAAACGCTATGGGATACAATAACTATTCAGTTTTTCGAGTGACCCATTAAAGACATTGAGATCTACATCTCCAGCGATACCGGGAAAAGGCCCTACTTTATACTGCCAAAAAATCCAGTTTTTACGATTCGAAAGAGAAGGGTTAAAATAAGTGTTGCGAATCCAGATGTTTTGATCTTTGAAGTGCTCAAATATCACTTCTTTATAAAATTTATTTGTGGTGTATATTACCGGCTTCACTCCGTAGTGTCCTTCTATACTATCGAGGTAGGTACGTATTTCTGCAATAAGTTTTGGCGTTTCAAAAGCATTTTTACAATTACCTGCAAACTCCAAATCAACGGCTGGAGGTAAGTCACCACTGGTCAGTGTTACGGATGCGATATAGTTTTTTGCTTGTGCAACACCCTCTTTACAAAAGCTAAAAAAGTGGTAGGCCCCTTTTTTAATGGAACTGTGGGAAATTGCATCCCAATACTCTTCAAAACGGGTGTCTTTGTGGTTTTCACCCTCTGTTGCTTTTAAAAAGGCAAAGGTGATCTTTTGATTGATGATACTATCCCATATAATGTCACCTTGGTGGTGAGAAACGTCAATTCCCTTAACTGGGTATCGTTTGTCACTGGGATTATTGCATGAACAAATCACTAGGGTGAGAGCCGAAATAAGGAGAAGCGAAAGGAGAGTTGGTATTTTTATCATCAGAATAAATATACCAAAAATGAGTCTGAGTCAAATAAGTTTTGGTGGTTAACGCTCGAACTTATTCATTTTAAGAAAAATGACTGCACTGAGGCCGGTTACACTAAAAATCATTGTCATGACCAGTATCTGATAGCGTACTGCAATGAGTGGATCGATTCCCGAGAGTATTTGTCCTGTCATCATTCCAGGGATAAAAACGATTCCAACAGCCACAAGAGAGTTTATAGTGGGGATCATTGCTGATTTGAATCCCGCAAATCGACAGGTGAGGTAGTCATGTCCGGCATCTTTTTCACTAAAAAAACGTTCAGCGCTCAAGCTGACGCTATCTACTGAACGGGCGAGCATCATTCCTGCAAGAGGAATAAGATAGCGAGGGTTGTGCCAAGGATCTAAGTTAATAACAAAAAAGGTGGTGATGATATAAATGGGAATAAATGAGAGGATGATGGCGAGAAAGGATTTAAAGAGGAGCTCTTTTTTACGTCCCGGCATAACTCTGAGGGCAATCCAGGTTGCAAAGAGAATCATGATGACTACCACTCCAAGGGTGATGATCACGTTGTGTTGAGTAAAAATAAAACTGAGACAGTATCCCACAAGAAGGAGCTGTACAATCATACGAGTCAGAGAGTAGAGTGGCTTTTGATCTTTCAGCTGCCATCGGTAGTAAAAGAGTGCCACAATAGCACAGGGGATAAGCATGATACTCAGATTGAGGAGCGATATAAAGTAGGTAGCATCTTTCATAGTAAGGTGAAACATAGTAAAAAAAGGTGAGACAACTCTGTAATCTAGAAACTGCAGAGCTCTCTTAAAAACAAATAACTATGGGTGTATAAAAAATAAAATTGAGGAATTAGAAATCTTAACTCTATTTTATGTGAGGCTATGCTAAAAATTTTAAAGGTGAGTTTATAATCTTGACTCCTTTTGTGATCAAGAGTAAAATGGTTTCACTTATGGATTCGACATGATAGGAGTTGGTGGGAATATGGAAGTTATTGATAGCACACGGTTGGGGCAGAGACTTGCACAAGTATCAAATGGTGGTGAACCAATTGCAGTTGTACAAGGGAACCAAGTGATAGGATGTTTTATTCCCTGTGATGAAACGATGCCGGTGCAAGGGTTTCCTGTGCTCGACCAAATAGGGCGTACAAAGCTCTATGAGCCTCTCAGAGATGAGACGACTCACTCACTCCTCAAAGGGCTTCGCTATCTTGAATATCAGTAATAACATAGAGTACTACTATTAAGTACTAGTCGAGGCGCTCCGAAAGTGCATCGCGCAGTTCGTAGAAAAACTCACTCTTATAATTTTCAAAGACACAGGCTGAATGGGGCGTGATAAAAAGATTCTTGAGGTCCCAGAGGGGTGACTCTTTAGGGAGGGGTTCCACTTCAAAAACATCGATAGCAGCACCAGCAATAACTTCATTTTCAAGTGCCCATATAAGACTCTCTGTAGTGATAGCATTCCCCCGCCCAATGTTGTGAATAAATGCTGATTTTTTCATAAAGGTAAAGTACTCTTGTTTAAACATACCGTCTGTAGCATGTCCCGAAGGTAAAATAAGTACGACATGATCGGCGCGCTCAAGTGCTGACTCCATATGCTCGGGAGTAGTGCACTCAACACCAAACTCATCGATTGAACTGGAGATGGATCGCTTCATACCAATAACATGACAGCCAAAGGGGATAAGCAGTTGAGCGCAGGCGCGTCCAATATTGCCATATCCTATGATAAGGATTGTTTGATCTTTTAAAAGAGTAATCCCTGATTGGGCAGCCCGGTCCCAGTGATGCTCCTTTTGACGAGTAACCATGAGTGGGGTGCGATGACTGTGGTAGAGGATGTTTCCCACGAGTGATTCTGCCATCATTGAACCGTGAAACGTCCCGTATGTGACATCAACATTTCTTGAAGGATCATCAGCAACCCAGTCATTACCAGCTGCAGGGGTGTAGATCTCTTTAAGGTTGGTTGCTTTGGCGTAGAGTTCTTTTTTGAAAACCCAAGTGACAATTATATTGGGCTCATGAATGCGTTCTACTAGGTCGGAAAATCGCTCAAAAGATTCCACTTCGAGGGTAGGGAACTGTTTAAGCACCATCTCGTGAATGTATGCTTGCATATCAAATGTCTTAATTGGGTTTTTTAAATAGATAAAAAGTTTCACTTAATCGTTCCGTCTATATGAAGGTGCTTCGAAAGCTCCCCTAGCAGTAGTGGTGCTTTAATTGGTTTGGGGAGTACACCGTCAAAAAAGTTATTGTCATCATCATCGATGTCCTTAGAACTGGTCGATGCCGTTAATGCAATTATAGGAATTTGTTTGGTGTCTACGCCTGTTTTAATAATTTCGGCAGCCTGATATCCATTCATTATGGGCATTCTAATATCCATGATGATGAGATCGGGAATTACCTTTTGGGCAATAAGGGCTGCCTCTGACCCATTCTCAGCGGTAATTACTTGCAAGTTATGTTTGGTTAAAATCTTTGATACTATATCCCTATTAAAGGCAACATCATCAACGGCTAAAATGGTCTGGCCATTAAAATCAATATCGCTGACCTCTTTGAGACCAGCGGTAGAAATGGCATGGAGTTCAGATATTGCTACATCACCAAAGTGGATCGTAAAAGTTGTTCCTTTGTTGAGCTGGCTTTTTACTTTGATGGTACCATCCATCATACGGATGAGTTTTTCACATATAGAGAGGCCCAGTCCCGTTCCTTTATATTTAACCGAGTCTTTGACGTTACCAACGCTAAAAGTGTCGAATAGATTCTCAAGTTTGTTTTGAGGTATGCCTTTCCCGGTGTCAGTAATCTGTAGACCAAATGAGATAAGCTTCTCGTTGATATAATCAAAGGAGACATCGATAGTAATGGTGCCCGAAGAAGTAAACTTAACGGAGTTACTTACAAAGTTGGTGATGATTTGACGGAGCCTCAGTTCATCCAATATGATTCTATGGGGAAAATTCGGTGGGATATTCACATTGAAAGTGACCTGTTTATTTTCGCAGCGAGGGAGGTAGGTCTCTTTGATCTCGTTGAGTATTAATTGTAAATCGAGTGGGTTTTTGTTGAGCTTAATCCAACCAGTTTCAAGTTTAGAAACATCAATAATATCGTTAATAAGGGTAAGAAGATTTTGTGATGATTTTTCGATTGCTGTAACATGAGCTTGGAGACTCGGCTGTATTGCCCCATTGAGAAGTTTATTGTAGCTGATAATTTCATTAAGGGGACTCAGAATTTCATTTGACATGCTTGCCAAAAATTCGGATTTAGAGCGGTTGGCCTCTTCGAGCGCCTTGGTACGTTCCAGCACCTTCTCTTCAAGGTTGTGCTTGTAGTTACCCAACTCAGCATTGTCTTCTTGTGATTTATCACTTCGTGATGTTGTCGTTAAATACGCAGAAATATTGAGTGCGGTAACAGTAAAAAAAACATAGAAGTATACAATGAACTCTATCACACGCGCCATAGCGGAGGGTATTCCTTCAGTAGGATTGTATACATGTATGATTTGAGTACATGCAACACAAGAGAGCACTATGACGATAGAAAATACCTGTTGATACTTTTCATTAACGGTAAACAGCAAAAAAGGAACCATAATAAGTGCTATGAATAGCAGTTCAATAGCACTCTCTTTACCCACTATAATAGAGAGTGAGACAACAGCAATGTTTGAGGTGATTACAAAGCCTTGGCGTGCTCCTTTGGTAAATCTTGTTTTTGATACGAATAGGATTGCAATAAATAGTACCATAAAGGGAACAGGTACTAGTGTCAGTGTCTTGTAGCCACTCAAGAAAAATGTAGTGGCAAGTGCCCCTAACAGAAATATGAAACTTACACTCAATTTGCTATTGAGGGCACGTTTCTTGTTGATATATTCTGCACTGTGTGATATGTCGTTCACGGTATGATCATGTAACATAAGAGTTCAAGTAGATAGTGAATAACACTTATTATATCATACAAATTTTAAAATTGAGTATTTTTTGTAGCAGAATTATTGTTCGAGTAGACTATTATGACTCATGAAACACCTTCGGTGCATAGTGGACTCTTAAAAGCAGTTGCATTGGGAGGGAAGATTGATGCCCATACCCATAGCGTGTCTCCTTCGGCTTCTGTCTATGCCTCTCTTTTGGGAAGAGAGCGCCCAACGAATGTGACACATTCTGCAGGAGTGCACCCATGGTATATAGATACAGATTTTGAGCAGCACCTTTCCTTGCTCTCTCAATTATTAAAAGACCCTCATTCGGGGTGTCTTGCAGTGGGTGAAACGGGTCTCGATGGTATGGCTTCCACAGATTTTGCCCTTCAATATGATCTTTTTTTACGCCATATTGCTATTGCTCAGCAGTTTAACGCCCCAATTGTGCTTCATTCAGTAAAAGCAACGAACCATATTGCTCAAGAGATAGCTCGTAATACTTCTATTCCTACATGGATATTTCACTGGTTTTCGGGCTCTATTGATGAGATGCGGCAACTCCTTACCCAGCCTGTCTGGTTCTCTTATGGTAAAGATATTGTCTTGGGGCATAAAAAAAGGATAGCAACACTCAAAGAGACCCCTCTTAATAGGATTCTCTTCGAAACTGATGATTGGGGTGGTACTATCGATGAGGTCTATAGTGCTGCTGCACACCACTTAGGTTTAGAATTAGAAGCGCTCCAACGGCAAGTGGCCGAGAATGTGAACCAAGCGTTTTGTTTAGACCGATTTCATGAATGCAAGAGCATCTAAATGAAGTTGGTCTAAGTAGTGTTGCGCTTCTAAAGTTTCTGGTTTAGGTGCCCAGGGCGCAAAATCTTTGTCAGTTGGTGCTTTATAGGGGCCCGTTTTAATCTCGAAATATACAGTACTCGGTTCTTCGCAAATGAGGGTGTGCCATACACCTGGTTGAAGATCCATAACAATATTCTCTTTTGAGTTAGAAAACCGTTCTACTCGTAGAATTGAACCATCGTCTTTTAAAAGAACTACCAAAAATGCCCCTTTTACATGAATAAAAGTCTCAATCTTTGGCGGGTCAATATGGCGATGGGGTTGTACATAGGTTTTTGGCTCGAGGGCATTAAAAAAACGTTGTATAGGGTCCTCAAGTTGGTGGACGTTGAGATTTTTACGCTTTCTTGGATTGTTTGACGCTTCTTGGCTAAGGTCAACAAGGTCTTGGTTCGTTATACAGATAATATCTTCTCTAGTCATGACTCGAACTTAGAAAAAAATGACCCAATTTAATTAATCACCGTTAATATATGGTGCTTTTTGAGGCTATTCATTGGTTTACATAGTTGTGCTAGTGAGTTAAGGTGTTGAATTTAAAGAAGATATAGTTTAATGTTGAAATTAAAGTGTTCAAAATACACTTAATGCTAATGTTGGTTCTGGGAATGCTCGATATATAAATATCATTTTAGAAATCCAGACAGCAGACACATAAATGGGGTGGGGAATATGAAAAAAGTAATAATAGCAGCTGCACTCGTATCACTTCTGAGCATTGTAGGATGTTCCGACAATCTTTCACTACTCAGTGCACAGAGCTCAGATCAGACAGGCAGCGCAACACTGACTGTGGATGTAGCACAAGTGGGAATTCTTGCTAAAGTATCACAATTTGAAATGGATGAGCTTGTGGTTACACTCAGCGCTCAGGGCGAAGAGGCCATCATTAAAAAATATCAGGTAAGGAGTAGAGGTGGTGATGATGTCGTTACTGATTTTGAGGGTCTCGCATCATTTAAAAATTGGACAGTCACCGCTTATACTGTCGATAATGCAGGTGTGGTTATTCATAGCGGCGCGACTTCTTTTTATGTAGAGCCAGAGTCGGTAACTGAAGTAGTATTGGATCTTGATGCCTCTTATTCTGGACTTGTGGCGACTGTATCTGAACTGCCAGACTCAGTAACAGCAATTTCGCTCATAGTAGATGGTGTTGTAGTAGATGTCGTCGAAAAAGGTGAAACACTGGCACTCTCATATGATTACCTGACTGTGGATAATACGCACGAGGTTGTTCTCGTTGCTCAAGGAGTGATGTGGGGTGTAGCTATGGATCTCTATGAAGGGTCAGTTGTAGTAGAGCCAACATCGGGTGTTGATCAAGATTATACCTTACATATGGCATGGGTTGGTGCTGAAGAACCACCAACTGGCTCAGGAGCACTCGAGATAAATATTGGAACAGTAGGTACCGAAAGTATTGAAACAACTTTTGAGAAACATACGGTTAAGTACAAAACAGAAAAGAAAGCAAAAATAGCAAAATAGTAGATGATGATTAGATAGTAGTCCCAATCCAATCACCAAAGGTAAACCCCGAGCCCTTCCCCAGGCCGGGGTTTCCTATTTTCCGTATATAAGCGAAAGGGTATTTTGTTCTGGAAGTTCAGATGAGTTCACGACATGTTCCACGGTCTTGTGGAATTTATACTGAACATCGCCAATTTCAACAGAGACATCATCAGTGACTGTTACAATTACATAGGTTGCATTGGGTGACCCATTTTTTGGTTTTCCTACACTACCAGAATTGATAATATGTTTGTTTCCATAGCTTTGATGATAGGGAATATGAGTGTGAC
Source organism: Fibrobacterales bacterium (assembly GCA_051532035.1). Lineage (GTDB taxonomy): Bacteria > Fibrobacterota > Fibrobacteria > Fibrobacterales > JAOPTW01 > JAOPTW01. The sequence goes on along the minus strand of JAOPTW010000016.1, from coordinate 80,008 downwards.
CGCATATGAGTATATCGTGTTCGATACTGGTTATAGCAAGCTCTGCCCCAAGACTGTTTTGGTGGAGGTACTCTGTTCTACTCGAGGGACTTCCATGACAGATATGGATTTTTTTACCCTCTACCTCTACATTGAGAAAATCAGGGAGACTTTTAAGGTATTCAAGACTCGATTCTGATAGATTGTTGTAATTCCAAACTTTGGGACAACTAGAACTCATTGGATCTTTGAATTTCCGATACAGGATATCAAAATCGTGATTTCCTAAAATTGCCTGAGCGTTCATTTTCTTCAGAAGATCAATGGTCTCATTGGGAAGTGTGTAATATCCTGCGATATCACCGGCGCAATAAATTGTGTCAATGCCGCGTGAGCGGATGTCAAAATAAACTGCCTCTAGAGCATAAAAATTACTGTGGATGTCAGAAACTACGGCAAACTGCATTACTACCTCTCTCAAAATAATATCTACCCTCGTAATGGCAAAATATATAATACCTGAATTCAGGGATAGCCTATTTATTTTTGTTTTGGCCTATTTGACAAAAGTTTACAATGATATTGAGTTATTAGAGTGTGCTCATTGAGTAATGAGTGCTTCTTTACTTTGCCTTCGGTAATGTAAAGAATAAGGTGTTGTGTATACTATTGGGGGGTGTTGGTTAGAAAAGTTGCAGTTGCTCGGTTTCTTGAAGGTGAAAAGGGGTAATCTCTGTTGCAATACCTTTTACATAGCAGAGCTCCTGAAAAACCTCATCAAGCTGTTGATGATGGGTAGGAGTACAGGAGTGGCTTGTTCCATATGTGTTGAGATACCGCTCTTTGTGTGTCGGAAATCGTTGGTCGAGTTCTTTGAAAAAATGATCTCTTTGTCGGTCTCTTAAGGTAACTCCAAAACCAGATATAATATATTGGGCTCCTGCATCGACTGACTTGTTGATGAGCATTTTTAAATCGTTAATATCGTCAGTTATCCATGGTAGAGAAGGCATCAGTGTTACTCCGGTATAGAGGCCGGTAAGTGCAAGTGTCTTCATTGCAGAGAAACGATTGGTAGCGTTGGGGGCGCCTGGTTCAATTGATCGTGCTATAGCATCATGCGGTGTGGTGATTGAAAAACTAATAGCAGCATAGAGTTTGTGAATCTCTTGTAATATGTCACGGTCCCGAGTAACGAGGGTTCCTTTCGTAATGATATGTAAAGGAAATCTGTTGAGGTAAATCGCTTTCAGTGCTTGTCGAGTAAGTTTATATTTTTTTTCAATCGGCATGTAGGGGTCGTTCATAGAGCCCGTTCCAATGGTCCCCTTTATCCTTTTCTTACTGAGTTCTTTGTTGAGTAGAGTAATTGCATTCGTTTTTACTTCAATGCTATGGTTAAAATCCTCAATCTGATAACACTCGCTTCTACTATCGCAGTAGATACACTGATGACTACACCCTCTATAGAGGTTCATATTGTAGCGTACCCCAAAAAAACTGTCCGGTTCTTTAAGGGTCGAAAGAATAGACTTGGTTTCTATCTCTTTAATCATACTACTCACTTATGCAACATGGGTGTGGAGAGAATGAATGTCAGGTTTTGGACGCACTTTAGTCATGACTTTTGATGCAACAGTTGCGAGGGACCGAACATCGTATTGACAGTACTGAATGAGTTTGTTGAGGGATTGATGGTCTTGATAACGCTCCCAGTTTTCCCAAAGGTAAATTGCCTCAAAACCATCGACCTCTTGAAGGTGTTTTGGCCGCTGTATATTTAATTGCTTTTCTATAGCTTTTAGGCCACCCGTTATGCCGGCGTGATAACAGATCCACCTAAGATCTACATGAGGGCAAGGGATCTCTGGAATATGAAATGAATTCACTACAAAGGGGACGTCAAAGCTTGTACCATTAAAGGAAACAAGGAGTTCGACATCTTCGAGAAGGTCAAGAAAGTCGTCGAGGTTTTTACCACGAACGAAAGTATGGAGCTCACCCTTATGCATACAGACAATGCATGAGATGTCGCTTTCGTGGCTTGAAAACCCGGTGGTTTCGATGTCAAAGTACGAGGCTTTTGAAAAGTAGCGATCAAGGATGCGCCAGTGTTGTGAAGGTGCAAAAGAGTCGACAAAAAATTGAATGTCATCTGATTCTAAGGCGTAGATACTCTGCTCGGTCATCTGCATGAGAGAGTCTTTTACTTTACCACCTACGGGGAGGGAGTCTGGTTTTTCTAATATATCTTCCCAACGAGAAAATCCTGCATGGAGTACTTTCTCTTCGGTTACTGGGCCAATGCCCTTACAGTGCTGAAAGGTTTGATTGATCAATGGAGGCGCTCCCTTTTTCGTTTCATAATGAGTGCGGCATTGGAGAGTCTTTTTTGATTCATCAAAAATTCCAAGTCTGCAGGTGGTGGTTCTATTTGGTTATTCAGTGGTTTTTTTATGATGGATACTTGGGGAAGGTAGGTCTCTCCGTAGAGAAGGTCGAGGAGTAAACTTTTGGTACACTCTCGAGATGCATTTGATTCAATGAGGAGGCTACTCATCTCTTCTCCTTCGGCACCCGGAGGCATTGTAGGGACGCAAGAGGGACAGCCTGCTTCGCACTCACACTCATTGATTATGTCGAGGCACAGTTTGAGAGAGGTGTCGAGGTTTTCATACACTTTTTCGCCGTAGCCAACACCACCGTCAATTGAATCAAAGAGGTAGAGTGAGCTTTTCCATTCACTCTCATCTTTGTCGGTTAATGATACATCAGTTTCGATGTCACCGGTTGAGGCCATGCAGACTGACGGACACACTTTGCGCATGATGGAGGCGAGGCCATAGAGACCGGCGCCGACAAACCTGCGATCGACCGCTTGTACTTCACGCATCCAGGTTGGGTTGGGTTGAATACAAAAGCCTGTAGTATCATATTCAAAGGGAGCAAGGGTTATGGGGCCGGATCCAATATTCTCAAAAGTCTTTTCGCGGATTTTTTTGTAGAGCTTTGGCTGTTTCTTTGCATTAATAAAACCAAACGTGAGTTTGTGGCCATGAACAAATTGTTGATCAAACTCCTCTTCGAGTGAAACACTGCGCTCCCAGTGAGCCTCGGTGTAGTAGTCGACATCGACGCGTTCTACTCGGCATAATTTTTTTTCAAGGTCCAAATCCATAGACATGTAGCGTTTTCCGAGGTGCATGTAGATCGCATCTTTGTAGAGCTCGCCCCGAGCTCCTATGGGGTCGATTTCACCAATCACTTCAGTGCCACAATAGATCTCGATATTGTAGTCGGTCATACCCCGTATGTTGACCCCTTTTGCGGGATAGTCATCGCGGCTATACCTCAGAAATGTTTTATAGGGTTTAAGGCTGCCGTCTTCTTTGAGAACCTCGATACTTTGATTAAACAATACATTGGGAAAGGCAGGTTCCTCTTCTCTAAACGGATGTTCATAGGCGGCGCAAGGGAGATGCTGCAAGAGAATATATGGATTGTTGGCATTGAGCCAGGCCTGTTCTGCGGGTGCTGAAGTGATAAAGTCAGAGTGATGCACGAGGTACTGATCTACCGGCGACTCTTTGGCGATATAGGCAATGATAGCATTATTATTTTTACGGCCAACGCGCCCCGCTTGCTGCCAAAAACTCGCGACCGTGCCGGGGTGGCCCGAGAGTATACAGAGATCGAGGTCGCCAATGTCGATACCGAGCTCGAGGGCATTCGTCGAAATAATTGCTTTTAATTTTCCACTAAAAAGATCATTTTCGAGTTGTCGTCTTTCGTTGGGGAGGAGGCCACCACGGTAGGGTTTAATGACATTTTTTAAACTGGGGTCTCGGTCGATTACGGCTTTGTAGAGGCGCTCTACTTCTTGTCGACCCCTGCAAAAACAGATGGTGCGCACTCCTTGTTTACATGCTTCAACCAGTAATGGAATAGAGGCTGAACCGGGGCCTTTTCGATAGAGTGATCCGCCATGGCTGCGGGCCATTGAAGGGTTGAGGAGATAGAGGTCCCTTTTGGGGCGGGGTGAACCATCTTGATCAATGACGGTAAATGATTGGTTAAACAGTTTTTCAACGTGCTCTTTTGGATTACCAATGGTTGCGGATGAACAGATGAAAATAGGTTTAGAGCCGTGAATTTCACAGACCCGAAGGAGGCGTCTAAAAATGTTTGCTACATGAGAGCCATAGGCGCCGCGGTAGGTGTGGACTTCATCGATGACAATATACTTTAAGCGAGAAATAAAATCCTTCCACTTACGATTGTGGTTAGGGAGGATTCCGCCATGGAGCATATCGGGATTACTCATGATGAAATCGGCACTTCTCATCATCTTTGCCCGTTCTTCTTTGGGGGTGTCGCCATCAAAAGTGCCCAGCTTTCGTTCAAGATTTGCGGTATTGAGCAGTGAGGCGAGGTTTCCCTCTTGATCTCGTGCCAGAGCTTTGGTTGGGTAGAGGAAAAGGGTGCTAAAAGGGTTTTTGGCTGTGATATGCTGATTGAGAATGGGGAGCAAAAAAGAGAGGGTTTTACCACTTGCAGTTTGGGAGACAATGACAGTATTTTTCCCGGCAGATATAGAGTCATAGGCTTCACGCTGATGACTATACAGGGAGAGAATTTGTTTTTCTCGAAGGGTTTGAGTGAGGAGAGGATTGAGATCGGGTGGAAAGTCGGCATAGGTGCCGGTGGTTTTGGGCAACTCTTCGTGGGCACGAATTTGTTCGGTAAAGGTTTGCTCAATATAGGTCTTCATGGTATGTGACATTTTGTCTCCTCAATCATGTGTGCACTGCACATAAGGGCAATATAAGTGCTAACGTTTTGCTTTGCAAGGGGGTAAATAGAAAGATGGTGCTTTTTTGAGCACTATACTGATTGAGGTGGCTGAAAGGGCAAAAAAGAGAGGTTCACTCCTGGGGAGGGAGTGAACCTTTGGGCAAATCTACTGTAGAATCCAGTAGATGTAGATTGGCATGAGACGAATAATCACTTAGAATAAAAAGCAGTCTCAGATACCAGTTGTGTTCCAAATATATGAATAGGCGACGCACGTGTGAAGTGGAGAGGGGGTGAGTGGGGAGATTACCGTACTAAAAGCGTACTCAAATAGAAAAGTGGTATATAGAGTAAGAAAAAGGGAGCGAGAATCTCCGCTCATGACGTTCCTACAGAAGTTCTATAGTTTACTCGTAGAGGCCAAGATCATCCAAATGGCATTTTAAAAGTTCACCACTGGTCTCGTCACGGAGATGTAGGCCATTGCCCTGACAATACTTCCAAGACTTACAATCAGTACATTTGCCGGTTTTGGCCCAAGAGCGATCGCGCATAATCTGAAACTTATTCTGCCAGACATCCATAAAGTCATCGTTATAGATATTTCCTTGTATGTAGTCTGCTCTAAGACTTGGGCACGCAGAAATTGAACCATCAACCAAGATTGAGCCAATGGATACCCCTGCACGACAAAAGAATGGGTAGTTGCGCACTTCTCCTTCGTATTTTCCAAAAAAGCCTTCACAGCCGTAGTCGACGAGAATCTTTCCTTCTTTACGGGTGTCTTGGATAAAGGTGACAAGCTGTTGCATTTCACTATTACAGAGTTTTAAAAATGGATATTCTTTGGCCCGACCTTTGGGAAAAACGCAGGTGACCCGCCACCGTTTAACTCCAAAGCCGATGAGCATCTCTTTAATAGTCTCAAGTTCACTCAGGTTTTTCTGATTTACACAAGTCATGACATCATAAGTGAGCCGGGGGACAGATGCAGCCATTTGAATAGTACCAATTGCTCGGCAGAAGGAGTTTTTACGGCCGCGAAAAAGGTCGTGATTATGCTCCATTCCATCGAGGCTAATAGTCATTGATCTGAGCCCCGCCGCTAAGAGCTCACGGAACTTTTCAGGGGTCATTGCCCACCCATTCGTAACCATTCCCCATGGGAATCCTCGTTTGTTGAGTTCCATTCCCACTTCTGCGAGATCTTTACGCATAAGGGGCTCACCACCGGTAATAGCAATGATTGTTTTATTGGGTTCAACATGAGGGGCAATGGAGTCGATTGCTTTGAGGAAATCTTCTTTGGGCATATCGGCTGTACCCGAATCTTTAGTACAATCAGAACCACAGTGAATACAGTTAATATTGCACCGGAGGGTACACTCCCAGAAGAGGTAGTTGAGTTTGTGCTGTTTATGGGCAATAGCCTTGTGAGCTCGATAGAGGGTGAGTGCTGCTTTTTTTCTTAAAGGTATCGTAGTCATAGTTAGTCTCTATCCTCTGGAGTCGGAATACCATATACTGGGACATCGAGGTTTTCGGAGAAGGGGACGCCATATTCGGGAGCCATCATCTCGCTGCTGCTGGATGATGCATCACTGGAAAGGTCTTGGCTGTCAAGAGAAACGGGGATACCATAGAGTGGTACCATAAACAAGCTGCTTGATGACTCAAGTATGAGTGAACTTGATGACCTCTTTTCACTCGATGAGTCTTCTTCACTTGAAATGTCATATTCAGAGTAGGGAACGCCATACTCGGGGGCACAGTCACATGAGCTGAAGTCTAATGAACTGATATGGGTTTCACTTGAGTTTTCCGCTGAGCTCTCTTCTGAAGATGTATCATCACTTGAATCAGGCTCTTGAACGCCGTATACAGGGACAGCTTCTGAATTTTGTGAAAGACAGCCATTAAGTACCCATAGGAAACTAAAAAGGGAGAGAATGATTTTATTTGTTTTGGTTAAAAATACAGTAGTAAAAGACCGACTCATAGTATCCTCAAGAATAGTAGTGTACTTAGAGTATAGATTTTATTTTACAAAGTTGTAAACGTGACTTAGGTTTGTTGAAATTTCTGCTCTCAACTTGAGAACAAAAATAATTGTGCTCTCTGCCATGGAGTGTGTACTCCTAGGATTGAATAATGCGGGAGTGTATAGAACACTACCGCAGGTTGTACTATCTATTTGGATACTACTCTTGAATGTTCCTCAGTACCTGAGGTGAGGGCTATGAGGTATGCACCCTTGGGGAGGCTGGTAATGTCAATAGCAGAGTGTTGCACTATGGAAATACTTGTATGTTTGACCCCATGAATAGAGTAGATCGTAATAGTGCCCAATGGTACTGGAGCTCCGAGTGAGATTGATAAAATATTGTTGTTAATCTCAGTACTCCAAGAGAGAGACGGTGTCGTACTCATTACGGGCGAGGTATCTTCATCACTACTCGACAGGGATTCTTCTGGTTCACTATCTGAACTCTCAACTTCATGTATTGATGAGGACTCATCACTACTTGAGACATCTATTGCACTACTATTGTGGCTGCTTGATTCGGGCTCTTCTGATGATACTTCTTCAGAGGAACTTTCTGGAATAAACACTTCTGGCTCATAATATCCTGGCTTGGGAAGGAGATAGGTGCGTGTATTATTCTCCTCATCAAATTCAGCCTCTTTTTCTTCTGAATCTACAATGACGGTAATTGCAAGGGATGGGCTCGCAGAATAGGTCCATGGCTGAGATACGAGATCTGGGTCACTACTTATTAAACGCATTTGACCGGGAAGAATGTCTCCATCAAATACTGGTGCAAGAGCAACGGTTTCGTTATTGATATTCCATTTGACGGTAATGTTAGCGCTTTTGGTTGGGGCTGTTCCGTAATTTTTAACTGTTGCTAAAAATTGAACTGATTCACCTTCTTTGGGAAAGCGAGGGTAAGTATAGAGAGTAACTGGTCGGAGATCACTTTTATCACCTGAGCTCTGTATACTTATTTTTTGTGTGAGCGGAAGGGCATCTGAGGCTCCTCCCACGTGAATGTCGTAGTCAGTCGTTTCTATAGCATAGTGTTTTTTTGCCATGTCATAATAGTAGAAGGTTTCTGCATCGAGTGAGAGTGTAACCTGTTTCGTTTCTCCAGATGCAATTGCAATTCGTTTAAAATGTTTGAGCTCTTTTTTGGGGTGCCACACGGCACTGCCATGGTTTGAAAGGTAGAGTTGTACCACTTCTTCGCCATCAAGGTCACCAGTATTGGTTACATCGAAAGTAACATGGACACTGTCACCGATAGATGGACTGGCTGGTGAAATCGTAAGGTTGTCATATGAGAAAGTAGTGTAGCTGAGTCCGTGGCCAAAAGCATACTGTAGGGCTTTACCTGTTTCGTCATACCACCGATATCCATCGTGAAAATCATTGGTAAAGTCATCGTCCCAGGCAGGCATTTGATCTTCTGTGGTGGGCATCGATACAGGCATGCGACCTGCGGGGTTGTAATCACCAAAGAGTACACTCGCAATAGCATTGCCCCCTTCTTGGCCAGTATAGAACATATGAAAGAGGCCCTTAATGTTGTCGACAAAATCATTAACACCCACAATGCCGCCACTTAATGTTATGACGATAATATTTTTGTTTACTTCAGCAAGTTCATTGATAAGCCAGCGTTGTTTCTCGGGTAAATCATAATATTCAGTATGGCGGTCACCTGCCCAGACGTCCCCTTTTTCGCCTTCAATATCTTCACTCAGTCCACCGATATAAACAACATAGTCGGCGTCTTTGGCGATGTTTTTTGCTTCATCAAAACCATCAGTATTGCCTTGATATATATCCACACCTTTGGCAAAGGTTACGTTTTCTTCGCCTATGATGTCAGTTATGCCTTGGAGGGGAGTAACGGTATACGGAGCAAATACATAGCCCGATCCAGAAATGTTATTTCGTGGTACATCAACACTTGGGCCAATGAGGGCAATTTTTTTGTTTTTGGGAAGGGGAAGAATGTTGTCGGTGTTCTTAAGGAGTATCATCGCTTTTTGATCGGCAAGAAGAGCAAGTTCTTGGTGTTCCTTACTGTTGGGCTGGGTTGGGTCGCCTTCGGGGAAGCCTTCATCAAAAAGGCCTGCAAGCATTTTTGCTTTTATTACTCTATGCACTGAACTATTGAGTGTCTCCCAGCTTACTTGATTGCTATTGACTAAGCTATAGAGGTTGTCTCTAAAATGAGGAGAACCCATACAAAGGTCATTGCCGGCATTGATGGCTTCTCGAGTATCATGAATTGACCACCAATCAGACATGACGAAGAATGGGTATCCCCATCTGCTTTTAAGAATATCATTAATAAGCAGGCCATTGTGAGAGGCGTGCACATTGTTGACCGAGTTGTATGAAGACATAATTGCTAAGGCGCCCCCCTCTTGAATCGATCTTCTGTAGTGATAGCCAAAATGATCGAGCATATCCTGTTCGTGCATTTTGATGTCACTCTCATGACGATAATTTTGTCGATTGACTGCAGAGTAATGTTTAATGGTGGCCATTACTGGGTTAGACTGGATTCCACGGGTAATGGCAATTCCATATTCACCTGCGAGGAACGGGTCTTCACTTGCGGTTTCCGCGGCACGACCATTTTGGGGATTATGTGCGAGGTCGATAACAGGGCCCAGTTGAACATTAACATTATATCCATGGAACTCCTCTCCCATGGCATTGCCGATATCAAACCACAGGGCTCTATCCCATGTTGCCGCCATCCCTATTGCTAGAGGAAATGAGGTGGAAGATTCTATCCAAGGGAGTTCATCGGCTCGAACTCCGTGTGGTCCATCATTCATAGTGAATCCAGGAATACCCCAAGTGTCATCTCGACCAGTAGTCATATTGCCATTGTTGGTCAGCTGCTCTACACGAGCTCCAAGATCCATTTGCTCGACGAGTTCATTAATTTGATCATCGAGTGTCTTGGCGACACCAGTTTCAGGGAAGAAAAGGGTAATTATAGTCGCGAGCATGATGGTTAAGGATAATTGTTTCAAGGTTTCTCCATTTATGGCAAGACACGAAAACGCATAGAGTTTCATGTCTTATGTGATTCTTTATGTGTACTTTACATTAAGGAGAAGATATCCTAATTAGATCTTACAAGGTGTAAATAATGTGTTTACGTTTTTTAGAATAATGTTCGGGTGTGTTGCGTCGGCTTTGCCCTTTAAATAAATGTCTACGAAGAGGCGGGGGTTCTTATGTTTAAAGTGTTTAATAGTTAAATGTGTGCGTAGTGGATTTTTTTTGTGCCCAATTAAAAGTATGGGTATTGCTTGGGTAAAAGGCGTTGCTTTATTTGAGATACATCACTACCTTCAGCCTACTTATACTGAATAGTAGGGCAGAAGGTGGTAACAGTGTATTAAAAGCGGTACTTAACTCCTGCATATACATTGGAGTTTGATTCGAATTGTCCCCAAAATGAATACTCATTGGTGCCACTAAAGATGTTGGCCCCTGCATCGATCTGGATGGTGTCTGATACCTTGTATGCAAGTGAGGTTTTAATATACCCATCTGTATCAACAGGTGAATAATACCCAAAGAGTGAATAGGTGAGTGTCTGCATGAGGAACTGTTTGGTTAGCCTAAGTGTAATGAGATCACGATACTCTTCCTTGGCATACATGCCGGGGAAAAGGGATTGAGTGTACTGATCGTACTCAAGCATATACTCAACGTAATATTGGGCGCTTGCCATTATATTTAAAAACACTTCTCGTTCATATCCAACAAGGGAGCGGATTTCAGAGTTTGGAATCATTGGGCTTAACCCAGCCACGTCCTCTTTAGAATGGTAGTGACCAAACTCTGCGTTGGCGAGGCCCCCAAAAAGTGGTCCTTGTAGTGACGCGCCATAGACTTGTAGTTCAGGGTAATAAAAATTCCCGGTCATGGTCATGCCACTCGGACTTTTCCAAAAGCCGTGATAGCCATAAAACGCTGCAGTGTAGCGGCCAACAGTAGTATGGAGACGCAGAGCATATTCGGAATGATCGCCAAAAGAATCCCGCTTATCCGCATCAAATTCAAAGGTTTTGCCCGTTACTTGGCCTGATGGGCCAAAGAAACTCATTCGATTACCGTCAAGGTATCGGTCTGATGCCAAAAAAGGCGTCCATACAACGTCGAGCGAAAAGTACGGAGTATAGAATGAACTTTTTATACCATCGAGGGGTGCTTTAAGAAATTCTTGATCGCGCCCAATGAAAAATGACTTCCAATCTTTAGGAAAGAGATCATTAATAAAGAGCATGTCACCGGTTCCCCAGGTAACCGCTTGGCGTCCTACACGAAAGTCAAGGTTGCCCAGGGCTGTTCCAATATGTGCTTCTCTAAGATCGATCCAACCATTTCCTTGATAAAAATCTACAGTGTCTGGATGTTCGATTGGGTCGTAGAGTAGGTCAAGTACAACTTTGAGGTTTACATGGTTAAAGTCAGCCTGAAGGGCGGTCCGTAACCTGAGCTCTAGAAGGGTGAGTTGGTCGTTGTCTTTACCTGAATAGATTCGTGATCCAATGCGTCCATCCATGTATCCCTCATAGGAGAGTAGTGAGGATGACTCTTCTTCCTCTTCATCGAATGCTCCATCAGCGTCATCCATCTCATCTTCAAAACCTGAGAGGTCATATGAATCAAAAGAGTCAGCGTTCTTGGTGTCGCCACCCTCTATTGCAAAGAGTAGGGCAGTGAAGGAGGTTATAAGTATCAATAGTTTTTTCATAAGGTGCCTCTAAAATTTTAACAATTGTTGTGGTGGTTTTCTAAGGAAGCGTTCAGTGAAAATAGACTCATCAATGCCGACATCGTACTCCACTTTGGTGTATTTGTTGAGTGTCTCTACCCCAGTGTTGTGATCTTTCATTACTGCCACCGTTACCGTAGGGTGTCCTTGTACTACCTTAGTTTTGAGTGCACGATAACTTCTATAAAGAACTCCTTTTTTATCGAGGTACTCAATTTTTTCTGGAACAAAAGTTGTTTTATTAATCCAGACAGTGTACTCTGAAAACTCAACAGAACGAGGAACTTTGGGTATGTTCTTAACGACATAGTGTGTCGCGGTTGTTTTTTCAAGAGTATGCGTATCAAGGGTGGGACCTCTCCCTGAGACATCTTCGTAAAAGAAGCTTGAACCAACAAAGCTGGTACGTTTGTCACTTCCTGCAATTCGTTTTACCAGGTCCATCGATGGGAGGTAGAGCCAACGGTCATCATCACGGTTCATATGTTTGTATACAAGAAAGGCCATATTCTTGATGTCTGAAGGTCTACGAAAAAAGACATAAAACTTCTGTTCGCCATCGGTCGTGCCGATGTCTTTGCGAAGAATAGTAAAGCTTCGTTTTCGTTTGCGGCCTTGATCATCCTTAATGGTCATGGTTACTTTTGCTCTACCATCATTGCCGGCGTAGTAAGACGTGTTATTTGCTTTGGTAATAATATCTGTTACGTCAAGGGCTGACTCTGCAAAGAGTGACCCCGTTAAAAAGGTAAGAGCTACTACAGTTGTTTTAATAAGCTGTTTCATTATATTGTCCTTTTTATTAATGCTTGTCTGATGAACGTGTGTTCACTGTGTGGTTTTTAAATAACTGTTTTTGAAAGAGGGTAATAAGGGCGGGGAGTATTATGATGGATGCAGCACCTGCAAAAATCAAAATTGAAGCGATGAAAATTCCAACGGTTTTATATGGAACAAGCGGTGAAAGGAGCAGCGGTAAAAACCCAATACCAACTACAAATACATTTTTAACAATCGCACGTGCTGGCTCTTGAAAAATTTCTTCAATGGAGTCATCCCAGCTTTCGTGACGTGCAGCGATTTGTTTACTGCGTACTATAAAGTGGATGGCGTAGTCAATAGCCAGTCCCAGAGAAAGAGACGAGAGTACTGCAACAGGCATATCAAAATCTTTACCGATGAATCCAACAATACCGTAGATTGCTACGATAGTTACACTGAGGGGGATCATAGAAAGAATGCCCCACCAGAATGACCTAAAGAGAAAAATCATCATGATCATTACTATGATAAAACTTCCGATAAACGCGCTGAGCATTCCCGAAACCATGTTCTCTTGCCATATGAGGTTGATGTAGGTTAAGCCAAACCAGTTGTGCTCGAGGCCAGCTGGAAGTGGGTTTTGTGCAATATAGCTATCGACTGCAGTAACAACGCGTTGCATGTCGGTATTGTTGCCCGATTGGAGCTGGACCCAAAGGTTTGCTTTAGAGTAGTCAGGCGTTACAAAATGCCACAGGTCTTGAGGGCGATGACTACTTTGATAGGTGGTGAGTGACTGAGCAACAGCACTTTGAGTTTCTGGAATGCTGTAGTATTTAGAATCGCCGCCATGCATTTCTCGGTAGACTGTCTGAACAAGATCAGTGAGACCATTCACTTTGCCAACACCTTCAACGGTTTCAATGTGTTTTTGGAGGTTGACTACGTAGTTGAGCACCTCAGGGTTTTTAAAAGTTTGTAATGTACCTTTAAAGGCGTCAATAACACTGAATGCTTCGTCAAGTGCCTCAGCATCACTGTCGCCAATGGTGTCAGAATCAAGTGCTTCCTCAATGGCTGTTTCACTATTGGCAATGTATTCTGCAAGCGTCTTGCCTTTCACCTCTTTTAAAAGAGGGGTGATGAGGTGCTGAGGAATTTGTTTTTTTAGGGCGGAAGTAAATGCCGTAGTGTTACTGCTTTCAGTTTTTTGATGAAGGGCAAGATATCCAGAATAGGTTCCAGAGAGATGTTTATTAAGTTCTTTATCTGCTATACGAAGTGGGTGATCAGAGGCAAACCATAGTGTTGGATTGTCGTTAATAACAATTTGTTTTATACCAATAACCGAAAGAACTATAAGAACCACAACGGCAACAATGATAGAACCTTTTTTGGTATAGGCTATAGAACCAATTTTCGATATGACTTTATTGAGTGGGCTATTATTTGCGGCATCTTCACTGGTGCCAAAATCTTTGAGGGAGTCTTCAGGCATCATCATAATGTACGAAGGAATAAAAAGGATGGTCCAAAGCCATGCAAGCCCAACACCGAGAGCAACAAAAATGCCGAATACCTGTACGGGAGGATTGGGAGTGAGAGCAAGAGATGCAAACCCTGCTACAGTGGTCAGTGAAGTAAAGAGCATTGGGCTAAAGAGTTTTGTCATAACGAGTTCTATGGTTTTTTTACGGTCACCAACTTTTTGATACTCTTCAAAAAAATCAGAGAGTATGTGTACGGCATTCAGTACCGCAATGGGCATGATAAAAATAGGGATCATTGAACTCATTATATGGATGGTGTTTCCACTGATGACAAGGAGTCCCATTGTCATAATTATTGAAACCATAGCGACGATCATTGGTGAGAGAATGAGTCTCACTTTTCTGAAAAAGAAGAGCATGAGTAAGAATATGATAAACATTGATGCGGGGGCCGCAATGGCCATCTGACTAAACATTTCTACACCAAAAGTCTCTTTTGCGACAGGGAGTCCTGCTATATGAAATACATCACCATCACCCTGGTAGGATTTAATTTCTTCAAGAAGTTTTTGATACACTTGGTATCCTACTTTTTTGTCACTCATGGGGAGCATGAGGGCAAGGGCTTTACCATTGTTGGCAAACATTGATCCTTGAAGAAAGGGGAGTTTTTCTACTTTTTGCTTGAGTGTAAGGGCCTCTGCTTCAGTTGTAGGGGCGCCTGGGAGTAACAGTTCAAATTGGACGCCACCATCTGCATTTTGTTTAATGTTATCTATAAGTGAGGGGGCCATAATATCAATTGCAACAATCCCTTCCGTAGATCCATCTTCCTTGGCCCATTGCAGGTTTTTAGCAAATTGAGTAAGGCGATCTACTTTAGCAAGAGTGTTTTTGTTATAGATACCGTTCGGGTGTGTTTCATTGACAACGCCGATACCAACAAATTCATTAAGATTAAATTCATTGTTCATTTGTTTGTGAAACAGACGTGCAGGTTCGCTATCAGGGAGCATATTCTCAGGATCAGTGTCTACTTTGAGCGCATTGAGTCCTGGGAATGTTTCGGGAGCGATGCTGGGTAGTGCGGCTAATAAAAGGAGAATGGTCGTGAGGAGCAGCATTATTCCGGTGACTGCTTTTGGTTTTTGAATTGAAAAGTCTATTACTAAATGCCGAAGGGCGCTTAGTGTGTTTTTTAGTTTTTTCATTATGTCGCTCGCGTTAGTATTATTAAATGCTAATATACTAATAATATAACGACATGTCAATATAGTGATTATCTAATGTACAAAGGTGTAATTGTTAGTTGATTAAATCAAAAAAGGCCACCTCACGAATGAGATGGCCTTGAATGTGTGGATTGTACTCTATTATCGAGTAAGAGTACGGTATTTAATACGATGAGGAATCTCTGCATCAGATCCAAGACGTTTTTTACGATCGTCATCATATTCATCGTAGGTGCCAGAGAACCATTTCACCTCTGAGTTACTTTCAAAGGCGAGAATGTGAGTTGCAATTCTGTTGAGGAACCATCTATCATGCGAAGTAACGAGTACACAGCCAGCAAAGTTAAGGATAGCTTGTTCGAGTGACTGGAGTGTCTCTACGTCGAGATCATTCGTGGGTTCATCGAGTACAAGAACATTACCACCACGTTTAATGAGTTTCGCCATGAGTACACGGTTTCGTTCTCCACCAGAGAGTTTACCTACAGGTTTTTGTTGATCCGTCCCAGTAAAATTAAAGAGGCCACAATAGGCTCTACTGTTCATTTTTCTGTCACCAAGCTCAACTTCCTGTGCTTTTTCGGTTATCTCTTCCCAAACGGTTGCTTCATCATTGAGACCTGCGCGGTCTTGATCAGCAGAGATGATGTCAACCGTATCTCCAACGTCTATGGTTCCTGAGTCTGCCTCTTCCATTCCGAGAAGCATTTTGAGGAGTGTTGTCTTACCAGCACCATTGGGCCCAACAATACCGACAATTCCTGAGCGCGGAAGTGAAAATTCAAGATTTTCAAAGAGGA
Organism: Fibrobacterales bacterium; assembly: GCA_051532035.1. Lineage (GTDB taxonomy): Bacteria > Fibrobacterota > Fibrobacteria > Fibrobacterales > JAOPTW01 > JAOPTW01. The sequence continues at coordinate 64,133 of JAOPTW010000016.1, read as the reverse complement.
GTTTTTCGCCAAAGGCTTTAGTGAGGCCCGAAACATTAATCACTTTGTCGCCAAGGCGTTTACCTTGAGGAATGTAGAGTATGGTTTCGTTGCTCTTCTTCTGAGAGTCTTGTGCGAGTAGTTGCTCATAAGAACCGAGTCGTGCTTTGTTTTTGGTGTGGCGCCCTTTAGGATTGGTACGCACCCATGCGAGTTCTTCTTTAAGACGTCTTTGACGTGAACTCTCTTGTTTCTCTGATTCAGCAAGTGATTTTGTTTTTTGATCGAGCCAATCGGTGTAGTTTCCTTCCCATGGTATACCACGACCGTTTTGAAGCTCAAGAACCCAACCGGTAACATTATCAAGAAAGTACCGGTCATGTGTTACAAGGATAACTGACCCTTTAAAAGCGCGAAGGTGATTTTCGAGCCATGCAACAGATTCTGCATCCAAGTGATTGGTCGGTTCGTCCAATAGAAGGAGGTCAGGTGCTTCAAGAAGTAATTTACAGAGTGCGACGCGACGTTTTTCACCACCAGAAAGGTTAGTAACGGGCGAATCTCCAGGAGGACAGCGCAGTGCATCCATAGCGATCTCAAGTTTACGATCAATTTCCCAGGCATCAGAGGTATCGATTTGATCTTGGAGCTCGGCTTGACGAGCGCAAAGTTTATCCATCTCGTCATCGGTCATGTCTTCACCAAATTTCATTGAGACTTCATTAAACTCATCCAGAAGATCTTTAATTGCTTTTACGGCAAGCTCTACATTTTCTTTGACTGTTTTGTCTGGATCAAGGTGTGGCTCTTGTGGAAGGTATCCAACCGTACGCCCTTGCTCTACCCATGCTTCACCTTGGAAATCAGTATCGAGACCAGCCATAATTTTAAGAAGTGTTGATTTACCAGAACCATTTGTACCGACGATACCAATTTTGGCGCCATAAAAAAATGAGAGTGAGATATCTTTGAGGATCTCTTTTGATGGAGGAAAGATTTTTGTCATGCGATGCATGTAATAAATAAACTTATCTGAAGCCATATCGTTCTCTGGTTATAGGTTTTGAGCTAATGTAGCAATTTCGTTTGTTGACGGGGGTGGCAAAGTACATAAAAAAAGCCCCATTCGATTGAATGGGGCTTTTGATGTGTGGAAATTTTGTAAGAGTGGTCGTACTATAGCCGATTGTTGAGCTCAGAAATTCTTGATTCTGCTCGTTTGGCATATTTTACATGGGATTTATACAGTTTTTCATAATCCTCTATATTGTCATCATGCACAAATGCATGCATTTTTTTTGCAGATTTTCTGAGGTCTGCGGCTGCTTTTATGAGAGTTTTCTTAAAAGACTTGCCGTGAGGATTCGGTGCTTTTAGGCGATTGACATCACGGTAATACTGTTTTATTTGAGTTGAGAGTTTCGTTGTTTTCGTTATGAGCTTGTCATACTCAGAGTCGCTCATGCCCTCTATGTTAGAGAGTTTCAACTTGTTTAATGCTGTGACATACTTGCGGCCAGCTTTAACCAGTTTTTTAGATGATTTAAGGAAAGAGTAAATAGTGGCTTTAGAAGTCTTTACTTTTTCTTTTCTCTTCCTTCTTTTCTCTTTCTTTTTAGCAGCCTTCTTGAGCTCTTTCTCTTTTTTTGCTTGTGCAATTACAACAGGGGGTGCCGATTCTTCTTGAAGTTGAGGTGCTTCTATAGCGGCTTCACGCTCAAGGTCAGCAATGTCTTCTTCAGTAAGTTCGTTGCTGTTTGGCTCATACTGCCCAACAGAAGGAGTCCGTGTTTCGTTTAGATGATTTTCCGCTTCAAGAGCTAGAGTGGGCGCCTGAGTATTTCCGGGGATGCTCGTGGTCATGATGACGGCCCCTATAAAGAGGAGTGCTGCGACCGTAGCATTTATAGTAGTAGTGAGTGTTGATCGAGAGTTGAGTATATTTGGAATTGATGAGAGAGTGATAGCCCATAATAAAATTGACAATCCAGTTTCTAACGTCATGTTTGATCCTTTTATCGGTTCGCGCCCAATGAACCTAATGTATTTTAAACCCCGTGTAACACCTCAGTGTACATTTTAAAGATAGTACAATCTTTTTTGAGTATCGTTAGAAAGTCCTTTGTAAATAGAATATTTAACTTTCTTTATAAATAGTTATTGTATGCATTACGGTAACAAATTTAATATAATTGTACTATGCAGAAAAGAGAACTTACTAACGAAGAGAAGCAGCAACTCTTTCAAAAGCTTGCTCAGTGGGAAACTAACCCCGTTAATCAACAGAAGATTGTGCAGTATGGTCAGGCGCTTGTCTTAAAGACTGCTTTACACAAAGCAGAAAAATCAACAGAGTGTGTGGCAGATCTTTCAGGATTAACTATTAACTTGAAGACATTTCTCCCTTTTGATTTTGAGAATAATCAGTTTGATGTCAAGACTTTTCAGCAGGAGTATTTTCAAGCTGCTTTGACCGAACAAGGGATAGACTTTTCAAAAGCTTTGGAATATAAAGCGCCGATAATGTTTTTGGCCCAATTAACAAAAAGTATTGTGGCGACTCATAAGGAAGGCGGCGTACACTACCTTCCAAAAGAGATTGGTGGTGAGCCAACGCATAGTGCATTAGGTACGCTTGATTTTGACACCGATGGTTTTATTGGTGCTCCTCCTATTGATTATCATGTGATTGTACAAAATAAGCGTGGTGATATTAATAGTGCAACGTGTACTGTTCAGTTTAAGGCGCAATTGCTGCATGTTTATACTGAGCTTCAAGAGGCTTCACATAATATTATTCTCTCTCTCTCCTTCAATGATGGATTACAACCAGACTATTTTAAAGAAGATGAGCTGGCTAATTTCTGGAGACAGGTGTTTAACGCTACTGATAGAAATGCAGTAGCCCCGGTAGTTGAATAGTATAATAGAGAAAACTATTTCAAAAATGTGTCATTATTTAATTCGTTAAATGCAGTGGTGAGATCCTCTTCACTGTTCATTACAATAGGGCCGCGCCATGCGATCTTTTCTTTAATCTGATTACCACCGATAATCAAAAGATGTGCCCCTTCTGCACCACTGATGAGTGTAAATGAGTCTCCTCTGGTGAAGAGTGCTGCATTGTACTTTTCAAGAGTATGAGTTCCAGACTTAATTGATCCTCGATATATATAGATACAATTGGTATCGAGTGTATTTGGGAACGTAAAGGGTGTATTGGGTTCAAGATGGAGGTCGAGATAGAGGGGCAGTATTGAGATACCTGATACAGGTCCCATCTCTTTCTGATACTCGCCCGCAAGGACACGCACCATTCCGCCTTCAATTGAGACTTCAGGAACGGAGTGTGCAGGTATATCTTGGTAACGTGGTGTCGACATTTTATCTTTGGCAGGCATGTTTGCCCAGAGTTGAAACCCCTCTAATGCATTATCTACACATTGAGGCATCTCTTGATGTACTATGCCACTTCCGGCAGTCATCCATTGAATGTCTCCCGCATGGAGTGTACCTTTATTACCAAGGCTATCTTCGTGGAGTACTTCTCCACTCAGCAAATAGGTGATTGTTTCTATGCCGCGATGGGGATGCCAAGGAAACCCTTCAATAGAGTCGTTGGGATTGTCAGAACCGAAATGATCAAAGAGCAAAAATGGGTCAAATTGAGGGCGTTCATAATACCCAAAAATTCGTTTGAGTTTTACCCCTGCTCCATCCATGGTATCTACACCCTTAAAGGTTGCTTTGATCGATCGTTCTTGAGCCATGGTTACTTCCTTACACTAGTTGTTTATAGTATAAAAAATTATAATAGGGGTGAGATGTGGAGTGTCTGATAAACTGCAAGGTTGTATCATAATACCCAAGCTTTATTTAATCGCCATCATCGCCGATAGAGTCGGTAGGGCAGTTTTCCATGGCTTCACGACAAAGATTAATTTCATCTTCATCTTCGGGTTGTTTATGAACAAAGGCATTTGTCCCTTTTTCGTTGAGTTTAAAATTTTCAGGGGACGTATTGACGCAGTCTTCACAAGAAGTACAACTGCCATCAACATAAAAAGGACCGAGGACATTTTCCTCAATACGGGTTTCGGGATTGGGCATGGCAACCTCAAGTAGAACATACTGAATGGTACCATTTTTTATAAATAAAAGCTAAAAACTGCTATTAAATGAACTTAAAGGCCTGTTTTTTCATCAAAATCGAGCATGATATTCATATTTTGAACAGCTGCACCTGAAGCACCTTTACCCAAATTGTCAAAACGGCTTGCAATCACCACTTGGTTCTCATCACCAAAGACAAAAAGGTCAAGATTGTTGGTATTGTTGCATTCGGTTGCGTTCAGTATACCGTTGTCGAGCCCTTCGTCAGATCCAAAGGGTTGCACTCGTACAAAGTGTTCATTGGCATAATGCGCTTCTAATATTGAGTGAACTTCTTGTGCTGAGAACTTCTTTTCAAGCTTACTCGTTGGAATAGCCATAGTGACTGTCATACCACGGTAGTAACGACCGAGTACTGGCATGAAAATAGGCGGGTTTTCAAGGCCACACACTGTCTTCATTTCGGGAAGATGCTTATGGCTGAGGCCTAGCGCATAATGACGAGGACAATTCATAGAGTCGTCGTCTGCAGGTGCAGCTTCGTAGGCTGCAATAAGTTGTTTGCCACCACCACTATACCCAGTTATTGAATAACAAGAAAGGTGGTGTTTTGGGGATATAATCCCTTGCTCAATGAGAGGTTTAATGCCAACAATAAAGCCTGTTGCATGACAACCGGGGTTTGAAACTCGTTTTGAGTTTGCAATGGCAGTTCGCTGTGCTGGTGAAAGCTCTGGGATACCATAGGCCCAGTCATCTGCAGTTCTAAAAGCGGTACTCGCATCAATAAAGCGGGTTGTATCATTTTCACAGAGTGAAACTGATTCGCGAGATGCGTCATCGGGAAGGCAGAGAAAGGTAATATCAGAAGCGTTAATGAGCTTTTTTCGCTCGTTAATATCTTTTCTGAGTTCCGGATCAATGATGAGAAGTTCAATGTCCTCACGCTGGGCAAGGCGCTCATGAATTTCTAAGCCTGTAGTTCCTGCTTGTCCGTCGACGAATATTTTTGCTTTCATGGTATAATCCGGGTTGTTCGCTGTCTTGTATAGTGTGTAAAGATAGAAAAATTGTCTCTATAACGCAATCTAAGTCTTGAGTACGTTGTAGAGCTCATCAGGAGTGTCAACTATGTATTCTGGAGCGAGTTTTTTGAAGGCTCTTCTATTCTGAAAGCCCCAGGTGACTGCGACCATGTTAATTTTCGCTTTTTTAGCTGCTTCGATATCTCGAGTTTCATCGGCGACAAAGTAGACTTGGTCTGGTGTGGTTTTTTCTGCTTTAATAATTTGATTAATGTATTTGGATTTGCCAAACATATGCTTGCTGTTTTTTATAAATGAAAAGCACTCGTCAATCCCGTATTTTTTAATCATATCGCTGACATTTTCTTTTGAATTAGACGTGAGGATCCCTAGGGTGTAGCCTTCACTTTTAAGCTTTCTTATGACATCACATACCCCGGGCTGTTCTTTAACGAGATCCATATCTTTTCTGAATTCAGAGCGACCTTTGATAACCATAAAAGGAAGCTTATAATATTTCAAATTGAGGTACTTGAAAAATCGTTGAATTCGATCACTTTTAAAGGTCTCAATATGCTTTTCTTGAATAGGGCGCGCTTTGTAGTGTGGAGCGATTCTATTATACACCACAATGGTTGCGCGCAATGAATCGGCAATGGTTCCATCAAAATCGAATAGTATTATTTTAGACATATCTCAACAGGTTTAAGTATGATCAAAACTTAGTTAATTCACGCTACTTGGCTATTATCGGGGTCTCATTAATGGCAAAAAGGAAATTTCTAATAATCTCTTTCCCGCCCTCTGTCGCAAATGACTCTGGGTGAAATTGTATTCCATAAATAGGGAATTCCTTATGCTTAACACCCATAACTTCAAAGTCTCCACTCGATCTAATGGCATCAATATCACCAAACTGATCAAGAGCAAATGATCCTACCGTGGCAGTCAACTCTAAACAATCAGGGAAACTTTTCGCTTCGGCAATAAGTGAGTGATAGCGCATCACTTCTAGTTCGTTGGGGATGTCTGCAAAGACGCCTGTGCTGGTATGAGTGATAGGGCTTGTTTTTCCATGCATAGGGAGCTGTGCAAGGGTAATGCGCCCTCCAAAGAGGTGAACAATGCCTTGCATGCCAAGGCACACACCAAGAAGTGGAATCTCTTTTCCCAGTTCAGTAATCGCTTGTGCACATACACCAAAGTAGGCCTCGTCTTCCGGAGTACCGGGACCAGGAGAGACAATAATTCTGTCAGGGGCGTACTCTTTTATACCGTCAATGCTAATTTCATCGTTCCGTTTAACGGTGATTTCAAAGGTATCAATGGTGCCATTACTCTGTTCTGTTTTAAAGATCTCTCCAATAAACTGATAGAGATTGTAGGTGAATGAGTCATAGTTATCGATAATTAATACGCGCATCTATGCATCCCCTTCGGTAATAAATTGATCGAGTACTTTTTTAGTACCCGCAAGTTTTCGTTTGATCTCTTCATATTCATCATCAGCATTTGAGTCGTAAACGTTGCCGCCACAGGTCTGTACGTAGGCGTTTTTACCATGGGCAAAAACGGTTCGTATCGGTATCGCAAAAGTACAGTCGCCATTGAATGAGAAATGCCCGAGTGCGCCACCATAAGGGCCGCGTCCATCGCCTTCAAGTTCGTTTATGATTTTCATGGCTTCAATTTTTGGGGCGCCGGTTAAGGTGCCGGCAGGGAAGTTACTCGCTAGAGCTGAGAACATGTCCTCTTTTTCTGAGATAATCCCGACAATTTCACTGGAAATATGCTGTACATGAGAGAAGCGTTTAATATCCATAAGAGAGCGTACTTTAACGGTTCCAAAGCGGGCAACACGGCCAATGTCATTTCTATGGAGGTCTACAATCATGTTGTGTTCTGCGATCTCTTTAGGGTCGTTGAGGAGTGCCCGTGCAAATTGAGTGTCTTCTGTTGCATTCGCGCCTCGTTTGGCTGTGCCGGCCAAGGGGAAGGTCTCCATCTCTCCTTGACGGAGTCTAAAGAGGAGTTCAGGGCTTGCACCGATGACTTTCTCTTCACCAAATTTTACATAGTACATCTGAGGAGAAGGGTTAACTTCACGAAGTTTTTCATAAATATTGATGGTGTCACCATCAAGTGTGTAGCGAGACTTAAAACCTACTTCGCACTGAAATATTAGACCATTTACAATGTCGTTTTTGACTTTTCCAACAGCGGCTTTGTGCGCTTCTTGTGTCATGGTGTCGCCATGGTAGGTAATAGAAAGGTCCCCGTTTCCTGCGTAGGGAGTGTTCAATATAGTTTCTATCTCGGCAAGTCTGCTGTCGGTGTAGTAAAAATAGATGAGCTCTCCTGTCATTTTGTCGAGGATTAAGCCATCTTTATACATGCCAAATTTAAAGGCATCAAACATTTCACTGGATTGGATGTTCATTGTTGGCTCAAAATAGTTCATACTGTCGTAGCCAATATATCCGGTGAGCCCTCCTGCGTATTTTTTAGAGATTATGTTTTGAGGTACAATGTCCCTTAATAGGAAATAGGGGTTTTCTGATGGGTATTCTGCACAAAAGCCATCTCTTTCTTTAATAAAGAGGGATGCTCCTTGAGCATAGATCACTTGTTCAGGGTCAAACCCAATAAGAGAATAGCGAGAAACATAGCTCTCTTCACCAAGAGACTCTAAAAGAAAACAGGTGTCATACTTTTTCTCTATTTTTTTAAAGAGCTCAAAAAAGTTTATGTCCTCTGCCATTTTTACATAATGGGGCTTACGAGGGAGTTCAATCATAGGTGGTTTTTTCATAATAGGTCCACGTTAAATGTTGCCAGATTTTAATTCGCGAGATCCTCTGGTGACGGTTGCGATTCCGACTCCCAGGGTTTTTGCAATCTCACGTTGTGGTATTCCGGCCTTAAGCATATTAAAAATTTGGAGACGCTTGGGAATCTCACTCAGCTCAGCGGGAGTAAGGAGCCCTTTGAGGGCTTTTTTGAACTCATCGGGACTCTTTTTCTCGAGAAGATGGGTTACCAATTCGTCTAAATAGTTGTTTTGCGTATTCATGTACTAGTAAAATAGTACAAAGTTGTGGGTAAGTCAAGGTGTTTAGTAGTTGCTTTGTACTCTTTACTGTTTTTTTAAGCAAAAGGAGGGGGACCTATTGCGGAATAAACCCAAAATAAGCACTTTTATTACAGATGGAGCTAGGGCCCCAAAAAGGTAACTATGAATATTTTAATCACCGGTGTCAGTTCAGGAATTGGTCATGGATTGGCAAAGAAGTATCTTGATATGGGGTGCCGAGTATTCGGGTTGAGTAGACGAGAACCTAAAGATCTTTCTCTGTTCGATACGTTCTCTTTTGTATCCTGTGACCTCTCAGATCACTTTCAGATTGCTTCTGCAATTGAGTCGCTTATAGGCGAGAGCCGTTCATTCGACTTGGTGCTGTTAAATGCCGGTATGCTTGGTTCGGTTACATCACTTCAGGATACTACTATTCTTGACCTAGAAGAGAGTATGACAGTAAATGTTTGGGCAAATAAGATAATTCTTGACACACTCTATGATCTCAATGTAACCCTTACTCAAGTTGTTGCGACATCTTCTGGCGCGGCAGTGAGTGGCAATAAAGGGTGGAGTAGCTATGGTATTTCAAAAGCGGCCCTCAATATGTTTATTGCGCTTTATGCAGCAGAGCGTCTGGAAACCCATTTTTGTGCATTTGCACCAGGGCTGGTAGATACGGCAATGCAAGATTACCTCTGCAGTGAGGTGAGTGGAGAGGAGTACCCCACTGTGGGGCGTATACAAGCTGCGCGGGGGACTGATGCCATGCCCACTCCTGAATTGTTTGCTCAACGAGCGGTTGCGGTGATTCCAAAACTAACCCGGTTTGAATCGGGATCCTTTCAGGATATCCGTAAGATTGACCTATAGGTGACAATTATTGTCTGGTAAAATACTTATATTTCAACCATGGCCATAAACCTCTTTTTTAGTAACGACACCATGCAGCTTTTTGATAAGCTGCGCGATAATTATCAGCCCGATGATATCTTTAATCCCGATCCCATTCTTGTAGGGGGTCAAATGGGTACCTGGCTTCAATACCATATGGCGCAGCGTGATGGAATTGTGGGGAACCTCAATGTAGGCAGGCTTGAGAAAAATTTATGGCGCATCCTTCAAGATATTGATACCTTCGAAGGGGGGAGTGCAGAACCGCTCAATAAAGCATCTCTTTCTCTTTTTGTCGTGCATGCACTTATGGATAGTGAGCTCATGGCCAAACCGGTGTATGAGCCTCTTAAGAAATATCTCGGGGGCGCTGAAAAAAACGAATCCCTCTACTTCCGTAAAATGATGCAGTTGGCAACTCAGATTGCAACAGTATTTATTGATTATGAATTTAAGCGAATAGAGAGTCCATCGTGTAGTGGTGTCATTGAGTCCTGGCTTGATACGAATGCACTCCTTTTTTCAGAAAATATTGGCAAAGGGGTTCGCCCCGACGAAGAGACCTGGTTTGGCCAAGTTGAGCTCTGGCAAAAAGAACTTTATCGGGAGCTTTTTACAGAAGAAGGAATTCTCGATCGCTATTCTCTAACGAATAGTGATTGGTACTGCTCCCTCCCCATGTATGCGAGGCAAGTATTTAAAGGTGAAGTAGATGCCTCCAGTTGTACTGGTGAAACCTGGCATATCTTTGCGATGTCGCAGATATCACTCTTTCATCGACGGCTTATTTTTAAACTCTCAGAAATGGGGGTTACTTTTAATGTGTATGCTCTGAACCCCTGTGCAGATTTTTGGGAAGACCTTGTGTCTCAAAAAAACCGAGTCGTAATACCCAATAGTTGGAATGAATTGTCTGAAGATGAGTGCCGTGTTCTCACAAAAGAACCAGCCGAGCTCGGTGATGAAACCTTACGTGAAGAACCATCACGGATGCATCCACTTCTTGCTGAATGGGGACGTCCTGGTCGTGAAGGGATTCAGCTCTGGTGTCAGGCAACAGATTACGCTTTTTCAGATCGCTATAGTGAGCCCGATGCAGAAGGGCCGATGCTCGAGAGATTACAACACTCACTGTTATATAGAACAACTGATTGCACAAAGAAAAAGTATGATGGCTCGCTCCAGTTTTGGAGTGCACCTGAGATAAAACGAGAGGTTGAGACGTTGTACGATAGTATTGTGCATACCCTCAGGCTTAATTCAAAAATTCGTTTTCATGATATTGCGGTATTTGTAACCGACCTCGATCGTTATGGGCCTATTATTCAACAAGTGTTTGATGCCCGCAATAGCGAAGGAAGTGAGCGCATTCCTTTTAGTCTTATTGATGGAACCGCAAGTTCAAGTATGTATAGTCAGGCTGTCCGTGATCTTATGGCCCTCACAGGCGGGAGCTTTACTCGCAAAGACATTATTACCTTTTTTGAAAACCCTTGTGTACAAGCGGCTCGGGGTATTACTCCCGAGATGGTTACTATTTTTGTGACCTGGGCTGAACGGCTCAATATATTCCGCCATTTCGATCAGACGCATCGAGAAAGTGCGGGCTATGCAGAAGAGTATATCCATACCTGGCGTATGGCTCTTGATAGGCTGCTCCTTGGGCAGGTGGTCGCAGCCGAAACGGTTATTATCGGTTCAGAATTTTCAGTTGAAGCCTATAGCGATATTGATGCACAAAACAAAACTATTTTGACTCTGTTTGTAGAGACTCTTGAGCAGCTCTTTAGAGATGGCGCCTTGGTCAAAAAACAGAAGTCAGTTTCGGAGTGGATGAGAATACTCCCACACTTCTTTACCACATGGTGCACTATCCCCGATGACATGGAGCCAGAAAAAAAGGTTCGAGATAGTTTTTTTGAAGAAATGAGCAAAGTGGTGCTCCTTCAAAAGAAATCAACGACCATTTCATGGCCACTTATTCAAGAATTTTTATCGGGTCTCTTGAGCGACCTTTCAGGTTTTGGCGGAAGTTATTTAACGGGGGGTGTAACGGTAACGTCCCTCAGCCCTAAACCTCCAGTGCCTTATGAATGTATCTATTTACTCGGCCTCAATGAGGGAGTATTTCCTTCTCGTATGACCTATAGCTCTCTCGATCTAAGAGGGTGCAGACGAGAGATTGGTGATTTTTCTCCCATCGAAACCGACCGATATCTTTTTTTAGAAATTCTCACTTCAGTTAAGAAGCAACTCGTATTGAGCTATGTAGCAACGGATATTAAAAAAGATGAACCTTTGCAGCAAAGTTCCCTCTTGAGTGAACTCCGAGAGTTTTGTGATGCCCATTTATTAGATACTCCTTTGCGGGAGTGCCGTATACCGCTGCTCAGCTTCGATAAAAGACTATTTGCCGGAGGATATACTCAGCCACTTGTTCCGAGTGCTGATGAGAGCTGTTGGATTGTGCCAAGTTATGCCAAGCCACAGGCTACGATAACGCAGCTATTGGAAGAACAAAAGAGTCCGACTGTTTCTGAATATAAATCAACGAGCGTTGAATTGACTGAAAATGCAACGGTAACAGAGAGCCAATTAAAACGCTTTATTGATAATCCATTGGTCTATCGACTCCAACAAAAATATGGATTGTGGGGAGATGAAGAGGAGTATGCAACCTATTCTGATGAGCCATTATCTGTTGATATGTTAATGAAAGGTGGGTTGAAAGGGAATATACTCGAATCTCTTTTTTCAAAATGGTTTGGTGATGGAGAAGATCTTGGTGCCCATGGCGCGCAAGAAATAGTTGCTGAACAGTGGAGTCATTCAAGTCGAGTTGGTGCAGTGCCTACTGCAGTACTCGGTGCATTGGCCAAAGAAGAGATGCAGCGTGGAGTTGTGGTAGAAATTGAACGGCTTCAGCTGATACAAAAAACCTTAGAAGAGTATGAATACCTCCCGTCAGAAAAAGTAGTGGTAGAGTGTGCGTTACCCGGGCAAGATCATCTCGTAACCCTCACGGGGGTGAGTGGGCATTTGTTTATTTCAAAAGCGGGTCTGCAGCCTGTTCTGCTGTTGCCCAATAATTTCACAAAAGGTTTTAAGCCAAGGCAGCTTCTCATTGCCTATGCACGACTGCTCATTCTTTCTCAGTCCAAGAAGTTTGGGGAGTATGTGAAGAATGGGTTAGCGGTGTGGAGTTGGAGTAGTTTCGAAAAGAAGAAAATTGAACAGTGTACTATTCATCTCACATCACAGGGGAGCCAAAAAAGACTCCAAGAGTTGTTGATAGATATGACTCTCACAGACGACCTCTATAACCTCCCTTTTGAATCGTTACATAGTGGAGGGACCCTTACTGATGCGGCAGTGGCCAAAAGCTTTGAAGCAGTGGGCCTCAAGAAGTATGATGCTATTAAAGAGTCGCTCCGTGCTTTTTCAGAAGAAGATGAAAGCCCGATTATAAATGATCGGCTACAGCAAGAGGTATGTACTACAATAGATGCCGCATGGGAGTCTCATTGTACTGCGGGATATGTACCAGATTATTTAGGATTCGACTCATTTAAAATAGTGCGGCCTGATTCACTGGCCCTCTATCTGAAACGATTTGGTGCGCTCTTGGGGGTAGAATGTTCAAAGCTTTAGCAGGACAGCCAAATGGCTGGATAGAAGCCTCTGCGGGAACGGGTAAGACCTATACCATACAGCAACTGGTTCTTGAAATCCTGTGTACATCAGATACCCCTATTGATGAAATATTACTGGTAACCTTTACCGAAAAGGCTGCAGGCGAAATGCGTGAACGCATTCGAGAAGGGCTGATAGCGACGGTTAAAGGTGGTGAACTCCATAGTGTGGCCCTCGGTGAGCAAGAGTTTCAAAGACTGGCTCGTGCGGTTCGAGACTTCGAAATGGCCGAAATCTATACGATTCATGGTTGGTGTAAAAAAGTAATTCAAAAAGTACCGTTTGAGTCAGGGCGTTCTTTTCAAGAAAAATTGAGTGATGAACGAGAGATTATCGTGCAAGAAGTCATGGAGCTCCTTAAAGGTGAGTGGTCTAAAGAGTATCCAGAACTGGTACGACTCCTTCAAGAAAGTTCATATATCGATGTCGAAAAAATAGTATCGTCAGTGTTTGTATCTATCGCAGAACAAAAACATGAGCATGATTCAGTAGTAGGAGAACATCTTACTCCATTTGTTGCAAGTGTTGATGCCTGTGTAGCGAAGCTTGGTCCAGATGGTGTATCCTTATTCAAAAATTTTGCCGCACTCCAGCGAGAAGTTGCCCTCGAGCATAAGACTTCTTTTAATAAGACACGCAAACTCCCAAAATTTGATGAGTGGACTGAACAGTTTGTTGAAGCGCTTCCGGGTGTGATAGAAGAGTGTCGTAGGGTTGAAAGACCAGAACCACTTCTTGACTTTATTAAAACCTTTAAAAGTGGCAAAGAAAATATAGGCTGGCTTCAAGCGAAATGCGATGACCCATCATTTGATTTTGAGAATGAAAATTACTTTCCGCTCTGTCATGGTAAAAAGTATTCCGAAATTGTATCTGCTATTGAGGTTCTCATCAGTGATGCAGAGTCATATCTCCGTGAAGAAGCTGCGCAGACATATATACCGATACTCATCCGACTTATCGAAAAGGTTGCGGAGACAAAAGAGAGTCAGTCACTTTTTACTTTTAATGATATGATCCACCGTGTTCGTACTATGGTGACGACCGACAATGATATTGCGCGGCGGATTCGTGCTCAGTACGGAGTTGTTTTGGTCGATGAGTTCCAGGATACTGATGATGCACAGTGGGAAATATTTAAAATACTCTACCTCAAAGATTTACAGACACAGCTCTTTCTTATTGGCGACCCTAAGCAAGCGATCTACTCCTTTAGAGGAGCCGATATTGCCACCTATTTTACGGCAAAAAAAGAGATGCTCGATCATTCCGGTAGCGAGATTGTTTATACCCTTGCTGAAAACTATCGTTCGAGTCGGCGGATTCTCGAAGCGTTTAATGGTATTTTTGCGCGTCCTTCATTCTTTGGGAGTGATGGTGACGATGGACAAATTTCCTATACACCCGTAGGGTATCCTGATGCGTCACCAGCTCAACAGCCCGGTACCTTTTATGAACGATTTGCACTCAATGAGAGTTATGCGCCCTTTGTAATAAAAGAATTGGTAGAAGATGGTGTGGGTAAATGTAGAGAAGCATACTACCCATGGATGGTGAATGCGTTAGTCGATCTCAAGTCTCGTGGGGCTCAGTGGAGTGATATGGCGATTCTTGTGCAAAAACGGGGTGATGTAGAACTCTTTGAAAGCCTACTCCAAGATGCGGGGATTCCCTATAGTTATTATAAACAACAAGGGGTCTATCAATCAATAGAGTCGGCGCATATTCTCTATGTATTAGAAAGTATACTCGGTGCGGTGCCGAGTGCAATAACCAAAGCACTGTTTACACCATTTTTTGAAAAAGGAAATAGTGTGCCTGGTGGTGAAAGCGGCCCTTCAGACAGTGACCGAAAACTCTATGATCGGTGGCATCAGATGGTCGGTCGAAAAAAATGGGGTGAGCTCTATCATTCACTCCTTCACGATACCACGCTGTTACAAAACATAGCATCCAGTCCTAATCGCTTTCGTCAGCTTGATGTTTATAAGCAAATTATGCAAGACTTACAGACAAAAGCCTACGGTCAAAAACTCACCTTGAGTGATCAAGTTGCTCTACTCAAAAATTGGCGGGCAGAGCGTTTAGAACGAGAAGATGACGGCGAGCTCTACCGAAAAGAACGGGACGACGCTGCAGTACAAATTATGACGATGCATGCCTCAAAGGGGCTCGAGTTTAATGTTGTTTTTATGGGAGGCTTTGGGGAGCTACAGGGAAACGACTACTCTGTCATCAAAGAAGGCAACCATCGTATATTCGACTTTACCCAAAAAGAACCAGTGGAGCAGAAGCTTCCTGAGTATACCCGCTTGCTCTATGTGGCTATGACAAGGGCGAAGTACTATCTCTATATGCCACTCTTTGGTTCAGAAAAAATAAGTAAAAAGGTGGGAATGCATAGAGTGCTCACTCCAGCAATAACCGGTGCACTCAATAATGAGCTTGATGGGTATGTCACTATCAATCCAAAATATGACCAGAGAGAGTTGGTTGTGACTGGTCAAGAAGTTACTAAGGCAAGTACTTCAGAAAAGAGTATTATTCCTGAGTATGACGGATTTTCTAAAAAGAAAATAATTATGGAGTCATACTCGCATCTCTCACATACGATACATGAACAAGATCGTTCAATAACATCTATTGGAGTGATCCCGACGGCACCAAGACCCGCACTCTTTGATAAGTATATTCAAGATATACCTCGGGGCGCAGAACCGGGTAATTGCTTGCATGATATATTTGAGCATATCTCTTTTGCAGAGGTGGGTGCGGCATCTAACAGTGACGATCCAGCAATCGCTCTCTTACATAATCGATCGACAGCAGAAGTGATAGAGTTTTATTGTACCAAATATGGTATAGGGTCAGTGCACTATAGAGCAATAGCACGCTTGGTACATAATTGCCTCACAGCTCCAATGATAGATACGCGCGATACGTTTGATACTATTACGTTGGCAGAGATTCCAGAGAAAGACCTCAAAGCAGAGATGGAGTTTCAGTTTAGTTACCTCCAGTCAGATACCGTGCGTCTTTTTACTAAAAATGAAGATGCCCATTTTGTGAAAGGGTTTATTGACTTGCTCTTTCGCCATAAAGGCCGGTATTATATTTTGGATTGGAAGTCTAATTATTTAGAGAACGGCTATGATGCAGGCGCTATTGAAGAGAGTATGCTACGTGATCACTATGATATTCAGTTAAAAGTATATGCCTTGGCGCTGCATAAATGGTTGCAGTCAGCGCTACCTGGTTATTCGTTTGATACTCATTTTGGAGGTGTCTACTATCTCTATATTCGTGGTATGCAACCGGGGTCAAATGATGGCTATGTCTGTATGTGCCCGGAGTCATCAAAAGTAATAGAAGAGCAGTATAGTCAAGAGATTGAAAAAATGATTGGTGATGCCCACCCAGAAGCAGGGGAGAAGAGACATGGATAAGCTTCTACAAACGCGGTGTTGGTTCGAGAAAATAGGTCCGACAGAAGCTGCTCAAAAAGGTGGCCTTCGTCAGCATGAGCGTGATGATTTTTTATTTACTACTGTCTATCTATTACTCGAAGCGGGTTTTATTGATGGTGCCCATTTAGCGCTCACCGATCTTTCAAATCGCCTCATGGGTGAAGACGAACGTGATGCAGAGAGAACTCTTGTTGAACTCTTGATTGTTGCAACAACAGAGATGGGGCACCTGTTTTATGTGCTGGGTGTTTCAGGGCGAGATTTAGTTGATGCATTAGCAGGAGTGGTGGTAAATCGCATTCAAAATGCAAAAGATATCGTTGTGGCAGAACAGTTACAGTCTCTGTGTGATAGTACGGCACTCACCGACGGATTTTCAAAAGCGTTCTCTCATGTGGTAGAGACCGTTGCTCGTCAAAGGCCTGTGTTCTCCTTGCCTGGTACTCAATCAAGTCTCTTTGTGTACGATGCGCAGTATGGTTTTTATACAGGCAAATATTATGATGTAGAAAAACGTCTTTCTCTGTGGCTCACTATGAAAATCGACAATAAGCCTCTTGAGCTCTCAACAGAATTAAAAAAAATATATCAAGAAGTGTTTGTTGAACAGCCAATGATGCTTGGGGATATCCCTATGCAGTTTCATGTTCGACAGCAAGTTGCAGTACTTATGGCGGCGCAAAAGCAGTTCTCCATAATTTCAGGTGGCCCTGGTACCGGTAAAACGAGTACCGTTGTTGCGCTACTGAGAGTATTAGTGCGGGCATATCCAGAGCTTCGAGCAGATGAAATAACTATGGTGGCCCCCACTGGTCGCGCGGCAGCACGCATGGCGGAATCGGTAGAGCAGAGTGTTGCTCTCATTTCAAATCTTGAACATCAAGTGAGTGATGCAAAGTTGTGTGCGATTAATGCTCAGACGATTCATCGGTTTTTAAAATATAATCCTGGTCGAAATCAGTTTACCTACGGAAGAGATAATAAACATCCTACAAAAATTCTTATTGTAGACGAAGTATCGATGGTTGACGCGGCGCTCTTTTTAAATGTGGCAGAGGCGCTGCAACCGGATACTCGAATAATACTATTGGGTGATCATAATCAGCTTCCATCGGTTCAGGCTGGTGCGGTACTGAGCGATCTTTTTGGTGCAACAATACCCCAAGGTAATCCGAGTCTCAGCAAAGAGTCGGTATTGGCTCTGGTTAATGAAATAAGTGTCGAAGAGGATCTAGAGAATGACTCCTCTTCACTTGTGTTAGAGGAGGATCACTTACTTAAAGATTCAATGGTGGTACTGAGTAAAAGCCATCGTTCAGAAGCGTCAATATTGACCTTGAGTAGTGCAATAAATAGTCAAGATGTTGACGCAACGAATCAAATACTTTCAAGGGTTTCCGGTATTCCTGCATGGCCTCAAGTGGTAATAAATGCCGATGGCTCTAAACGGTGTGATACCGAAGGGGTAGTGTTCATTCAGAGGGGAGAAAAAACCAAAGAGCGAAATCCATTGAATGATTTATTGATTGACTGGTGTCGATTTCATATGGTTGATGAGTCTTTTGCTCCAGAAGCTGGTGTAAATAAAGTCTTGCTTCGTACCCATGCATACCCTGATATTATTGCTGGTATTGAGAAAAGGCTTACAGGTGTCCAGACCGCTTCTGAGATTGTAAAGAAGGCCAGTGAAGATAGTGCGTTACAGAACCTCTTTAGTGAATTATTTGCCTATATGAATCAATCTCAAATCCTGGGTGTCACAAGAAATGGGCCAGTGGGCACGACTACAATAAATCAGGTACTGTTTGAGTATATGCAGGGTGTATTAGCATATGAGATTCGTGATGGGGTTTATCCCGGTCTTCCGATAATTATTACTCAGAATGATTATGCTCATGGAATATTTAATGGGGATTGTGGAGTGGTAATTTCTGCAGGGGGAAGTTATTACATTGTAATTCCGAACCGTGATACTGTAAGTGTGTATCCCGTTTCAGAGATCTCTCGATTCGAAAGCGCTTATGCAATAACAGTGCATAAGTCTCAGGGGTCAGAATATGACTATGCGCTTATTGTACTGCCTAGTGAAATGAACCGAGTAATGACCAAAGAAATACTCTACACAGCCGTCACTCGCGCAAAGTATTATGTTGGGGTTTTAGGGTCTGATCACTCCATACGGGATTGTATAGGGCGGTCTATACGGCGAAATTCGGCTATTTCTCGTCGCTTTAAGCAAAGCATAGATTCTAACTTGTAAAATGTTTTAATCCATTGTAAAAGAGCAGATATCAGTACAAACAAATGGTATACTAATGAAACCTTTTTTTGTTGGATATATGATACAGTCACTACTCTCAATTGTCCTGTTATGTGTACTTGGTGTTTTTTCCAATGGGGTTGTACGTTTTGCAATCCAAAATGATTATCCTCCGTATCTCACAGAAAAAGAAGATGATGGAGGGCTCTACACTGAATTAGTCACAGCAGCTTATGCAGAGGTTGGCTATTCCGTTGAGTATCATTTTGTACCGTGGGCTCGGGCGCTTCATGGGACAAAAGCTGGTCTGTATGATGTGGTCTTAGGGCTGTATTATACAAAGGAGCGTGAAGAGTTTTTTCTATATAGTAATCCTATTGATACATTGAAGGTGTTCTTCTTTAAAAAAATAACGAATGATTTTGAGTATACCGATCTACAAAGTTTGAAAGGTTTGTATATAGGCGTTGGTCGCGGCTATGCTAATAGTAGTGCTTTTGATAAGGCGACTCACTTTACCAGAGTAGAAGCGGTGAGTAATACTGATAATTTTACGCGCCTTGCTAAAGAGCGGTTGGACTTAGTTGTAGAAAATGAAGGCGTTGGGTATCGGTTGCTTCTAGATGTTGAGAATGGGCAAAGTATAGTGCCTATACATCCCCCTTTAGAGGTGCATCTTTCTCATGTTGGGGTCTCTAAAAAGTCCAAGCATGCAAAAAGACACCTCAAAGCATTTAATCGCGGACTCGCAGCAATTAAAAATAATGGGAAGTATAGACGTATATTTGAAAAATATGGGTTTAGTAAGCCATAGTATTCACTGCGGTATGACCAACAGCGTACTCTGCTACATGCTTTGATGAACTGAGCATCTGCATATTGAGTCCATGAATTTCAGTCTTATATTTTTTCTCACCAGTCTTTTCATCGTCCCAGCTTGAATTATCCAGTTTACCTTCAATATAGACCATAGCTCCCTTTTTAAGGAACTGTTCTGCAATCTCAGCAAGGCGTCTCCAAAGTACCACTGTAAACCACTGGGTCTTCTCTTGTTTTTGATTTTGTTGGTCTTTATATTTTTCGGTAACTGCTACATTAAATCGTGCTAATTTCACACCTTGTGCAGTTGTCTTGATTTCTGGATCTGAACCCAAATTGCCAATGAGGGTAACTTTGTTTAAACATGCCATAATTGTTCTCCCGTTTAGTTCTATAGTAAATATAGATCGGCGTGTATGACAGGAAATGTCATGGCATGCTTTTTTTCTCAGGGTTCTCTAGTGTAACAATAGTTCTGGGCGGTACTCAAAGTGCATACTGTCGTAGTGATACCAACGTCCACCCCAGATAAAACCAAATTCTTCGAATATACCAATGATTTCCATAAGGGCATCGTCGGGTATAGAAATATGGCCTGGGCGTGTTTCCCAATCTTTGTCCCATCTCCAGTAACGGCTTACATTAATTCTAATGTCGATGGCAATGCCAAAACTGTGGCAGCTGAGGCGGTTTGTTCCTGCAATTACGCGAAAGTTGTATGTTCCTGCACTCGGGCTGAGGTACTCTTCATGATGTTTAAGGCGGTCGGCCACTTCAGTTAGTTTTAAGTTAATGTCATTAACTGTTGTTACCTTATGTTTTACTCCAAACCAATCAATTTCGACCATGTTAAAGTCAACATCAACTTCAGATCCGCCATACATGGTTTCAAAAAAGGGCGTCGAGCGAATGCGGCCAGGATCAAAATCTTTGCGAGTCTCTTTGGTGATGGTCGCCTTGTCATATTTTTGACTCATCTGGTCTTCCAGATCGGCATTGGTGAGCTTCTCATCAAAACTTTTATTTTTACCATCGTCCCATTGAGTCACGGTGCCATCATGCCATACCATATCACCCTCGATATAGTAATCAAGATGATCGGGATAGGCTGCAATGAGTCTGAGAGCCTCTAATGGAGGAACGGCATATGCAGTGATGGCGGTTAGAATAAGAGCAATGAGTATTGATTGGGTCATGATGGTATCTGGTCTAAGTGCTTAGTATCAAATGTAATAATATTTTGACCTGCATAGAAAAATTCATGAGAGAGATTTGGGGGATGGGGCACTTCTGACAACTATGTCACTTAACCAAAAAGACTCCACTCGAGCCTCAAAAAGTACATTTCACAAAGTTCTCATCTACAAATTGTATATTTCTCATTATGAAAACCTTTCTTTTTTATGATTTAGAGACCACAGGTCTCAATAAATGCTTTGACCAGGTGGTGCAATTTGCTGCCATTCGGACAGATCAGAATTTGCGTGAGATAGAGCGTCATGAATTTAAAATAGCGCTCCGTCCCGATGTGGTTCCTTCACCCTACGCAACCCTTACTCATCGAGTATCAATTACTGCACAACAAAGTGGTATGAGTGAATTTGAGGCTGCTTGTGCTATTCATGAGCTCATGAATGTAGCAGGGACCATTAGTGTGGGGTACAATACTATGGGGTTTGACGATGAGTTTTTACGATTTATGTTTTATCGCAATCTTCTCAGTCCCTATCAACATCAATTTTATAATGACTGTGGAAGGCTCGACCTACTCCCTATTGCAGCGGTCTATTTCCTTTATAAGCCTTCAGTGATCAAGTGGCCAACTATAGCAGGAAAGCCAACCCTCAAACTCGAACATATAAGTAGTGAAAATAACCTCGCTCCTGGTCAGGCTCATGATGCTATGGTTGATGTTGAAGCAACGGTAGCACTGGCACAGCGGTTTGTCAAAGAGAGTGAAATGTGGCGCTACCTTACCAATGGTTTTAAGAAACAGGTTGAGGCGGAATACCTTAAAAAGCTTACAAAAGTACCAGAGTTACTGCCACGATACCATACTATGGGTATTGCAATCCAGGTGAAGGCTGGGGCCGATCAGGGGTATCAGCATGTAGTGCTTAGTCTTGGAGCATCCCAGAGCTATACTAACCAAACAATTTGGCTTATTCTCGATCGCATACCTTTTGCGGAACTCACCGAAGAATCTGTCGAAGAAGAAACATGGGTTATCCGTAAAAAGGATGGATCAGATATACTGCTCCCGGTTCTTGACCGGTATAAAGGCCACTGGAATGATGAAAGGGCAGCACTGGTCACTGAGAATATCGCCTGGCTCAAAGAGCATAATACTCTCTTCGAAAAGATTATAACGTATCATAAAGAGTATCGGTACGATGAGGTTGAACAGGTCGATCACGATGCTGCTCTCTATATTAAAGGATTTGTGCCACGGGGTGATGATGAGCTCTCCTATGTCTATCGTAATGGAGACCTTGCTCGAAAAATAGAACTGGTGGGTGGATTTTCTCAACCCCATATTAATGCCCTTGCCGAGCGGATTCTCTATCGAAATTTTAAAAAAGAATTAAGTGGCTCATCTCTTACAGCCTGTACCACCTATCTAAAACAGGCATTAGATAGTGGTGTCGATTGCATTGATTTTCGGGGTAATAAACGGTATACTGTGAGTGATGCACAGAGGGATATTGATACGCTTACATCGAGTGATACTTTAGATGATGGTCAAAAGGTGCTCTTAGAAGAGTTGGAGCACTACCTCAAAGGAGTTTTAGAAGAATGAAAAAGGTGACAGAAGAGAAGAGTGCCGACTATTGGATTGAATCACTGAAGATGACTCAACACCCTGAAGGGGGCTATTTTGCCGAGAGTTATCGATCGGACGATCAGCTCGAAAGTCTCCCTGAGCGTTTTGCAGGTGGGCGGTCAGCATCTACTGCCATCTATTTTCTTTTAGAAGGAAGCCAAGTATCTCATTTTCACAGAATTCAATCTGATGAGATGTGGCATTTTTACACTGGTTCTCCATTAACTGTTCATGTAATAGATCCTATGGGAGTTCTCTTCCACCTAAAGATTGGCTCTGATCCAGAGGCAGGAGAACAATTTCAAGGGTTGGTTAGGGCTGGGTGCTGGTTTGGGGCCTCTCTCGAAGAGCCAAATGGGTATGCCTTAGTCGGTTGTACTGTTGCTCCAGGGTTTGACTTTGCGGATTTTGAGTTGGCAAAGAGAGATGATCTTTTGTCGGAATTTCCAGAATATGAAGATACCATCCGTTTATTAACATCAGAATAGTCTTATTCTTATAAAAAACACAAATTTTAAAAAAATGAATTTTTATCGAACGAAAGTGGTCGTCCACTACACTTATAGGTAAAAGAACGATTAACAAGAGGTGAAACAATGAAACAGTTACTGATGATACTCATGCTTACAGCAACTATGGTTATGGCTCAAGGGCTTGGCAATAGTAAAGGAAAAGGGTATGGTGATGGCGGTGGTAAAAAATATGAGTGTCCGCGTGGTGATAAAGAGTGTAAAAGAATGGCTAAAGGGCCAAAATTTAATCGACTCTTTAAAAAGTTGGGGCTTGATCAGTCTACCCAAGAACAAGTAAAAGTGATTTTAAGTGCGCATCATAAACAAATTGCACTTCTTAAATTAGAGTCTGAAGAACACAAAATTGTTCTTAAAAAAATGATACTCAGAGATAAGTTCGATATGGACCTTATAACTAAAAATTGCAATAAGCGTGGTGATATATGGGCTCAAATTCATATCAAACAGTTTGAGAAAGATGCAAAGATTAAAGAGCTCCTCACTAAAGAACAGTGGGATACATACATTATGCATCGCCTAAGTGATAAAGGTAAAAGAGGCAAGCACGGCAAACAGGGCAAGAGCTGGAATAAATAGGCACTTTGGGTGTATATTTTAATAAAGGCACAGTGTGACTGATAGTGAATTAATACATGAAATCAAGGCCGGCTCCAAACCGGCCCTTGATCAGTTGACTGGACGATACCTTGATGGGGTGCGACGAATGGTCATGTATACCATTGGCAACAAAGGATGTGTTGATGATGTGGTGCAAGAGTCCTTTATTGCCCTCCAAAAGTCCTTATTGGGTTTTAAAGAGGATGCTGCTTTTAGTACCTGGCTTTTTGGCCTGGTGCGTAATGTGAGCTTACAGTATGTACGAAAGCATCTTAAGCCCGTTGAGGCCTTCGAAGAAGCGCTGCATGCACCAGCAACTGAGTCGGTGCGTCCAGAAGTGGCCCATCTCAATAGTGCATTGCAAAAACTCGAGGGGAAATATCGTGAACCCCTGGTGCTTAAAGAGATGGAAGGTTTTAGATATGATGAAATTGCCGCGATTCTTGGTATCAAAGAAGGTACGGTTAAGTCAAGGATTCATGAGGCAAAACAAAAAATGATAGTGCTACTCAATAGAGGGGGAGATCATGGCTGATAAAAAATATACGGAATCGTCACTGAGTGATCTATTTACATCGGTTTCTCCAGAGGAGCTTCACTTTAGTGAAAAGGTTGTCTATGAGCAGAAACAACGGCGAATACTCTTTTATAGTATAAAGATAATGAGCTCTGTAGCGCTGATGATAATCGCGGTTATCATTGTAGTACTCTATGCTCCTCAGTCACCCTCAATTGACCCTATACAAGAGCAGTATGCACTGTTAATGCTTGAAGATATGGGGAGTGATTTTGATCTATTGTATGAGTACGATCAAACTGATGAGGATATGAATGGTATAGGCGAGGATGAAGTTGAGCTCTATATCGTTGAGTAATGGAATGAAAAACATCACTCCATTTGCTATTTTTATTTAAAAAAGAGGTCTTCTATGTCTAAACTATCAGAAATTTTTAATGAACTTAACATAACTCCTGAACAAGCGCAAGAGCTTGTGTCTGCAGTCAAAGAGAATCCTCTGAGTGCAATGACTAAAATAACTGAAATGGGTATCGATCCTTCAGCAATTCAAAAAATTGTTGGTGAACTCATGATGAATCCTGGTGCACTCCAAGAGGTGATGGATGAGATGGGCGTGAGTCAAGGTGACGTTAATGATATTAAGGGTAAAATAGACGGGTAACGTTTAGAGCTCTTTATATTCAATACAGTGGTCCTTTATACAAAGGGCTTTTTTTGTATCTACTCTTCGTCTGATTGATGAGGAGTAGAAAGTACTCGTTGAATGGCGTTGTTCCAGTTTCTTATGAGGCGTGCTCTGTACTCTGTATCAATTGACGGTGTAAATGTTTTCTCAATTTGTTTACTTTTCAGCTCATCCATTGTCCAGAGTGAATGATGGAGTCCGGCAAGAGTTGCTGCACCGAGGGCTGTGGATTCAGTAATAGAGGGGCGTTCAACAGGAATCCCCAAGAGGTCAGCCTGAAACTGCATGAGAAAATTATTAGCAGCAGCCCCACCATCAGCAGCCATAATAGGAATAGTAGTCTCACTATCTTTTTGCATGCAATTTAGAATGTCATAGCTTTGGAAGGCGATGGATTCAAGGGTGGCTCGAGTAATTTCGGCTATACCGGTATCACGGGTCAATCCAAAAATAGCACCACGGGCATACATATCCCAATAGGGCGCGCCCAGTCCAGTAAATGCGGGGACTACAACAACCTGATCATCACTTTTTGCATGGTGCGCAAGTGCCTCAGAGTCTTTAGCATTAGAAAAAAGGTTTAAGCCGTCGCGCAGCCACTGGATCGCTGCACCTGCTACAAAAACACTTCCTTCAAGGGCGTACGTTGGTTTGCCATCGAGGATCCAAGCAATAGTGGTGAGGAGTCCTTGAGTACTGGTCACTCGCTCTGACCCAGTATTCATCACCATAAAACAACCGGTACCATACGTATTTTTAACCATTCCTTTTTCAAAACATCGTTGTCCAAAGGTGGCTGCTTGTTGATCGCCAGCTACACCTGATATAGGAATGGCGACACCATCGAGCATCCATTCGCCAAAAGAGTCAGATGAGTTTCTCACTTCCGGGAGCATAGCTATTGGAATAGAGAGAGTATTACAGAGGTCTTTGTCCCAACACATTTCAGAAATGTTAAAGAGCATTGTTCTACAAGCATTCGTTGCATCAGTTGCATGGTGTGCACCATTCGTTAATTTCCATATGAGCCAGCTATCAACAGTCCCAAAAAGGAGGTCCCCTTTTAGCGCTTTATCGTGGGCTCCGGGAACTTCCTCTAATAACCACTTCAATTTGGTCGCCGAAAAATAGGCATCGATAACCAAGCCTGTTTTTTCTTGAATGGTTGTAGCAAGTCCTTGTTGCTTGAGCTTTTCACAGAGTGGTGCAGTTCGTCTATCTTGCCAGACGATTGCATTGTATATGGGGGCACCTGTTGTACGATCCCACACAATAGTAGTCTCTCGCTGATTAGTAATGCCAATGGTGATGATTTGGGAAGGCAAAAGGTTGTTTTGTTTAATGAGTTGCAATAACACTCTATATTGACTTTGCCAGATTTCGTCGGGGTCGTGTTCTACCCAGCCATCATGAGGGAAGTATTGAGGAAACTCTTCTTGGCAAATATCAACAAGATCTAAAGTGTCAGTAAAGAGTACTGCTCGTGAACTGGTGGTTCCCTGATCAAGTGCAATAATGTACTGAGTCACATCTTACTCCGGTTTGCGATGCATCAGTTTTCGAAGGGTGACTCGTTCATCACTGTCGTGATACTGTTTCGAAAGCTGCTCATAGCGTTCCACCATATCAGAAATATGCTGAAGCTCATCTGTTTCGAGTTGAGTTTGGGCTGTGCCAGGGAGTAGATCGCGCATTTTAGTTTTGTAGTCCTCTTCCGATAAAGCAGGTCTATCATATACCGATTGTGATTGTTCTATCATATCGGTAATTGTTGTCTGCGCATTTAGTGGTTTCAGTCTCATATATTGTATTATATCTTAATTTATGAGTGAGGTCGAGGGAATAGTAAAGGAGGACTCTAAAAATTGCCTCACAGTGGCGCTTTGGATACATGCTGAAAGCACAGAGTGTCTGCCCACAGCAATAGCAGAAATAGCTCTTTTAAGGCGGTATGACCACTTGGCTTCACAGAGCGTTGACAAAATTTGTCATATAACTTCTCTTTACTCTATACTGCCGTTTAACGAGTGAAGCTGACCTATGAAAAAAGAGAGTTCAAAATATCAACGTATTTCTCTGATTGAATCTTTACTTAAAGAACGTGAATGGACCAAAACAAGGTTGCTTCATCAGATTGAGTCAGAATATGGTGACCCCATTGATGAGCGTACCCTTGCACGCTATCTGCAAGAGGTTTCCCTCAATAATCAGGATTTTGTACGAAAAGACAATCAGATTGGTCGAGAATCAACCTTTCATATTTTGTCCCGTCAAAACTGGATTGATGATGATTCAATCGTTGCCTTTAAAAAAATGACTCAGGAACTCTCCAATTCAGGAATGGCGCAGTACCAAGATTTACTCACTCATGTTGGTTCATTTTTAGAGAACCGCTCATCGCCTCAAAAACTACAACAATCGGATGCTCACTGGATTATCAGTCATGGCCCTTTTGCGGTAAATCCCGACTCCATCAAAATGAATCCTGCAATGGATAAAATTTTACAGGCTATTGATAAACGGCACGCTATTCGAATCGGTAAATATACGTCGAGTCGTGATGAAGAGAGCATGATCGAATTCTATCCGGTGAAACTTGTGCTCCGCATTGGGCAGCTGTATGTTATGGGGTATAGAAAAAAAAATGGGACACTTCTTCGTACCCTTCGCCTTGATCGTATGAAAGGGATAATTCAGGTGCTTTCAGGAAACGTGCCCGAACACTATTTTGATGCCTCTCATCAAAAAGAGATTCAAGAATTTTATAAGTATAAGTTTGCTCAGTGGAGTAATGAAAATAGTGAAGATGCTGTAGAACGCGTTGTGTTAAAGAGTAAAGAACCTTGGTTTTATCGCCATATGAAAGATGCCCATTTCGATCCTGCTGCAGACTGTGACGGTTCTAAAAAAACTATTACATTAAAACTGTATATTACTGTTGATTTTGAACGCTGGCTTGTGGGGCGTGTTGCCACAGGTGCCTGTGAAGTAGTTGAACCAAAAAAACTTAAAGAACGGGTTGAGTCCCTCTTACCGTAAGTTCTGCTTTCTCATCTCGCCAATACCGGATGATGCTCCGGTGATTATTGCAATAGCCACTTACTCTTCTCCTCTTATGACCTCAGGGTATCCGTCAACTAAGCTGATTACGTTTGTAGGGTCAAGCAGTATTTCACCACAGGTAACAATAGCATCAACCTTTCCATTAAATGCCTTTATAAGGTCATCAGGGGCTGTATAAAATTCATCCTCTGACATATGAGCTGCGGTATTTAAAATAGGGTCATTTGTTAATTCAAAAAAAGCTTCAAGGAATGGATGTTTAGGCATACGTATTCCGACCTCTTTTCGTTTAACATCAAGTTTGCGCATAATATGAATCTGTGCAGGGAGAATAAAAGTATACCGTCCAGACTCTCTTTGCTTAATATATTTAAAAGCAAAGTTATCCATTTTAGCGTACTCAGTTATGCGAGAGAAGTCATTAAGCATCAGCGCCATCACATACTTTTTAATGGGCTTTTTTAATTTATAGAGACGGTTTATGGCTTTTTTATCTTCTGCATTGCACCCAACACTATATCCTGCATCAGTGGGGTAGACAATCAGTCCCCCTTTGTTGAATATATCAACGACTCGTTGTACGAGGCGTTTTTGGGGGTTGTCTGGGTGTACGTCAAATATTTCCATAGTAATATGAGCCTTTTATTAATCCCAAAATACGCTGGGTGGCGGGTCTTCGAGCGTATCTTCGTTCTCTTGAGCGTGTTTGAATTTCGCGTCCAGAGTTTCGAATTTTGATTTCTCTTTGTTTTTCGCCTCTTTGAACTTTTCATCAAGAATAGAGATTTTGTTTTTTTCAGTTTCCATAAACTCTTCGAGAGATTTTGTCTCTTTTTTTTGTGAAGAGTGAGAGAGGACCACACCAGTAGCGGTGTCGACCTCCATCACGGAATTACAACAGGGGCATTGAACTTTAACTCTTTTTTTCATAAAGTGTCTCTTCGTATTCTGCTATAGGGGGCGCACTTGAAAGAAGTGAGCCGGTTGTTGTTTTGGGTCGAGCTTGACATAGTTGTCTTGTCCATGCCAGATATATTGTTCGTTATTTAATATGTCGAGACACTCAAAGCTTGCCCCATTTTCAAGGCCAAGTGCAGGCATATCGAGGTGTACCATAGACTCTTGAGTATTGTACGAGTCTAGATTAGCAATACAGAGTATCGTATTGCCATTGCTCTTATCTCTCTTTGAATAGACCATGATTTTATCATTACCTGCACTATGAAATTCGAGGTTGTCATACTCCCAAAGAGCACTGTTCACCTTTTTAGCCCAGTTCACTTTGCTGATAAATTCTTTAATGTTTCCAGGAGCCCACCAATCACGAACACTAAACTCATATTTTTCAGAGTCAAGGAGTTCATCTTTTACGGGGCTTGGTATGTTTTCACAAAGTTCATAGCCACTATAGATTCCCGAAAGGCTCGATAGTGTCATGGCTAAAAATGCACGAAGTTCAAATGCTTCGCGAGGAGCGTTTTGTAAATGCTTGGGTAAAATGTCTGGTGTTGTGGGGAAAAAGATGGCACGCATATACTCTTTCGCATCGGATTGCGTCAACTCTTTGAGGTACTCCTCAAACTCCGACTTCTCTTCGCGCCAAGTAAAATAACTGTAGGACTGATCAAAGCCGATCTTAGCGAGGCGGTGCATCAATTTTGGGCGGGTAAATGCTTCTGCCAAAAAGACTACATGAGGGTGCTTTGCCTTAACCTCTTTAATGATCCACTCCCAAAAAGCGAATGGCTTGGTGTGGGGGTTGTCGATTCTAAAAATATCAAACCCTTTCTCAGTCCAGTGAATAAGCATATCGCGGATATCTTCCCAGAGCTCTTCGTAATTTTCATTCACGTAGTTATAGGGATAAACATCTTCATAGCGTTTAGGAGGATTTATAGCGCACTGTATCGATCCATCTTCTTCATGATAAAACCACTCAGGGTGTTCATGTACATGAGGATGATCAGGAGAGCAGTTAAGGGCAACGTCAAGAGCGAGATTAAAACCATTCTCTTTGTATACTTTTACAAAACGGTCAAACTCTGCTTCGGTTCCCAGTTGAGGTTCTAGGTCATAATGTCCACCCTCTTCGAGATTGCCGATAGCGTACGGACAGCCCGGATCTTCGGGGCCTGCAATAAGTGAGTTGTTGGGGCCCTTTCTTTTGGTAAAACCGATTGGGTGGATTGGAGTGACATAAAGGGTGTCAAAGCCCATGTATTTAATATCTTCAATACGGTCAACGACATCATTCCAGGTGCCGCTTTTACCAGGAGTCTTGCCGAGGGACCGGGGGAATATTTCGTACCACGAACTATTGCGAGCATAGTGTGGGTCCACGCGTACTTCGTAGATTTTATCAAGCTTGCTCGGGCAAGGGTCTTCAATTTCTGTAGTAATCCCTTCAATGGTATATTCGTAAAGCCCAAGGTCTGTCACCTGAAATGATCCCGCCCACTCATCGTTGTCAACAAATTTCATAGGTGAGCTTAACCAGTTCGAGTCGCCCTTTTTTCTATAGAGAAGATTGATCTCAAATGTTTCATGTCCACAGCGAAAGAGGTCTGCTGTAACTTCTACCCAGTCCATAGGCTCGCGCTTAATAGGGAAGTCGCCACCATTTATTATAGGCTTAACATTTTCAATGGTGATAGTGTAGAGTGGAGGGAATGAGCTCTTCACTTTACGTACTATTTTTGTTTGAGCTTTCTTTACCACTTTTTTAACGTCTTTGGTTTTTGGGCTGGCGCTTTTCTTACTGTTTTTTGTTGTTCCGGTCATGTATAACTCTCTGATAAAATGCTAGTGTCTGCTCTGCAATGCGTTCCCACGAAAAGATCTCTTCAACTCGTTTTCGTGCTGCCTCTCCCATAGATTCTCTAAGAGATGGGTTGTCTAATAATTGATTAATTTTAAAGGCGAGGGAGTTGTGAAAGCCCCGCGGGTGTTTGGGTTCGAAATTAATCTTTGATTCAGATTCAAGAGGAACCAGTAGCCCTGTTTCGCCATCAACAATAATTTCTGGTATACCGCCAACAGCACTCCCGACAACAGGTGTTTTACAGGCCATTGCTTCGAGGTTAATGATGCCAAATGGTTCGTAGAGTGATGGGCACACAAATACGTCTGCATGGGTATAAAAACGACGAAGATCTGTATGATCCACCATTTCACTAATCCAGATGACGCCATCGCGTTTTTTCTGTACAGCCTCAATTTTCTCACGAACCTCTTGTTCAATTTCTGGGGTATCAGGAGAACCTGCACAAAGTACCACTTGTGTGTCAGAATTGATCAGCTCAATAGAGTCAACAAGGTGTGATATCCCTTTTTGACGGGTTATGCGCCCTACAAAGAGTACCATCGGTTTTTTAGGGTCAATCCCAAATTTTTCGAGAGTTGCCTCATCCCAGTCTGGCTGGTAGTAGTCAAGATCAATACCGTTGTATATCACTTCAACTTTGTTTGGGTCAACACCATAGGCGTCAACAACATCTTTTTTCATCTCTTTGGAGACCGCAATAATACCATCTGCTTCATTGTATGCGGTTTTTTCAATCCAACTCGAAAGGTGGTAACCCATGCCGAGCTGTTCTTCTTTCCACGGACGATGCGCTTCTAAAGAGTGGGTTGTCAAAAAGAGTGGGATATCTAAAATGATCTTTGACCAGATCCCAGCCATATGTGCATACCAGGTGTGACAATGGACGACATCAGCAGATTCTGTCATAATAGACATTTGAAGGTCATTGTCGAGGGTAGAAAATACCTTCTGGAGTTTGTCAGAACTCGCTTTAGGCATTATTGGGCTCACCCCTTTTGCGGTGAGTGAACCGTCAGTAACATCTTGGTCACCAAAACATTTAACATCAATTTCAGCTTTTTTCTTAAGCTCGCGGGTCAAAAAGTCTACGTGAATCCCGGCACCACCGTAAATATTGGGGGGAAATTCATTTGTATATACTGCTATTTTCATAAGTCTCTTATTTGGGCTCTACAGAGCTATTTTGCCATATTCCAGAATAAATGTAAGTAAATCGGAATTACAAACTGGCAAAATGTTACTCTAACTGAAATCGGACCTCGATCTTATTCGTTTATCATAGATTGTATAAGCAAAAACTTGATGTTTATAAGTGGATTTTTACCTGAATAATGGTGGAATCTGGTAAAATTTTGCAATTTTAAAGGATTGAACGAGACTAAAAACCAATAGTTAATTGGATAGAGCATCTATGCCACAAGACCAACGTAGAAAGATTGATGAACAGCAGGGAGTGATTGAGGACCTTCGTACTCAAAATGAAAAACTGTTGATGCAAATATTGAAGCTGATGCAGAACGCACATGCTGAACGGGGGAGTGAAGAGCCCCACGGTATATTTAAGTTTCAAGAGAGTTTTAATGAATTTATTAAGACCATATCATCTTACATAAATGATGAAGACCTCTATCAGGTCTTAGCTGATGAGATATTACGAAATACCAAGGCAGATCGCGTCTCTATTGTTGTACAAGGGGGAAGTGTACAGCGGAGTCTTGTGGTCACTCATATCGCTTCAGATACAAATGTTCCAGAAGTTCCCATACCTTATTTTGTTTCATTAGATGAAGAAGACCCCTATAAAGACTTTTTAAATGAAACAATTGATAGTGGGAAGGTAACACAAAAAATTTGGAAACCTCTTTTGGAAATTGCTCCAAAAATTGTCATCGAGGAATCCTGTGCCAAAGCTATTACTATTGATGATGCGGGTACCTGGGTGATCTGTCTCCAGTGGTTTAAGGCCGATCCTGTTCATCAAGAAATAATTGGTTTTTTTGAAAATATGGTTCGCTACGCTACGGTTGTGATGGAACAATCACTTTTGCTTTCCAATGTACGAGAACTTAAAGAACAACAGGAATCGATTATCGAATCCATGCCTTCGGCAATAATTGGTCTCGATTTTTTAGGAAATGTTACCATTTGGAATGGAAAAGCGGAAGCCTATTTTGGTATTCCCGAAGAGGCGGCCATTGGTCAGCCTTTTGGCAAGTTGATGCCCGACTTCTCGTTTATTGCCGATTCTCTTATGGAAACGGTGAGCTCTGAAGAAGAAGAAATTGTTTTTGACTATGTAGTACATACCAATCCCAACGGTAAACAATGCTACCTGCAGCCACACCTGTACAATATGCTCAATTCCAATCGTGGTGAACTCGCCCTTAGAATTGATGATATTACGCAACAGATTAATTTACAACACCAACTGCTCCATGCCCAAAAAATGGAGACGGTAGGGACTCTCGCAGGAGGCATGGCTCACGATTTTAATAATATTCTTGGTGGTATTGTAGGGACGGTCTCACTCATGAAAAAAAGATGGGCGCAAGAGGGGCCTACCGATGCTGTAGATGTCGAAGATGTTGAGACTATTGATCACTGTACTAAACGCGCATCTGACTTGGTGAGTCGATTACTCGATTTATCACGAAAAAGTGATCAACAGATGAAAAAGATGGATCTCATTAATTCACTCGGTAATGTGATAAAAATTATTCGGGGCTCCTTTGATTCATCTATTCATATGAGTTATGATACTGATTTGGATAAAGCATGGGTATTAGGCGAGAAGAGTCAGGTCGAGAATGGAATACTCAACCTCTGTGTCAATGCACGTGATGCAATGAAAGAAGGTGGTGAACTTAAAATTGGCCTAAAAGAGTTTATTGCTCACGCTGAGTTCCGTGAAAAACACGACTGTTATGATGAAGAAGAGTTTTACTGTATTACGGTAACTGATAGTGGCCAGGGTATGGATAGTGAGACCATTCAGCGTATGTTTCAGGCATTTTATACCACAAAAGCAGCTGACGAAGGGACGGGCTTGGGCCTTGCAATTTTTGATAAAATTATTCAAGATCACCAAGGGTATATTGATGTTATCAGTAAACCTGGTGAGGGAACAACATTTTTTGTGTATCTCCCTGTTGCGAGTATTTCAGACTCCGAACATGTTGAGGTGCACGAAGAAGACAGCATTGAGCCAGAGAAAGTAGCTAGTCAGAAAGTGTTGGTTGTTGATGATGATGATGTTATTCGAAAGTTATTAGTTCGTATTATGGAATCATTTGGCTATGAGGTTGTGTCGGCAATCAATGGCCTCGATGCGGTGCGTGTATTAAGTGAAGAACACCCTTTTGAACTACTGATTCTCGATATAGATATGCCGGGTATGAATGGTATAGAAGTATTTAAGATGTTTAGACAAGATCATCCTCATCAGAAGGTTCTCTTCTGTACCGGAAGATCAAAGCAGTACAATATGGACGAGTTATTAGCAATGGGGACGTGCATGGTAATTGACAAACCTTTTACGGTTGATGAAATTGAAGCCGTCGTTGAAACATTAGTGGAGATATCAAATGAATAAAATACTATATGGAATACTTTTTTTAGCAATAACAAGTAGTTGGGCGTTCCAGGGGGAAGAACACGCAATAGTGACTGCCCGTTATTCAAAAGGTGCAGTTACCGAAGCATCACAACTTATTGTTGATATTATCATTGATGACGGTTGGCATATTACTTCGGATAGTCCCGAAGATGAATATCTAATACCGGCTCAAATTGAGGTGTCTGCAAAGAACATTACCTTTGGCGATCCAAAGTTTCCTAAGCCTGAAGTACTCTATGTGAAGGTACTCGACATGACAACGACCCAGTTTTCGGGAGATTTTGTCGTGACAGTGCCGGTCGCTGAACGGGGAACGGCATTTTCTAAAACAGATTCTCTCAGTACCGTTATTGATTTTACCTATCAGCCGTGTGATGATAAAATGTGCCTGCCTCCAGTGACAACTTCAATAGTGGTAGGCGGTGAATCTCATCGCCCCGCAGAAACAGATGCTGTATCTGAACCTATTGATGACGGTTCACTTGAGAAGAGTGGTGAAGAGACCTCTTTTGGAATGATGATTCTTCTTGCGATACTGGGGGGGCTTATTCTCAACCTTATGCCCTGTGTACTCCCAGTTCTTTCACTCAAAGTGTTTAGCTTGGTAAAGCAGGCGGGTGAATCTCGTGCAAAACTTTTAAAACTTGGTGGGGCCTTCTCTCTAGGGATTGCAGTTTCATTTTGGGTTCTGGCCGGATCAGTAGTGATTCTACGCTCAGCAGGCTCTCTTGTAGGGTGGGGCTTTCAATTTCAAAACCCCCTCTTTATCATTGTAATGGCAGCGATAATGCTCATCTTTGCCCTTAACCTCTTTGGGGTTTTCGAAATATTTCTCCCAACGTCGGCTAATAGTAAACTCAGTCTCATGTCGGGTAAAAGTGGCTATGTCGGTGCCTTTTTTAATGGGGTGTTGATGACGCTCCTTTCAACGCCATGTAGTGCGCCATTTTTAGGGTCGGCCATGGGTTTTGCTTTCAGTCAGCCAGCGATTATTCTTTTTATCATGTTCACTGCTGTTGCTTTTGGCTTAGCACTCCCCTATATGATTTTAACGCTCTTTCCCTTTGCGCTCAAATGGGTGCCAAAGCCGGGGAATTGGATGCTTCGTCTCAAAGAGTTTATGGGGTTCCTGCTTATCGCAACGGTACTTTGGCTTCTTACGGTTCTTACTGAAGCCTATGGAAGTGATTTAGCAACGTGGACATCGGTCTTTCTCTTAGTGCTCGCAATCAATGCATGGTTCTATAGTCATGCGCTCCCCAATGGTGGGTTTGGACTCGCTATACAGCGGAAGGTTTTTGTCTGGATTGTGATACTTGCAACTTCATTCGGTGCGTATATGTGGCTGGTCCAGCCAACTATCGATAACCCTGGTGCACAGGAACAGCTCATAGGAGAAGGTGAAATAGAATACTCTGAACAGAATTTGGCACGGGTGCTCGAGTCGGGAAAACCAGTTTTCCTCGATTTTACCGCATCATGGTGTATAACGTGTAAGACCAATAAAAAATTGGTGTTGAAAACAGAGAGTATGCGACAGGAGTTTGCCCAAAAAGGGATAACCTATATGGTTGCTGATTGGACGGATGGTGATGAACACATTACCAAAAAGCTCAAATCATTTGGACGTGCCGGGGTGCCACTCTATGTGGTCTATTCTCCCAAAAATCCTAAAAATCCTATCGTGTTACCCGAGCTGATCACCGCTGATATTGTTTTAGATGCGCTTTCAGAGTTATAAATAGCCGATACAGTGTAAATTCCATAAAACATACTCAATGGTTGTCAGAGACATTACTAACTTTTGTTGAGCTGAGTTGATGAGATTGGTACATGTGTTCTAAAGTTGGGGTTTCTGTCGTATGGATGCTTTTGATAGGTTTGCTGTCGGGGTGTTTTTTGTCAGAATTATTTACCGATGATGGCGTTATTCCCGCCCAATCAGATGATGACCTCGAGCCCTATCTACAGTTTAAAGCGACCATAGATTATACCAAAATGGAGCCTGATAGAGAAGACTCTTTAGGTGATGTACGGCCAGTACTTATTTGGCATATGGTTGGTAACTTTAACCACTACTATATTCAAAATATTTCTGAATACACCATCGACTCTTCTGGGGTATATCACTTTGATCTAAAACAGGAGCCGATTCCCGAAATCTTTGAGGATAAGGCAACGGCTGTAGGGAAGTTATGGTTTTTTGAGAATACAAACGGATCAGGCCAGTTTACCCTCGAAGATATGTACCATCCCGACGATCGTTCTTTTGTTGATACCCTGCTTGCTCTTGATAAAGAGATAGGTTTGTTGAATAGTCAGTTGAAAGAATTTTCTCACTACAATGAGTCACCGGCTCCTATGGCTGAGGCGGATGTCCGGTTTTATCTCAATTATAAGAGCGGAATCCTATGGCAGGAGTATAATGATATTAAAGATACCCTCATCTCTTCTGAAATTGCCGAAGGATATAGTGAGTTAATTAATTTAGGGGTGTTATTTCCCAAAGGGTACTATGATTTGGCCCTTTCCGAGACGCGTGCTATTTATCAGCAGCATAATAAATATGAAGAATTTGTTTTTGACCGTCAATATGACGACCTTCCAAAAATCGATACCACTATTGTGAACGATTCAGTGTCGGTTCTTCATCTTAAAGCAGAATCAGGGCGACTCCATCCAAATCAACAATATCTTGCATCCTATGTTGCTAAAAAAAATGAGCTCTTTAAGAAAAGAATGGCTTTTGATGTGAAATCACGGATGCTCTATTATTTACGAACCAATAGCTCCTTTCCCTATGAAAATAGCCCTCTTGATTTTAAGAGAACAAATAGAAATAGCCTTGTCGCTTTTTCGTATGAGTACTTTTTCTTTTTTATTGAAAGTCGTAATGCCCTTGATACTGTCGCTCGATCTGTTAATAAAGGGTATTTGAGTATCGACACCCAATACTTTACAACGGGCTATAATGTATTATATGCTGATAGATATTCTAGGGTGTTTAACGGGCTTGAACTTTCAGAATTTCGAAAGGATTCAATACTCATTGCTGAACACGGTCAAAGCTGGAGAGATTATCAACCAAGTTTGAGCGGTTATGATCCTGTGGTTGATCAAAAATATGATTTCAATACTATTGTCCCATTGGTAGGTGTTTATAAAAGTCCGCAAAAAAATCTTACTGTGGAGATTATTCAAAAAGATTCTTCATGCTGGCTTGCTCTTGATGCAATCACTGCAGAGTACTTTGGTTTGGGGAATGTTACCCTTTTTAAGATGGTTCCTACCAAGAGTGAGGGGACATTTAAATCCGCTGAACTCAATAATCTTGTGATGACCCTCGATG
This sequence comes from Fibrobacterales bacterium, assembly GCA_051532035.1. GTDB lineage: Bacteria > Fibrobacterota > Fibrobacteria > Fibrobacterales > JAOPTW01 > JAOPTW01. The sequence continues at coordinate 26,796 of JAOPTW010000016.1, read as the reverse complement.
GAAATGCCGTAAAATTATCCTATGTTTCTGTTGATAAAACAGTCATTCCTCGTAGTGAAGGGAGCGCCTCCCTTAATGACACTATAGAAACTTACATAGAAGGCCATGAAACATTGACATACGAAATGCCTCAAATAGATATGGTGGATTACCGCGGTTCCTACAGTGGTGGCGGTGAGTTTGCAATTAATATTTCTCCTGATGATAATCCACTCCTTGTCAGTGGGGGGTATACCAACAATATTTTAAGTTACTCATTGGTCTTTGAAAGTGAGCGCGCAGGGCAGACCCCCGAGTTGTCGTTGTATCCCTTTGATCTTCACCGTTTTTTTAGCCCTTCTACGGGAGTAACCATAGATTTTAATACTTATAACGGGAGTGACTTCTATAAACTCGTCGTAAAAGATCAGGTGGGTGAGCGGTCTTTTTATAATAAAAATTATACGCCACTCTCTGCACGGGCGGTACAGTCTCTTCCTTATCTTGGTGCAGATCAGGTTATAGAGAGTAATAGTGGGAAGGTACACCCCGAAGCGTGGTTTGATTGCGATACGTATCTGTATAATGGTGTTGGTATTGTTGAGTCGCTCTATAATAGCGGTGAAGAGAGTTGGTATGTCGATGATTATAGTGATTATCTTCTCTTGAATCTCTCAGGGTATTCAGGGCGCTATCAACTCTCCGTTGAGAGTTGTGTCAGGGATAACCTTAATACGCCGATCTATTTTAAGGTGCTCGGTGGTTCGGCGCTGAGTAGTCTTATAGAGATTCAGCAGGAGACTCCTGTTTCTAGAAATAATCCCACTCTGTTTATTGATGCTATCACTGTAGAGAGTGAAAACTATTATATTAAAATAATCCCAGTGAACAGTTTAGGGTTTATGCCTTGGGTTGCTTTTTCTGGATTTACACTGAAACAATAAGAGAGTGCTATGAGACCTGAAGAGATATATACCGCTCATAAAGATGGGGTATTTCGCATTTGTAGGCGCTATACCCATTGTGATCACGATGCAGAAGATCTACTCCAAGAGACCTTTATTAAGGTATTTCGTTCTATCGATTCGTACGATGGGACTTCACAGATGTTCACCTGGATCTATCGCATTGCGACAAATAATTGCCTCGATTACCTGCGGTCAAAGAAGGGGAAGGATGCGCTTTCTATAGATTATATTGAGGAAATTCCCTGTAAAAACGTTGGAAGAGAAGACACTGACCGGAATCTAACCCTTCAGAAGATTCTTAAAACCTTTAATAAAGAGAGTAGAGAACTCCTGTTTCTCTTTTATATTGAAGGGCTCAATCATGGTGAAATAGCTGATATTATGGGCGTTTCTCGGGTAGCGATAACCCGACGTATTAAGCGTTTAGAAGCTAAATTCCCTGATCTTGCTGCAATTATGATTGTCTGTTCATTTTTTTCTCGCAGTGAGGTTACATCTCTGCTGCTTGGGTCGTCTAATGATAAGTAAAGCTATTAACATGGGTACATATGAATAAAAAAATCCCTTATTACCGTATTGAGTCTTACATTGCAAATGAGATGACTCCTGCTGAAGAAGAAACGTTCGAAAAAGAGATGGATCAGTATCCCGAGATTCGAGAAGAGTTTCAAAAACAGCGTTCCATTACCTGTAATAAAAGTTTTAATGACCTCTTTGCAGGAGAGTCGTTTCAGAATAAGGGTTCAGTGATTGAACAACTACTCGGACTCCTTCTAAAGCCGCAATTACAGATGGCAGCACTTTTTTCACTGGTTTGTGTTGCGGTATTGGTAATGTACAACCCGCAATCGAATCAACCGACACTCTCGGAGCAGAGTCTCTACCAAGCTAAAGGCGCGAGCGAGATTCATATTACTGTGGGTGGAACGCTCTTGAGTGATGGTGGACCGGTGACTGTCTCCGCAGGTGATACACTCACCCTTTCGTATCGCTCAGATAAAAAACTGTATATGCAATTGTGGTACCGTGATGATTTGGGAGAGCTTACTCCTTATCTTACCACTGAAGGCGCATCTCTTATTCTCGATCCAGTGACCTCTTTTAGTAGACTGGAGTTGAGTATTGTACTTGACGATAGCTGGCAACGAGAAGAACTCTATCTCTTGACGTCAGTAGAGGCTTTTACAATGCCTATGCATGAAAGAGCAATTGCACTTCCGGTAAATGCATCTATAACAGTACAGATCTACACCTTAATGAGAAAGTAGGGTGGTACGATTCGTTATCTTCTGTCTTGCACTACTCTCAGCCGGGTATGCGGGTGAGTTACAGCGTTTGGCGCTTTTTATCGGAAATAATAGTGGTCTGGCAAACGAGGTGACCCTTAAATATGCAGCGAAAGATGCAGAGGAGATGGCTCGTCTCCTTATCGACTCACAGACATTTCCCGAAGATCGTGTGTATCTTCTTAAAAACCGATCTGTTGGTGATATAAAAAATGCTTTCATAGAAATTAATGGTCGGGCAAAAGAACTCAAGCGCAATGGTCAAGAGACCATGGTGCTCCTTTTTTATTCAGGCCATGGGAGCAGCAATGCACTTCATATCAATGGTCATACTCTCAGTAAAGATGAACTCACTGGTTATTTTGAAACCCTTTCTGCTGATCTCAAAATTATGTTCGTGGATGCTTGTGAATCGGGAAATCTACTGCGTCAAAAGGGTGGTCAAGTAATTAAAAATCACCGAGTCCACAAAGATGAACTGAAAAGTAAAGGTTCTATTGTGATCACATCGAGTGCACGAGGGGAGTTTGCCCAAGAGTCCGAAGAGTATCAAGGTGCTGTATTTACGCATCACTTACTCAATGCACTCAGAGGTGCCGCTGACTTTAATCTTGATGCTCAAGTATCTCTTTTTGAAGCGTTCGAGTACGCTCGGAATAGTACTCAGAATGAGATGATACTGGGCAAAACAGAGAATCAAAATCCTGGTTTTGATATGAACATTGTGGGGGAGTCAGATGTTATCCTAGCTCGGGTTCAAAAAAAATTATCAAACATTACTTTTAAAGGATTCCCTGGGGTGATGATGACCATTCATGATGCGAGTAATTCACAGGTTTACTCCCGCCTATTTTTATCGGGTAAAGAGACTATTCGGTACTCGGTGCCAAGGGGGCGTTATATACTTTCATACGAAGATGGTGATGCCATTAAAGCACAAATGATCGATCTCGCTTGGTCGAATAAAAGAGAACTCACCCCCAAAACTTTTAGAAAGCAACATAAGTCAGTGCTCTATGCAAAAGGAAGCCAGCGCTTGTCCCTCAATGCTCATGGCGTAGAGGTCGGCGCGCGATTTGTCAGTCCACTGGGCGAGTCGATGCTCAATTTGACTGAACTCTCTTATATTCATAGAAGTTATAATTGGAAACAGCGCCTCTCCATCGGGTACGCTTCTTCTACCGATCATGGAAGTGATTCTCTCAAAAAAAGCGTTGAGAATAGTTTCTACTCTATTGCCTATAATGCCGGTAAGCCGATTTACCAACATGCGTATGGTCAAGTGTCTGGTGGGGTAAATGGCCGATATGTGAGTCTCTTTCAGGAGCGTTTTGATAATCGCCTTACCAAAGAGGGGAGTCGTACGAGTCATGCAAATCTCTATCAAATTGGGTTATCACTGGATTTGGAACTTTATTTACCCAAAGGGTTCTGGATTGCAACAATTATTACCCCAGAAATCTCTCTTTTTACGGCTCAAAGTGATGGAAAACTCAAAAACCGGTATTATGTGTCACCTGGAGTTGCTCTGGGTTACCAGTTTTGATATGTGAGTGTAAATCTCCATGAAATCCAGCCTTCCTCATCGCGAAAATCATGATTTTTTGCTACATTATTCAATGTTTTTAACAATTTGAGTGTGTATTTATGTGTGGAATAGTTGGATATAACGGTGCAAATCAAGCGATTAATATTCTTATCGAAGGATTGAGAAAACTTGAGTATCGAGGGTATGATAGTGCTGGGTTTGCAGTCTTAGAAAATGGGGCAATCACAACTACAAAAGCAAAAGGTAAATTACAAAACCTCGCAGATAAAATAGTTGATGAGACGATCACATCAGTAACAGGAATTTCTCACACTCGTTGGGCAACCCATGGTGTTCCTTCAGAAAACAACTCTCACCCTCATCTCAGTGCTGACGGAAAAATTGCCGTGGTGCACAACGGGATTATAGAAAATTACTCGGTGCTCAAAGAAGTACTTCTTAAAGAGGGGTATGAATTCAAGTCTGAAACAGATACGGAAGTGATTCCCCACCTTATTCAAAAATTTTATAAGGGCGATCTCGAAGCGGCAGTACTTACGGTACTTGGGATGCTCGAAGGTGCTTTTGGTATTGGGGTAATAACTGCGGATGAGCCAGGAGTGATGATTGGCGCCAGGCGAGGGAGCCCTCTTGTAGTTGGTGTAGCAGATGATGGCATTTTTATCGCTTCAGATGTGACTCCTATTGTAGAACACACCAAACAAGTTATCTATCTTGATGATGATGATGTGGTTATCTCTCGTGATGGTAAATATGAAGTTAAAAATATTCATAACCAACGGGTTAACCGAGAGATCCACGAGATCGATTTTGATCTTGAAACAATTGCAAAGGGTGGTTTTGACCACTTTATGCTTAAAGAAATTTATGAACAACCAAGTACAGTAGAGAATGCCCTCAGAGGGAGACTTCTGTTAGGGGATGGCACTGCAAAATTGGATGGTCTCAAACTCAATCTTCAAGAGTTGAGAGGGATCCGTCGTATTATTATGCTTGCGTGTGGTACTTCATATTATGCTTCACTGGTGGGTGAGCTCATTATTGAAGACCTTGCTGGTATACCTGTTGAGGTTGAGTACGCATCTGAATTTAGATATAAAAACCCTATTATTGAGCCACACACCATTGTATTTGCTATCTCGCAATCGGGTGAAACAGCAGATACTCTCGCAGCTCTTCGAGAAGCAAAACGAAAGGGAGCGACAGTGTTAGGTATTTGTAATACGGTGGGCTCATCTATTGCTCGTGAAACCGATGGTGGTGTCTACCTCCATGCGGGTTCAGAGATCGGTGTTGCTTCAACAAAAGCATTTACTTCACAGGTGACAGTTATGGCTCTTGTAGCACTCCTTCTTGGGCGTATGAGAAGAGTCTCCCATGAGTATGGCGCAGAGATAGTGAAAGGGTTACAACAGATACCTGAGCAAATCAACACGATCCTTGCAATGAACAGTGCCATTGAAGAGATTGCCAGTAAATTTGCTGGCGCAGAAAACTTCCTCTACCTCGGTCGTCACTTTAATTACCCAGTGGCAATGGAAGGTGCGCTTAAATTAAAAGAGATTTCATACATTCATGCAGAAGGGTATCCTGCTGCAGAAATGAAACATGGCCCTATTGCACTTATCGATGAAAATATGCCGGTAGTAGTGATTGCTCCTCAAGACACGTTGTTTGATAAAGTGGTTTCTAATATCGAAGAAGTAAAGGCGCGCGGCGGCAGAATCATTGCCATCTGTAATGAAAGCAATGATAAAATGAAGCATCTCGCAGATTTTATCATCCCAATACCTTCGACATTGCCAATGCTTATGCCGCTTCTTACTGCGATCCCAATGCAACTCCTTGCCTATCATATCGCCTGTATTCGTGGCTGTGATGTTGACAAACCAAGAAACCTCGCTAAAAGTGTAACGGTGGAGTAAATGGCCGCCTACGAAGTCTATATTGATACCTTTGAAGGGCCAATGGACCTTCTGCTCTACCTAGTGCAGAAGAGTGAGTTGAGCCCCAAAGACATCTCTATATCCGAGATTACCGACCAGTTTCTCGACTATATAAAAGACATCAGCGAGACAGATCTCTCTACTGCTGGTGATTTTCTCTATATGGCTTCACGGTTAATGCTACTCAAAGTTCGTGAGCTTCTGCCAAGAGAAGAGCAGGATGAGCTTGAGCCTATCGAATTTGATGCAGACAAAGAAGCCCTCATACAGCAAATTCTTGAGTATGAGAAATTTAAGGCTGTTTCGGACGATCTTCGTATTAAAGAAGAAGAGAGCTATGGTTGTTTTTCTCGTGGCCGCTCCGAAAGCTTTAAGAAAGAGAAAAAAGAAGACGATCTTTCAGAAGAGAATATCAATCTTTACAGTCTCTATAAGGGCTTTCTTGAGTGCATGAAAATTCAAGCGGGCGAGAGCTTTCATACCATTGAAATTGATGATGTATTGATTGAAGACCGCCAGCAGTTTATTGAAAACTTTTTAATGCGGCAGGGAAAGGCTCTTTTTGAAGACCTTCTTGGCCATGACCAACGTTTGTTAAACTGTGTTGTTTCGTTTATTGCTATTCTCGAGATGGTTAAAACAGATGAAATTATTGTGCGTCAAGTAGAGACTGCTGGTGCTATGTGGGTCTATCGTAAAAAAAGTAATACGGAATATGTGGATGAGATGATGAATGATATTACTATCTATACACCTGACTCCGAGTTTAAAGAGGGTCTTGCAGATTTGCTTCGTGCACGGACTAAAGAGGCCCCTAAAGAGTATGGTATTGATACGGTACTCCGGGAAATCACCTCACGAGTGAGCAGTGGTGAAGTTATCGAGGATGATGAACTGATGCGACTCTTGGGAGAAGAGCCAGAAGTTGAAGAAGTTGAAGAAGAGGATGATGATCACCCAGACAGTGACGTTGTTGATTTAGATGTGTTAGACGAGGAACCTGTTGTAGATTTAGATGAAGTTGATGCGACAGAAAATAAAGTGCTCCCTGAAGAGGAAGCCGCTAAAGAGGAGATGGGGGAGATGATAGAAGATTATAGTTCTGAGTTTGAAGACGATGAAGAAATTACCGATGAGGGTGAAGTTGAAGTCCATTCTGAAAATCTTGATGATTTGGATGACGATGATTTTGATGATGAAGATGAGGGCGGAGAACTCGATTAAGAGCTCTCTGTGAAAGAGCATTAGTTACAGCGGTAACTCATGGCTTCACACATTTCAATAAGGAGCTCTCTGCTTTGTGAAGCAGGAAGCCCTTTTAATATTTCAGTTGCTTCATTTAAATAGTTCAGTGCAATGGTTTGACATTCACGAAAAACAGAGTGTTTATTAAGGAGTTCCAATATTTTTGGAATAGTACCCTGTTCGCTTGTGGTTAATGCAAGGGCCTTGAACGACTCTTTCTCTTCAATCGAGGCTTTTGAAAGGAAGAGTATAATTGGAAGGCTCATAACATCATTTGATATATCTGTAAAAGGCTTTTTCCCTAGTTCGGTTGCGCCAACGCCAAAGTCTAGAAGATCATCTACAACTTGAAAAGCCATGCCAAAGAGGTTGCCTACCTTACGAATCTGGGCGACGGTTTCAGCAGGGTACCCTGCATGTATAGCGCCAATCTCTGCAGACACTTCAAGGAGTGATGCGGTCTTTCCATAAATGATTCTGTTATACTCTTCGATACTCAGATCGTTATTTCCCTGATTGTCAATTTCAAGAATTTCACCAGCGACTAATTCACCAGCAGTTTGTGAAATCAGAGCTGCGATATGATTGTTGTCATTTTGAACAACGAGTGATAGGGATTGAGCAAGAGTGTAGTCGCCTACAAGCACTGCCATGTGGTTTCCCCATTTGGTGTGCGCTGTTTTGTCGCCCCGTCTTGTTTCACTTACATCAATAACATCATCGTGTATAAGGCTTGCTAGATGGAGGAGTTCGATAGATGCAGCAGATTTTGCTGTGGCCTTTTCATCAATAGCACCGCCATTACTGGTCGCAAATAAATAGAGGAGTGTCGAACGAATTCGTTTCCCTTTACGTGCAACAACTGAACAGAGTCGGTCTTTGAGTTTGCCTGGTGCGTTTTCGGCAATAGTATTGATCTCAGTATCTGAGCGTTCAATTAAATGATGTACAAGCTCTCGCGCTTTACTCATTGCGTCTAATGATCCTGAGTTATGTGAAGATGAGCTGCTCATTATGCCTGTTACACTAAATTTAGGGCACAATATAGAAAAGTCACATTTTTTTATCTTACATTTCGCCTCAGAATAGGGTGAGGAGTACTATTAAATTTGTTACATTGTCCATTTATAGGCCTCGGCTGAGCCTATATTTGTAATGAATACAGAAATTGTTATAAGGACGATAATGACAGAAGAACGGTACTACTGGCTCACGGGTCAGTGCCCTCGCGATAATTATGAATTGATCTCCTACTCACTTTTTGAGGCAGGCGCTCACTCTATTCAAGAACTGGATGAATCGAATGATTCCACAGTCTATTTTAAAATATGTGAGAATTCAAAAGCGATCATTACTGAATTGTATGATCAGTTTTCTGAATATATGATTGAGCGAGGTGATGAAGAGAATGTTGATTGGGATGAGAGTTGGAGATCCCAACAAAAGGCAGTACCTGTTACGGACACCCTTTTTGTCTATCCGCCATGGGTAGAGCGAATTGCTCGTGAAAATGGTATTGATATCCTCCTTGAGGCGAAACAGGCATTTGGTACCGGTACTCATGAATCAACCTCTCTTATTATTAGACTTATGGAGCAGGTCTTGCGCGAAAAAGGTCTATTACCAGATAAGCCAACCCTTCTTGATATTGGGACTGGCACTGGTATTTTAGCTATGTACGCCGAAAAACTGTGTGGTGCCCAGACAGTGGTGACCGAAATTGATCCAGTCACCATTCCTTGTATTGTAGAAAATTTTCAACTGAATAGCTGTCCCCCTGCACAAGGAATTCTTGGGTTCCTTGATGCGTTTAAACAAGCTCCAGCATTTGATATTATTCTGTGTAATATGATTCGAACTGAGCTGTGGCCTATGCGACAAGAGATGGAGACGTTACTCAATGATAACGGCCTTCTTCTTATTTCGGGCCAACTATTAAAAGAAAAAGAGTATATCTTGGATTGGTTTTCTGAAGTTGGTATTGCCGTGCATCACGATATGTCAGATGGTGAATGGTGGGCTGTAGCTGGTAGAAAAAGGGTGTAGTATGGAGTTTTTTAAAACACTTCACACGAGAAAGTCGTGTCGATACTTTAAAGATGGGGCTGTTGTACCCGATGAAGTGCTGCATAAAGTACTGGAAGCGGCAGCTCGTTCTGCGTCATCAAAAAATGTACAACCATGGCGGGTAACTCTTATAGAAAAAGGTGTACTTGATGCACTCAGAGAAGAGTGCCTTAGCGCTTTTGATAATGGGCAAAAGCCCAGTGAACCCTTTGTAACCTATCCTGAGCCATTACCAGATGAGTGGAAAGCCCTTGCTCGAGAAGTTGGTTTTGGCCTTTTCTCTCATAAAGGAATAGGAAGAGATGATCATGAGAAGCGAGCCCTCCATTATAGAGAAAATGCTCATTTTTTTCACGCATCTCAGGTACTGATTTTATCTACCCGCAGTGATGCCGAAAAAGGTACTTTTCTTGACTGCGGTATGTTCTTAGGGGGCCTCCTTAATGGATTAACTGCAGAAGGATACGCAGCATGTCCTATGTACTTCGGAGTGAGCTATCCAGATATTATAGAAAAGCATTGTCAGCTACCCGAGGGTAATATACCCATTTGCGCTATTCCCATTGGAGTAGAAGAAGATGCTGAGGTAAACACATTTACAACAACAAGAAAACCAATTTCAGATTGGTTTAAAAGAGTGATTTGATGGATAGAAGCGACCTATTTTTAAGAGCCTGTGCAGGTGAAGTGACAGAATCAAAACCAGTATGGGTGATGAGACAGGCGGGGAGATACCTTCCAGAATATATGAAGGTGAGAAACTCATTTCCGTCATTTGTTGATTTTTATAAAAACCCAGAAGCATGTGCAGAGGTGACTTGGCAGCCTATCGAACGATTTGGTTTTGATGCAGCTATAATGTTTTCAGACATCCTCACATTGTTAGAACCAATGGGTGTTGACCTTGAATTTGTAAAAGGTAAAGGGCCTGTCATCAGTAATCCCGTTCGGGCTATTGAAGATATGGAGCGTATAACCTCTGTAGATGTCGAGAAAGATTTAGACTTTGTAGGTGGTGCTGTTAAAGCGATTAAAAAACGACTTGATGGTAGAGTGCCCCTTATGGGCTTTGCCGGTGGGCCTCTTACTGTTGGGTCATATATTATTGAAGGCGGAAGCTCAAAAGATCTCAGTCTTACCAAAAAAATGGCGTTCTCAAAAGATCCGGTGTATCATCTGCTCATGGAACAGTTAGCTGCGACAACCATTGAATATCTAAAATTTCAAATAGCGTCGGGTGTTGATGCCGTTGTAGTCATGGATTCTTGGGCGGGTCATTTTTCTCGTGAAGAGTACCGCGAATTTGTTTTCCCCTATACTCAAAAGATTATTTCAGAAATACAGTCGAGTGAATCCGTTCCAGTAATCCATTATGCTAATGGTGCATCAAATTTGTATCCGGTGATGCAAGACCTCGGTGCTGATGTGCTTGGTGTTGATTGGAGAGTGTCTCTTAAAGAGATTATTGCAGAGTGTCCCGACATGACTTATCAAGGTAACCTCGACCCTTGTATGCTGTATGCACCAAGTGCAGAGATCGAACGTCGTACTCGCGAGATCCTCGAAATTGTTCAGGATCGCCCTCATATTATGAATTTAGGCCATGGGGTTACGCCAACAATGCCTATTTCAGGTGTTGAGGCCTTTGTCAGAACAATTCAAGGCCGATAGTTGTTGGGTGTCAGCTTATCCATTGGGGATAAGCTGCTCCCTTTTTAGAGGTGTTTTTGAATATTATCGTTGAAGCTTCGCTTTGAGCTCTTCAATGCCCCGGCGATAAGACGGATCATTAATCATCATTTTTTGAACTGCTTTAATAGAGTGAACCACCGTTGAATGGTCTCTATCGCCAAAACGTTTTCCTATTGATTTTAAAGAAAGGCTTGAAAGCTCTTTTATCAGGTACATGGCGATATGCCGTGCTTGAGCAACTTCTTTAGTGCCGCGCCCTCCTTCGAGAATACGGTCGATCTCTACATTGTAGTATCGAGAGATTGCTTCTATGATCTCGTCAACATTAATACGACGCGTTGTGGCACGAGGAATCCCGACAACAACTTCTTTTGCCATTTCAAGAGTAATATCATCATTTTTGAGTGATGAAAGGAGAGTCAGTTTTCTGATAGCCCCTTCAATCAGTCGGATATTTCCGTCAATGTTGATTGCAAGATACTCTATGATTTCATCATGGAGTTTCAGGTGATCAGATTCAGATTTCTTTCGTATAATCGCTTCACGTGTTTCTACATCGGGTTGTTGTATGTCAACACAAAGGCCCCACTGAAAACGTGAAATAAGGCGATCTTCGAGTCCCGTTACGTCAGACGGTGAGTTGTCAGAGGTTAATACTATCTGTTTGCCCGATTGGTGTAGTGCGTTAAAAATATGGAAAAACTCATTTTGTGTTTCGAGTTTTCCACTTAAAAACTGAATATCATCCATGAGGAGTATATCTACATCATGCCGGTAGTAGTTTGAGAACTCGGTAATAGTCTTATTTTTGAGGGATTCAACAAACTCTCGCATAAAATCTTCGGCAACCACATATCGTATTGTCTTTCCCGGATTATTAACTTTAATCCGGTTGCCAATTGCTTGAATCAGGTGGGTTTTACCGAGGCCCGACCCCCCATAGATAAGGAGTGGGTTAAATTTTGAGCTTCCGGGGGAATTTGATACTGCATCTGATGCAGAATAGGCAAATTGCGAGTTTCCACCAACCACAAATGAGTCAAAGGTATATTTGGGGTTGAGGGGGACTTTGGGGAATTGGGTGAATACTTTGTCCCCATAATTTGATTCAAAAGTGGGTGTGTGTCGCCTGTTCTCTTGAATAAATGAGAAGGAGTACATCTGCCCTTTTAAGATCAAATATTCATACTCTATCATCCCCTTAAAGCTTTGGTTAATCAGTTGTGCATCAGCACCCATAGGCAGAGACGCAATAACCTTCTTGTGGATATCATCAACTTGAACGAGCTTCATTCCTAGAATGTGCGTCGAAAATATTTGATCCGATAACTTGTTTTTTAAACTATCAAGACATTTTTCCCAGCTCAATTGATACCTGTAGGTTTAAGGGGTGAGCTGTGATTTTAGCTCAGGTTTTCTGGACAAAACAACTTTAGCCAGTTCCTATAAAAGTGCAAAATTTTACTCTTTATTTAGCAAAAAAGTGGTAGTATATCTTAATATTTACGGTTTTTGTTTGGGATTTAGGTATTTTGAACAAGAACTACTACCCCGTTGCAGCTCTTATGAAAATGATTCTACATATACTCTTATTTCTTACCGCTCTTACAGTGTTACTATCCTGTGCATCTACAGCGCCGATTACCGAAGGGCCAGCCAAAGAAGAGGCCTATACTTTTGAGCTTGCCGTTGATCTTTACGAGGCAGGTATTCAAAGCATCGAAGATAGTGATTGGCTTGGTGCAGAGGCACATCTTGAACAGGCCGTTGAAATACTCTCTTATATTACCCCAAAAAATGCACCACCAACAGACTCGATTACTATCAAAGGACAGCAACTTTTTATTGACATTCTTGATATTCTCGAAGAGGTCTATCTTAAAAGTTCTGAATCAATGGTTGTCGATCCTGAATTTGTCTTTCCAGAGGAACCACTGGGCCAAGGCGAAACCGACTATGTTGGGGGTAAAGAGTTTCATCTTGATAGCATTGACCACTCAGTATTTGATATGCCTATCGTTATAAATGATAGGGTTATGCGTGAGTTAAAATATCTGAGTACTGTGGTGCCTACTTTTATGGAAGGCTCCCTGGGGCGCATGGCTCAATTTGAGACTATGATTAAGACAAAGCTTGAAGCCGCTGAAATGCCGACAGATATCATTTATCAGTCACTGATTGAGTCGGGCTTTAAAGTGAAAGCCTATTCAAGTGCAAGTGCAAGTGGAATTTGGCAATTTATTCGTGCTACAGGTCGTCGGTATGATTTGAAATCAGACTATTGGTTTGATGGTCGTCGTAATCCTGAACGAGCAACTGATGGTGCTATTCGGTATCTCACGCGCCTCCATAATGAATTTGGTGATTGGTACCTTGCTTTTGCGGCATATAACTGTGGAGAAACTCGTGTACGCAGACTTATTCGTAAACATGGGACCAGAGATTACTGGGAGCTCCCCCTGCCTCGTGAAACAATGCGCTATGTTCCTCGGATAATTGCTGCAGCAATTATTGGCCATTATCCAGAGCAGTTCGGTATTACAAATATAGTGCCGGTGGTGCGACCTGAAACTGAGACAGTAAAGGTTAAACACTGTATCTCTCTTGATGTTGCAGCCAAAATGATACATGTTTCAGATTCTATTATGAGAAAGATTAATCCAGAAGTTCGACGCTGGTGTACTCCTCCTAATGTACGTACCTATAATCTTCGAGTACCCAAAGGAACTTCTGCAGCGTTTATGGATGCCTATGCCAAAATGGATAAGTCCAAGTTGGTCAAATGGGTGAGGCACCGTGTCGCATGGGGAGAAAGCCTTGGAATTATAGCCCGCAAATATGGGGTGACGGTAAGAGCGCTTAAGTCTTCTAATAATATTAGAGGCTCAAATATTATGGCGCGTCAAATGCTTGTCATACCTCTTTCTGAACATAAGTATGCTAAGGTTTCCAAAAAATCGAGTAAAAAGAAAAAAAAGAAAGCTAAAAAAGCATCAAAGAAGCGGACAAAAAAATCTGTTGCCTCTGCGAAAGGAAAGTCTAACTCATATCGGGTTAAATCCGGTGATAATCTCTATACCATTGCCCGCAAATTTGGAGTGAGTCTTAAAGAGCTTCTTTCGTGGAATTCATTATCACACAAGTCGGTGCTCCATGTTGGACAAAAGCTAAAGCTCTATGGCGTAGAAGGCGTTGATGATAGAGTTATAGAACCGAAAGAGGCAAAAGGCGCCTATGTTCTTCATACGGTTAAAAGTGGAGAAAGCCTGTATACTATTGCGAATAAATATGGGATTACCCTTGCAAAGCTAAAGAAGCTTAACAGCTTGAATCGTTCACGTATTTATCCTGGTCAAGAACTGAAAGTTACACCAGTGAGTCAGGCAAAGGTGGTGGCAAAAAAGAAATCACGTATTGCTAAAAAATCAGCACCTAAAAAGAGTAATTCAAAAATACGTCACCGAGTTCGAGGGGGTGAATCAATTTATAAAATTGCACTTAAATATAATGTTACCGTTAAGGACATTAAGGTGTGGAATCGCATGAAAGGGTCACGTATCTATCCCGGACAGAAATTGATTATACATACTGCTCAAAATAGTAGTGGCGATACAGGAAGTCATTATATTGTGCGAAGTGGTGATTCTCTCTGGAGTATTGCAAAAAAACACAATATCTCTATTCAAAAACTGAAACTATTAAATAACATTGGTAATAGAATAGTTCCTGGCATGAAGCTAAGAATAAAATAACAGGATTTAAACATGAGTACAGGTAAAGTAATTGTATTATCAATTGTTGCATTGATGTGTAGTTTTTTCATTATGGTGGGGGGCTGCAGCGCTCTTGTTTCACGTTCAATGGATGGTGACCTTTCGTTAGATAATTTCTCGACCCCGCATATTGGTCTGGTCAAAATTGAAGGCGCTATTCATGAATCTGAAAAAGTGGTGAATCAACTCGAAAGAATGCGTACTGATGAAAACATTAGAGGGGTGGTTGTTCGCGTAAATTCTCCAGGTGGTACCGTAGCATCATCCCAAGAGATTAACTCTCAGATAGCGCGCCTCAGAGCTGACTCTATTCCTGTTGTTGCGAGTTACGGTGATATTGCTGCATCGGGTGGCCTCTATTCTACCCTCAGTGCTCAAAAGATATTTGCAAATGAAGGGACATTGACAGGGAGTATCGGAGTGATATTTCAGTTTCCCGATTCAAAAGAACTTTTGAAGAAGATAGGTCTCTCATTTACTACGGTTAAAAGTGGTGACCTCAAAGACGTGGGCAGCCCCTTTCGTCATAGTACTGCAAAAGAGATAAAGTATTTGGAATCATTGATTGATGATACTTATGAACAATTCTTTACTGAAATTTTGAAACATCGTTCAATTTCAGAAGAAGACTTAATACCTATTGCAGATGGGCGTGTAATAACCGGTAAAAAGGCCTATGAAGTGGGGCTTATCGATACACTGGGAACATTACAAGATGCGATTATTTGGTTAAAAGAGGAGTGTAATGTGGCTATGGATACTCCCGTTGAAGAGATCAAGCCTAAGAAGCTACTGATTGAGCATCTCATGCAAGAGCCGGTCTCTGCTTTTAAAAACGAGATCCTTAATGCTCAAAATCAACTTCTCTTTATGATGCACTAATATTGCGAGTCGAGTAATGTATTTAAAAATGCTCTTTATGTTATTTTGTGTTGGGACGCTGCTCCCTACTCACCTTTGGGGCATTGGTAGTTTCACCTACAATGATAGTGTGAGCATACTTTCCATTGATAGTAGTAATGATGGCATTATAGTTAATGCCAATCGAAGTTTCTTAAAAAGTACTCCTGATCGCTATGCAATGCCATACAGAAGTTACGCCGTGGCCCTCGAGAATGCAGCGCAACAACTATCGGTCTCTCTACAAGTGCATAGCTCCGAGATCAGAGAGAATGTTGCTCCGAGACGCTTTAAGCACACCGATGGTGTAGGTAGTGAAAGCCAAGGAGTTGTGGTAGAGACTGGGGGGACCTGTAGGGGAACGCCAATCGCCCTCATTCAAGTTCCTTTGGCACAGTATAACTCCCAAAGCAAGTCATTCACTATTACAAAAAAGTTTTCTCTTTCAATACAGTCGAGAGGGGGGCTTACTCCTGTTGTGGCACCATTGTGCAATACTATTAATGGAAGAAAACAAAAAGGGGCTTTGCGTGGCCGACCGCTCTTTAAAAAGCAACACACATCTCTCGGCTCAATTGCTCTCCTTGCCTCATTTACTATTGGTGATCGTGAATTACACACCCAAAAAGAGGACGGCTATTATGGGCTCTCTTATATTCAAATTGAAAAGGCATTACTCCAAAAGGGACTTTCTCTCAGCGGTATCAATGTCGATCAATTGGTACTTTTGACCGGCACTGCCGATACACTTACTCATGCAGTGCCCCAAGAGGTCATACAGCCGAGTCTAACAGAAGTCCCTCTCTCAGTTGTAGATTACGGTGCAGATGGTGTGGCAAATGGTGCATTTGATCGGTATGATTCACTCTACTTTTTTGGACATGGATCGGGTATTTGGAAGTCTATCGCAACTGAGCATGCAGAGTATTCTGGTCTTGCGGTAAAAAGGTTTTTTAGTCACTCTCCTTATTCGTGGCATCACACCTATTACTTAGGATATAAAAAGCAGGGGAGTACAGAGCGGTTGGCTTCAAAGCGGCTCTCAATGTCAGGGGCGCCAGTCAATGAAGGCTTGACCTATCGAAGAGTAGAGAAAGACTCTCGGTTGTGGGATGGGTATTTTTCAGATTCCAACGAAATGAAACTTGACCGGGAGTCTGGTAAGGAGTGGTTTTGGAAGTGGTTTAAGCCTAAAGTTATAGATTCCCTCATGAATCAACAACTTCTTGATGAGTCAATCAAAAAGTTACCCGATCTCATTCCCGGACAAACAGCCTACATCGGCGTTAGCTTTCAGCCGATGCGCTCTAAATCAGGAACAGGGAAGTTTGATCGCTCAACACTCTCAATGGCAGAGCGACTCTTTAATATATCATTTACTTTTAGAGTGAATAAAGAAGAGGTTACCTCCATTGGAAACGCGATACCTATAACGGGCAACACCCAGTGGTTTCAGACTGATGCATTAGAAAATGAATACAATTTCTATAGACTCATTGTTAATAATAGTGCTATAGATGATCATGGGCAGCGCTTTGATGGCTATTCACTTGCGTACCCTTCTCAGCTGATGTATCAATCAGGTGGACGGTATATCGACCCAACACTCACCCCTGGTGCAAATACGGTGAACCTTGTAGGTGATACCAGTGACCTCTACGCACTGCGCATCGAGTCTCATGAGGCAGTATCACTCCATGCTGTGCCTAATGGCTCATTTACAGATACCCTCTCAAATCCAGAAGAGGTACGCTATTACCTTTTCAAGCCCAGTGATGTTCGGTCTGTAGATTCCATTGTCCCGATACTGTCTCCTCCTTTTGTTTCTCAAGATATCACCACAATTCCTGGTGCTGAATACCTCATAATTACCCCGGAAGCTTTTCAAGCGCAGGCTTGGAGTCTTAAGCAATTTCGTGAAAGTGGTCGTGCAGGGTATAGTATTACCACAGAAGTAGTGACCGCTGAGGATATTTATCGAATGTATAGCTCGGGCAGGGTCTCACCTGTTGCACTGAGAGATTATATTCGCTATTACTTAACAAAGCATCCTCAGTTGACTCATGTTCTTTTATTTGGGGATGGGCACTATGATTATCGAAATCTTAATGGTACCAATCGGGTTAATCCGCTCCCCCCGTATGAAATTGAGTCTGTGGCCGCGGAAGATTTTTTTACTGTATTAGATGCGGGTGAAGAGTGCCCTTTTGGTGAGTATTTACGAGACTTGTATGTGGGGCGTGTTCCTGTCGAAACAGAAGCAGATGCATCAGCGTACATTACTAAAATTGTAGAGTACGAAGATGGCGCCCAAAAGGATAATGGGCCGTGGAGAAATAGAGCGCTCTTTGTCTCTGATGATTTTTATCAGTATAAAAATGATTCGATTCAGCAACATGACGGCATACAAAATCACGATGTGCAGTCAAACAACTTGTATGAGGCTGTGCGTGCTTTACAGCCTGCTCGCAATACTGAACATTTCTTTTTACACGATTACATGCGCAATTATTCGAGAGTAACACCGGTGGCATCCAAAAATTTAACGAGACTTCTTAATGATGGACAGCTCTATACTACGTTTTACGGCCATGGCGGGACTGTTGGTTGGTCTGATGAAGAGCTTCTGAGGTCTCGAGAGCTCGGAAAGCTCTATAATCGTAAAAAATTGACGATTCTCGGTTCCTTCTCCTGCACGGTTGGGCGTTTCGAGGATGGAAAAGGGAATGTACTTGGTGAGCGGTTTGTGCGAGATCCAGGCAAAGGCGCTATAGCAAGTATTGGTGCTTTGCGTGAGTCTTACTCAAATAGAAATGGGGTCTTTGGTCAGCTCGTAACTGAAGCTGTTTTTGATACAACTCGGACCGTTACTCTTGGCGAAGCCCTTCATGTTGCAAAAATAAGTGAGAATAATCATAGTGGTGATCGTTTTAATGATTTAAAGTACCTTCTTTTGGGAGAGCCGGTGTTGAGGGTGCCATCGCCTAGCCTTTCAATACAAAATTTTACTACCCCTGACACTCTTATGGGACTCGACTCTATAACCCTCTCAGGGTCTCTCTCTGGTTATTCACGAGGTGGAAATGGCATGGTCTCCCTCACACTCCATGAGGCTGACACTACAAAAGCGCTCGAGATCGAGTGGATAGATAACGACGATGATTTTGATGATTACAGTGATACCCGAAATGAACATGATCAGATGAATGGGCGGCTGCTTTATAGTGAATTAGTCCCCCTTGTTGCAGGGCAGTTCTCAACGACCTTTCTTTCGCCGAGTGATATTCGTGAAGGAGAGCAGGCAAAATTAAGAGCTTATTTTTGGGAAGAGGGGAGTGGTAGATCTGGCTGGCATTACTCAGAGAGTATTGTACTGGGTAAACGATCTCCTTTTGCTGATTCCATAAGTGATACTCAGGCTCCCGATATTGTAGCGAGTAACTGTGTTGATGCTGATTATAGTGAACACTATCTCTCCAGCACTATAACCATAGCCCTTAATGGCTGCATTCAGATTATGGTGAGTGACTCTTTGGCTCTCGACTTTACCTCAAGTGAAGGCCGGGGAATATTTTACTCAGCCGACACTGTTTGGAATAATCTACGGCCTATCTACTTAGAGCAACGCTCCAAAAAAGCAGTTTTCAGGCTGGAATTTACTGATAAGCTATTTGAACCAGGTACGATGCCACTCAAAATTACGGCGACTGACTTACTCGGTAATAAAACGGTGAGAGAGTATACTATAGAGTTGACTGGTACCCTCACCAGTGGCCTCATTGATCTCTACTCGGTTCCAAACCCATTAAAAAGCAGTACAACATTTTATTTTAAGTCCATGAATAGTGATTTTTATCGTGCTTCTATCAAGATTTACAATCAAAGAGGGAAATTGGTGAAGATGATCCCTCAAGCTTATTCGGGAAGAACTACTTGGGATGGCCGTGATGAGTGGGGTAATTACCTTGCTAATGGGGTCTATTTTTACAAAGTCTTCTATTCCGTTCCCCGGGACGATGGTAATGCGGAGTACTCGAAAATTCAAAAACTTGTAATTTCGCGCTAAACTGATCCCAAGAATCTCAATTGCTCTTTGTAAACGGGATTAAAATGCTACTTTTTATGTAGACAATTACCCACTCTATGGAATCATATGGATTTACGGGATAAAATCGCCCCTGCTCGACGTTTTTCAGAAGCACTCCTCCGCTTTCGGTTACCTCTTCTTCTTTTTTTTGTTGTACTGTATGCTGTGCATTCAATTGAAATCGCTCCCTTTGTAGAAAAATCGGGTGCGCTCATATCTCGGTATATCCTTGTGCCATCGGATATTTCACTCTTTGTATCAATGCTCATAGAGGTCTATGGAGCGGTTCTGTTAGTTCCTGCCTTTGCCTTGTTGGGGTATTTCATAGCACGTGCTCTTATGGTCTCATGGAGCACAACTCTGGTGCAGCTTCTATTTATACCGGTATTTCTTCTTATTGCGCTTCTATACGAAGGGTCAAAAGAGGAGTGTATACCTTACTTGTATGGCGTTGGTGGCATAGCAATTGTACTCTTCTTTACACTAAAGTATAAATGGACACTCTCGTTACTCCCAATATTGCTCACTCTCTTTGCCGCTACGGCACTCTATCTCGAAATAGTGATACCCCTTGCGGCGCTCGGTAAAACAGCCTTGACCTTGGGGTGGGTTCTGTTTCTTGCTCTTATCATGGGTGACCTCTTTATTGTTGTGAGCTCTATAGGCCAAGAAGTCGAGAAAGGCAAACCCAAACTTGGTTCCATTGCCCTGTTCTATACTCATTTTATTCCTTCTATTTCAAAAATATCAACTGGCGCCCTTATCTTTATAGGGCTAGGCTTTATCCCTTCTTTGATGGTTCCCATTGTGGTGCCTATTACGGGGATAGCACTGTTAGCTGGATATTTGGTTGTTGTTCTTCTATTGGTGCCTACGCTGTTTTCACTTGTACCATATCAAAGACTTTTTAAAAAATAGGGGGCTCTATGAAACTCACTAAAAGAACAGAATATGCCCTACAGTTTCTCATCTATCTTGCGCGTCAAGAAGAAGAGGCGCTCGTGTCGGCAAAAGAAGTTGCAGCTCAACAAAAGCTTTCATTGAAAGTGCTACAAAATGTTATCGGTGATTTGGTAAAGCATGATATTGTTAAGTCATTTTCTGGTGCAAAGGGTGGTAATCGTCTTGATAGATTACCTTCCTGTATATCCGTTTTATCCGTAATAGAGGCGGTTGAGGGGCCTATTACTATTCTTGACTGTATGGAAGACTCTGAAAGCTGTTTTGAATTTTCTATTTGCAAAATTCATTCTGTACTGGGCAAAGCGCTCTTTGCTATGAATGAAGTGCTGGCAGACACCTTTATATCGGATTTAACGTAGTATTCTATCAATCTGAGAGGAGTGAAAGCTTTTTGAGTTGTTCTTCTATATCTTTTTTTTGTATTGGTTTCGTCAAATAGCCTTCACATTGATTCCTAAATGCTTTTATTACATTTTTAGAATCATCAAGAGCTGAGCACATAACTATTTTAGTTCCTGCAGAGCCTTCAATTTTTGCTTCTTTCTCAAGAGATCGTATTGACTCAAGTACTTCATGCCCATCAATGTGAGGCATCATGATGTCTAAAAAGACCACATCAAAGAAGGCTTTTCTTTGATGTGCTTCCCTAAAAATGTTAATTCCCTCACGGCCATCTCGGGCAATGTCTACAATGCCATAATCCTTTAGAAGTAATGTTAATACATTTAAGGCAATTGGATCGTCTTCTACTATTAAAAATTTCACAAAAGGGTCTCATTGATTTTGCTCCCCTCATTATCTCATTATCTCATAGAAGAGTCAAGATGATTTTATATCACCATTGCCATTTAATTGTTTACCCTCTTTTTGAAGGTTTTAACTCGTTCAGCAATGGAACTCTTACAGATTTGTAATCTTCGTCTTGAAAAGTGTCGTTTTTTTATTATCATAGTTACATATTACATTTTTGAAAAGATTTTATGAAGTTACATGAATATCAAGCAAAAGCTCTCCTTGCAAAAGCTGAGCTTCCCGTACCTGCCTGCAAAATGGTAGATAGCGTAACAGATGTAGCAGCGGCTCTGACAGAATTGAATGTCACCAATGGCCTGGTTAAAGCGCAAGCTTTTACTGGAGGGCGTGGTAAAGCTGGTGGTGTGAAGTTTTTTACTGCACTCGAAGAAGCTGAAAAGCTTACTGAAGGTATGCTTGGTATGACGCTTGTAACTCATCAAACAGGGCCTGAAGGGGTTCTCGTTGATTCAGTACTTATTACTGTTGATACTGCTATTGAAACTGAGCTCTATCTTGCAATGATGGTTGATCGCACCAAAGGTAGTGTGGTAATCATGCTCTCTGAAGAGGGTGGTATGGAGATTGAAGAAATTGCAGAAGAGATGCCTGAGAAAATCTTAAAGCTTTATCCATCTATTGTTGATGGCATTACTTCGGAAATTTCAGCAGAAGCTGCCGCTTTTATGAACCTCAAAGGTTCGCTTGCGACTCAGTTTGATGACATGCTTAAAAAGCTATTCAAAGTATTTGTTGAGCGTGACTGTACACTTCTCGAAATTAATCCTTTGGTTATTAATGATAAAGATGAGTTAAAGGTTCTCGACTGTAAATTTGAGATCGACGACAATGCTGTATTCCGTCAGGGTGATTCTGGTGGAGACCCCGTTGCTGAGAAGTCAGAGAACGAAGTTGAGGCAGACAAATATAACATGAGTTATATTGAGCTTGATGGTAATATCGGTTGCATGGTAAATGGCGCAGGTCTAGCAATGGCAACTATGGATATTATTAAATATTATGGACAAGAGCCGGCGAATTTTCTTGATGTTGGTGGATCGGCAACAGAAGAAGCGGTTACCGAAGCTTTTAAACTTATATCATCCGATGTTAAAGTGAAAGCGATACTCGTTAATATTTTTGGTGGCATTATGAAGTGCGATATTATTGCAAATGGTATTATTGCTGCGACTAAAAAAATAGGCCTGACCCTTCCTCTTGTTGTACGTCTTGAAGGGACAAATGTTGATGAAGGGCTCAAGATCATAAATGAGTCGGGGTTGAATATCGTTGGTGCTAAAACTATGGCAGACGGTGCACAGAAAGTTTCAGAGTTGGTATAAGGAGTAATCATGGCAATTTTAATTAACGAAAATACACGACTCATCACACAAGGTATTACCGGTAAAGCGGGACTTTTTCACTCAATCAAATGTCGTGAATATGGCACTAATGTTGTTGGTGGTGTTACCCCTAAAAAAGGTGGACAAACCGTAGAAGGCTTTCCTGTCTTTAATTCAGTAAAAGAAGTCGTTGATGCGGAAGGTGCAAATACGTCTATGATTTTTGTACCGCCACCATTTGCTGGTGCGGCAATTATTGAAGCGGCACAAGCTGGTGTTGAGCTTATTGTAGCTATTACCGAAGGTATTCCTGTTATGGATATGGTAAAAGTAAGGGCTGAGCTTGAGAAGTATAATTCAATCCTCATTGGCCCTAACTGTCCTGGTTTAGTGACTTCTGATGTATGTAAAGTGGGCATTGCCCCTGGTCAAATCCACAAGAAAGGCCGTATTGGTGTGCTTTCGCGTTCAGGTACTCTTACCTATGAAGCGGTCCATCAAACAACGCTTAATGGACTTGGTCAAACGACTGCAATTGGTATTGGTGGTGATCCTGTTCATGGATTGAGCCATATTGATGTGATAAAAATGTTTAATGAAGACCCAGAAACAGAGGGGATTGTTCTTATTGGTGAAATTGGTGGTGCGGACGAAGAGATCGCTGCAGAGTACATCAAAAACCATGTAGACAAGCCGTGTGCTGGTTTTATTGCTGGTCAAACAGCACCAAAAGGAAAGCGCATGGGTCATGCGGGCGCTATCATCGAAGGTAATGCTGGTACTGCAGAGGGTAAAATTAAAGCCCTTAAAGATGCAGGCGTCTATGTTGCAGATACTGCTGCAGAGATTGGTGACAAGATGATGGAAGCTATGCAAGCTGCTGGATTAGTAAAATAATAGAAAGGGTTAAGATGTTACGTAAAAAAATATCGTTAATTGGGGCTGGACAAATTGGTGGTACCATGGCATTGCTTCTTGCACAAGAGCAATTTGGTGATGTAGTGCTGTTTGATGTGGTCGAAGGTTTGCCTCAGGGTAAAGCGCTCGATATTCTTACCGGAAGATCTATGATGCCTTCGGCAACGACAGTTATTGGTACCAATGATTATGAAGATATCAATGATTCTGATATTGTAGTAGTGACTGCAGGACTTCCGAGACGCATTGGTATGTCTCGTGAAGATCTTTTAGAACTGAACTACCAGATTATCAAAAAAATTGGGATAGAAATTCGCAATCGTGCCCCAAATGCTATGGTCATTGTCGTTACTAATCCTGTTGATCCGTTAGTCTATGCTATGCAAAAAATCACCGGATTTTCTCCTAATAAGGTTGTGGGTCAGGCTGGTGTTCTCGATTCGTCACGCCTTGCGTGTTTCATTGCAGAAGAGCTTCAGGTTAGTGCTGAGGATGTTCACGCAATGGTTATGGGTGGGCATGGCAATGAGATGGTAGGCATTTACAGTGCCTGTTCAGTGCAAGGAATTGGTCTTTGGGACTTTATTACGAAAGAAACCTTTGATAAGCTTGCAAAACGTGCCGCTATGGCGGGAAGTGAAGTAATCAGTCTTCTTAAAACAGGTTCAGCCTTCTATTCAACCGCACTTGCTGCTATTAAAATGGTTGACGCGTATCTTCTCGATAAACGTTCAGTCTTTACCGCAGTGGTAAAACTCGAAGGTGAATATGGGGTGAATGGTGTCTATTGTGGTGCTCCTATTGTAATGGGTGGTAATGGCGTAGAACGCATCCTCAAAGTGAGCTTGTCAGAAGAAGAGAAAGAGCAATTTGAACGTTCTCTGACTCGGGTGATTGAGATGGAAAATTGGATTGACAAGCAAATTGACGAGTAATGTATTCGTTAATTGTTTACAATTTGTTAATTCCTTTCTATAGTTACAAATAATTGTAAATAAGTTGACTGAGGTCACCTCAGAAACTAAATTTACGGCTCTCGGATGATTAGCTCAGCTGGTTTAGAGCACTACCTCGACAAGGTAGGGGTCACTGGTTCGAATCCAGTATCGTCCATTTTTTTTCAACTAAAGAGAAGAGTATGAGCCAAGTAGCTATCACTTTTCCCGACGGCAACTCTAAAGAGTTTGATGCTGGAATTTCGGGAATTGAAATCGCAAAATCTATCAGTAAAAACCTTGCTAAGGTTTCTGTTGCAGTTAAAGTTAATGATGAGATCAAAGATCTTAACGCCAAAATTACTGCAGATAGTACGGTCTCTATAATCACTGAATCAGATCCTGAAGGCCTCGAAGTCATTCGACACTCTACAGCGCACATGATGGCTATGGCGGTTAAAGATCTCTATCCAGGGACACTTCTTGCTATTGGTCCAACTATTGAAGATGGCTTCTACTACGATTTTGATTCAGAACATGTGTTCTCTCCAGAAGATTTTCCAAAAATCGAAAAAAAGATGAAAGAGATCTCTAAAAGGTCGATTCCGTTTGTTCGTGTAGAGTGTAGTCGTGCAGAAGCGCGCGCTAAATGGGATTCAGAAGGTGAGACGTATAAAGTAGATCTTCTTGATGGTTTTGATGACGATCAGGTGAGTTATTACGAACAGGGCGACTCTTTTGACGATCTTTGTCGTGGACCTCACGTTGGCCATAGTGGTAAAGTCAAACATTTTAAACTACTTTCTGTTGCCGGCGCTTATTGGCGTGGCGATCAAAACAACAAAATGCTTCAACGGTTATATGCTACCGCATTTACGACACGAGAAGCTCTTGATGAGTATCTACACCTCCTTGAAGAGGCTAAAAAAAGAGATCACCGTAAAATCGGTAAAGAACTTGATCTCTTCTCATTTCATCAAGAGGGGCAAGGTTTCCCTTTTTGGCATGCAAAAGGTATGCGTCTTTATAATAAAGTACGTGACTACATGCGCACCGAAACACTTGATCGTGGATATGACGAAGTGGTAACACCTTCAATACTGAATAAAGAGCTCTGGCTTCAGTCAGGGCACTGGGATAAATATCAGGATAATATGTATTTTACTGATATTGATGACGTAGAACATGCGGTTAAGCCCATGAACTGCCCGGGTGGAATGCTTATATATAAAAATAAGCCACACTCGTATCGTGAACTCCCTATAAGAAACTTTGAATTTGGACAAGTGCACCGCCATGAAAAAGCGGGTGTATTGCATGGACTCTTTAGAGTACGCATGTTTACTCAAGATGATGCCCATATTTTTTGCACCGAAGAACAGATTGAACAAGAAGTAATTGATACTATTGAATTTGTATTAAAAACATATGAAGATTTTGGCTTTGATGATTTTGAAATAGAACTATCTACCCGTCCGGAAATGCGTATTGGTGATGATTCTATGTGGGATAAGGCTGAAGAGGCCCTCCGTATTGCACTCGAGCGTAAAGGCATTAACTATAAGCTCAATCCCGGTGATGGTGCTTTCTATGGGCCTAAGATTGAC
Source organism: Fibrobacterales bacterium (assembly GCA_051532035.1). Classification (GTDB taxonomy): domain Bacteria; phylum Fibrobacterota; class Fibrobacteria; order Fibrobacterales; family JAOPTW01; genus JAOPTW01. The sequence goes on along the minus strand of JAOPTW010000016.1, from coordinate 746 downwards.
TTCCATATTCGCGACTCACTTAAAAGAAGTTGGCAGTGTGGTACTATTCAGCTTGACTTCTCTATGCCTGAACGATTTGAACTTGACTATGTTGGTGCTGACGGCGATAAAAAGCGCCCAGTGATGCTTCACAGGGCTATTTTTGGCTCATTTGAGCGGTTCCTCGGGATATTGACAGAACACTATGCTGGTGACTATCCTTTATGGATACACCCTGAACAAATTCGCGTACTGCCTATTGCTGATAAATATTGCGAGTATGCAGAAGAAGTAAATAAAAAAATGAAAGCCGCTGGTTTTTACTCAACAGTAGATGTACGTAATGAAAAAATTGGGTACAAAATCCGTGAAGGTGAAAACCACAAAGTTCCATATTTGCTTATTGTGGGCGAAAAAGAGATGGAATCTGGCAAGGTTGCCATCCGGAAACGGAAGGTTGGCGATGTTGGAGAAGTTTTAATTGATGAAGCTATTGGACGGTTTCTTGAGGAAGTTGATAAAAAAGGATCGTAAATTTTCCTATTGAATCACTTTAAGCCCTTGATAAATCATGAGATATAGCTAAATATGCAACACACTTTTTTTAGCGTTTTAAAAAGTAACTGAACAAGGAGATTCTTTGCAAAGAAGAGGACCAAGAGTCAAGCCACAGAAGGTTGAAGATAAAACTCGTGTAAACGAGAGAATCAGAGTTCCTGAAGTTCGTGTAATAGCCGCAGATGGCGAGCAAGTAGGTGTTATTACTA
>JAOPTW010000015.1:0-282652 GCA_051532035.1 Fibrobacterales bacterium | reverse complement strand
CTGCTCCTGCGCCAGTAGAAATACTGAGAGAACCGGTAGTAAGAGCATCAATAGACATTGTGATGTTATCAACTCCCGCACTGTCATTTGCACCAATGTGGAGTATTGATGATGATGATCCGCTGGTTCCGAATGAATTTGCACCGTTACCGATGAGGGTTTGTGTGTTATATTGGGTGGCATTTGCAATTCGGTCTATTTCATCACCGAGGGCAACATACTCCTGTTGTAGATATGATCTATCAGTAGAAGTAAGGGTGTCATTGGCAGATTGTACAGAAAGTTCACGCATTCTTTGAAGAATACTTGAAATTTCATTAGCGGCCCCTTCAGCAACCTGTAATAGTGCAACGCCATCTTGTGCATTAGATTTTGCACGATTTAATCCTCTAACCTGAGTACGTAACTGTTCCGAAACTGAGAGCCCTGCGGCATCGTCAGCAGCTCGATTGATACGTAGTCCGGTAGATAGTTTTTCAAGTGATTTTCCCAGTCCATTATTTGCACTTGCAAGTGAATTCTGGGTTATCAACGAATTGATGTTGTGGTTAATACGCATAATAAACCTCCATGTTTTGTTTGCGTCAGCTGCTTCCGTGCAGCCAGTAGGTGTAGTAACTCCTATTATGATAGATCGGAGGGGGGGCGAGGAAACTTTAATTGTTTTCTTAAGTTTTACCTTAAGTCCTGAAATAAGTTTCGCATGAGGTCGATGCCTGAAACCATAAATCAAGACTGAGAAGTATGAAATAAAAAATATGAAACAAGAAGATTGCTGTTGGGGAGATGACTTAAGGAATGATTACTCAGCCCTTAGTCTTTAACTTTCAATTAATGTTAGCCAATAAGTGACAGTGCCGCTTGTGGTGTAGCGTTAGACTGTGCTAGCATTGACGTAGACGATTGGGTTAGTATTTGATTGCGAGTGAGTTGAGTCGACTCCGAAGCGAAATCGACATCACGAATGCGTGACTCCGCATCTTGAGTATTGAACTCTTGATTGTAGATGTTGTTCATTGCATGTTCAAGCCTATTTACAAAAGCACCCACATTTGACCGCATAGTATTGACTGATGTTATGGCTGAATCTATTGCGGTAATAGAGCTCATTGCAGCACTTTGTGTTGAAACACCGATGGTAGTAGTGGCACTGGTTGCAGTAGAGATCCCTAAGGAGCCGGTGGTTATGGCATCAATGCTAATAGCAATGTTATCAATGCCTGTACCGGCATTGACCCCAATTTGTAGAATGGATGATGAAGACCCGCTTGCACCAAACCTGTTGGGTCCATCGCCGATCACTGTTTGAGTATTGTATTGAGTGGCATTTGCAATACGATCTATTTCGTCTGCGAGAGCGACATACTCTTGTTGCAGGTAGCTTCTATCGGTAGAGGTGAGAGTGTCATTGGCAGACTGTACCGAGAGTTCACGCATTCTTTGAAGTGTCGAAGAAATCTCATTGGCGGCCCCCTCTGCAATTTGCAGGAGAGCAACTCCATCTTGCGCATTAGCGCGCGCTCGACCGAGTCCACGGATTTGTGTGCGTAGTTCTTCCGATACAGAGAGTCCGGCGGCGTCATCCGATGCATGATTAATCCGTAACCCAGTTGATAATTTTTGCAATGATGAATTCAAACTGCTATTGGCTTTGCCAAGTGCATCCTGCGTAATCATAGAACTGATATTATGGTTAATCCGCACGTTCAGCCTCCTTGCCTCTTTGCGTCTGTAACTTCCATGTTACAGAGGGTGCCTTACCCTATTAAAGAGTATCGGCGAGGTTCAAGTAAAACTTTAGCGTTATCTCAGTATTTACCTTAGGTTTCGCGTCATGTTGTTGGAAATATCAATGAGGATATAAAAAAATCTAAAACCAAAAAGGGGGCCGGCGAATGCCGGCCCCCTTTCGAACATGGTATTGTTTAAGGCTACCCGAGGAGTGCGAGTGCCCCTTGTGGGACAGCATTAGCCTGTGCTAACATTGATGTTGATGATTGTGTCAGGATTTGATTTTTGGTAAATTGGGTCGATTCAGTGGCAAAGTCTACATCTCTGATTCTCGACTCCGCATCCTGTGTATTAAATTCCTGATTATTTATGTTGTTAATAGCGTGTTCAAGCCGATTTACGAACGCACCCATGTCTGAACGCATTGCATTGACAGAGTTAATAGCGACATCGAGGGATGAGATGGCTGCCATTGCAGCTGATTGTGTGGAGACGCCACTTGCCCCTGTTCCACCAGTGGTGATGGAGAGTGAGCCGGTAGTTATAGCATCAATGCCTATAGATATGTTATCGATCCCCGCTTGGTTATTTGCACCAACATGAAGAATAGATGCAATAGAGCCACTTGCTCCAAAGGTGTTTGCACCATTACCAATAAGAGTCATGGTATTGTACTGTGCAGAGTTTGCAATTCGGTCAATTTCATCGGCAAGCGCCGTATATTCTTGGTGGAGATACGAGCGATCAACAGAGGTAAGAGTGTCATTCGCTGATTGAATAGAGAGTTCTCTCATCCGTTGTAATATAGATGTAATTTCGTTTGCTGCACCCTCTGCTACTTGTAAGAGGGCGACACCATCTTGTGCATTGAGTTTGGCTCGGGCAAGTCCTCGTACTTGAGTACGAAGTTCTTCAGAAACTGAGAGTCCGGCTGCATCATCTGCAGCTCTATTAATTCTGAGTCCGGTAGATAGTTTTTCAAGTGATTTGCCAAGTGACCCATTTGCTGCATACAGTGCATTTTGGGTAACCATTGCCGAGATATTATGATTTATACGCATTTTAAACCTCCATGTTCTTCTGCGTGACCGCCGCATCCTTGCGACTGCCATGTTCTATATCACTATATCGCTCATGAGGGAAAATACTTAACACTTTTCAAACAGAAAGACATAAAAAAGCAAATAAACACAAAAAACTTAAAGTAAAGATTGTGGCGAAAGTTGAGAAATTAAAGTAAAAAGTAAAGCACCGCCTGTTGAGGCGGTGCTTGAAGTTTGTGATATGGGTTTAAGCGAATGACTATCCAATAAGAGCGAGTGCTCCTTGTGGAACTGCATTTGCTTGTGCCAACATCGAAGTAGATGATTGTGTGAGAATCTGGTTTCTGGTAAAGCTTGTTGATTCTGTTGCAAAATCTACATCTCTGATACGCGATTCCGCATCTTGAGTGTTAAACTCTTGATTCGAAATATTGTTCATCGCATGTTCAAGTCTATTTACATAGGCACCCATGTCTGATCTCATGGTGTTCACTGATGTAATTGCAGTATCAATTGCGGTGATCGAGGCCATTGCAGATGCTTGTGTTGAAACACCAATGGTAGTTCCTGCTCCTGCTCCAGTAGAGATACTGAGAGACCCTGTAGTAAGGGCATCAATAGACATTGTGATATTATCAACGCCAACATTGTCATTCGCACCAATGTGAAGGATTGAAGACTCAGATCCACTGGTACCAAATGCATTCGCGCCATTACCTATGAGTGTTTGAGTATTGTATTGAGTCGCATTTGCAATACGGTCGATTTCATCTGCGAGTGCAACGTATTCCTGCTGTAGATACGATCTATCAGTAGAAGTAAGGGTGTCATTCGCCGATTGAACCGAGAGTTCTCTCATTCTTTGGAGAATAGAAGAGATCTCATTTGCCGCACCCTCAGCAACCTGTAAGAGTGCAACACCGTCTTGGGCATTTGATTTTGCTCTACCAAGACCACGTACTTGTGTTCTTAATTGTTCGGAAACAGAGAGTCCTGCTGCATCATCTGCTGCGCGGTTAATCCGTAGACCGGTTGAGAGTTTTTCCAGTGATTTTCCAAGTCCGTTATTTGCGGCGCCGAGAGCATTCTGGGTTATGAGTGAATTGATGTTGTGATTAATACGCATTATAAACCTCCATGTTTATTGGTATCCTGCATCCTTGCAGTTGTTGAAAAGCAGTAACTCTGATTCTCATGTTTAAATATCGACGACTCGAAAGTGAAACTTGAAGTAATTCTTGTTAAATTGTTAAATATTGAAATTAAAACAGGATTTACAACTGCAGTTAGTGCTACTGCACTGGGTTAATGCTCAGGACTATAAGGTTTAGAATGTGTTTGAAAATGGGACAAAAAAATAAAGCCCCCTGTAGGAAGGAGACTTTACTTTGGAGTTAGTACAAGGTGTTACCCGAGTTATGCATCTGCGTATCAAACATATGCATAATATATATAGGGAGGAACGCATTAAAACTTTAGACCTTTTTGTATTTTGGTGTGATCAATGGAATAATGGTAGGTATAAAAGGAGTTGTGGGTTAAAAGGTAAGGCGTTGGTTGTTACCCGATAAGGGTAAGGGCTGCATTAGAGACGCCATTGGCTTGAGAGAGCATGGCTGTTGCAGATTGTGTTAAGATTTGCTGCTTGGTAAAGGCAGTTGATTCTGTTGCAAAATCAACATCGCGAATACGAGACTCTGCATCTTGTTGATTGAACTCTTGATTATGTAAGTTTTGTATTGAGTGTTCAAGGCGGTTTATATGGGCGCCAACATCAGATCGTTTTGTTGAGACCGTTGATATAGCTGTTCCAACAACTCCAATGCTTGCATGTGCACCAGTGCGACTGCCAACAGAGACCGCTTCAACGCCGAGGGCACTGCCAGAAACAGAGCCTAAACCATCAAGATCCATGGTGTCGACGTCTTCTTCGGCATTGGCACCAATATGCAGTTGGAGTGCTTCACCAATATCAAAAGAGACTCCAGTGAACCCTTCACCGACAATGGTAGTGCCTACTTGATCACCAAATGCTGATGCATAGGCTGGATCACCGGTGTTAAGGTTTTGTGCCAGAAAACCAGCTTCAAAGGCTGCATAGGTACCGCCAAAAGTAGCGGTAATATTGGCCTCGAGTTGTGCTGATCCACTAATGGTAGTGCCATAAACGTCATCAATAGAACCTGCACCATTTTGGATAAACATTGCAGCAAGATAAGCGGTTGCATAATCTTCGTCCGAGCCGCTCCAAGTATTATGGTCTATGCTCCCGCCACTCGCAAATGATGATGCAGCTATAATTGCAGCTGTATTGGCATAACTCCCTGCTAATAAACTGGTAACCCGAGACTCACCACCAGCATTACTTGCTTCTGCGGCACCTTCGGAGAACCACGTGGGTGGTTGATGTCCGTTAATATATTGTAGCGCATGGGTCATTTCGTGAGAGAGAATATCCTGAGCTGAAAAGACGTTTCCGAGGTGATTCATGGGCCCATCAGCGTTAGCGTCTCCTGTCACTTGGGAATTAAAATCATCGAGGTCAAGGTTTATAACTGCTTGAGTGCCATCTGAGCCGCCGGTAGCAAGAAGCCCCGCCTCGCCGTCCATATTTTCACCGGTGACATGAAGATTGCCAAACGCAGATAGGTTGCTATAGGCGTTTTGTACTGTGGCAGCTGCTCCAGGGAGCCAGTCATTGGTTAGTTTATCAATAAGCTCTTCGGCGTTATCAGCACCACCGCGTAATACTTGAATGCCATTATATTGAGTGGCTTCATTGATTCGGGTGAGCTCATCTGAAAGGGCCTCAAATTCTTGGTCGAGATATGATCGATCCTCATCAGTGAGGGTATCACTGGCAGATTGTATGGCAAGTTGTCGTTGGCGCTGCAAAATAGAATGGGCTTCATTCATTGCTCCTTCAGCGACCTGAAGAAGTGCAACGCCGTCTTCTGCATTATGCCGGGCGCGGTTATTGCCACGAATTTGAGATCGTAGTTGTTCCGAAACAGAGAGTCCTGCAGCATCATCAGAAGCACGATTAATCCGCAAGCCTGTCGAGAGCTTATGCAGAGAATCACCCAGAGCATTATTCGCTGAATTAAGCGAATTCTGGGTAATAAGTGCGCTGATGTTGTGATTGATCCTCAAAATCTACATCCGTGTTACAAAAATAATACCTTCCGCTTCCATGCGGATTTAGGCCGTATTGTATTGATCGGTCGACTTGAGTGAAATCTTGAGGGGGTAGCTCAATAAAGACTGAGTAAAAAGTGAATATAAAACTAAAGGCGAAACCTAGAGTAGAGAGTATTCTGTAGTGACTTGATTTTCTACCGAATAACTAAAAAAGACCAACGAAAGTTGGTCTTTTTTAGGGGTAGTATTGAGTTAATTGTGTTATCCAATAAGAGCGAGTGCTCCTTGTGGAACTGCATTTGCTTGTGCCAACATCGAAGTAGATGATTGAGTGAGAATCTGATTTTTGGTAAAGTGGGTTGATTCTGTTGCAAAGTCTACATCTCTGATTCGTGATTCTGCGTCCTGAGTATTAAACTCTTGATTCGAAATATTATTCATCGCATGTTCAAGTCTATTTACATAGGCACCCATGTCTGATCTCATGGTATTCACTGATGTAATTGCGGTATCAATTGCGGTGATCGAAGACATTGCAGATGCCTGTGTTGAAACACCAATAGTAGTTCCAGCTCCTGCCCCTGATCCGGTAGAAATACCGAGTGACCCAGTAGTAAGGGCATCAATAGACATTGTGATATTATCAACGCCAACATTGTCATTTGCACCAATGTGAAGGATTGAAGATGATGATCCGCTGGTACCAAATGCATTCGCGCCATTACCTATGAGTGTTTGAGTATTGTATTGAGTCGCATTTGCAATACGGTCGATTTCATCTGCGAGCGCAACGTATTCCTGCTGTAGATACGATCTATCAGTAGAAGTAAGGGTGTCATTCGCCGATTGAACCGAGAGTTCTCTCATTCGTTGTAGGATTGAAGAGATCTCATTAGCAGCACCTTCAGCAACCTGTAGGAGTGCAACGCCGTCTTGGGCATTTGATTTTGCTCTACCTAGACCACGTACTTGTGTTCTTAATTGTTCGGAAACAGAGAGTCCTGCTGCATCATCTGCTGCGCGGTTAATCCGTAGACCGGTTGAGAGTTTTTCCAGAGATTTTCCAAGTCCGTTATTTGCGGCACCGAGAGCATTCTGAGTAATAAGTGAATTGATGTTGTGATTAATACGCATGGTAAACCTCCGTGTTTTGCGTTTCTGCCACTTCCGTGTGGCATAAGGGTCTCTAGTAAATGTATCGGTAATAGTTGAAGTGGATCTTTAGAAAAAAAGTAATAGGGGTTCTAAAAAATTGGAAATTTTTTAAGATCCTGAAGTAAAGCCTTGAGTATAGTCTTAGGCGGGACTTGATGTTAACGATGATAATGAGTGATGCGTTCTGGCTTTATATATTTTGTGAGTATAAGAAAGGGGGCTATTACGAGCCCCCTTCTGCATTAAAGTTCTTTTTAAAAAGTGTACGTACTCAATTATCCGATAAGAGCAAGTGCACTTTGTGGTGCTGCATTTGCTTGTGCCAACATTGAAACAGATGACTGAGTCAATATTTGGGTTCTGGTGAACTCAGTTGACTCGGATGCGAAATCCACATCACGAATACGCGATTCAGCGTCTTGTGAGTTGAATTCTTGATTCGAAATATTAGTCATTGCATGCTCAAGTCTATTCACATAGGCGCCAATATCTGAACGCATTGAGTTTACCGAAGCAATTGCAGTATCGAGTGTTGTTATTGCTGTTATTGCCGCAGACTGTGTTGAAACACCGACAGCCCCAGTGCCACTCGTACTTAAACTGAGTGAACCAGAGGTAAGTGCGGTCATCGAAATGGTGAGGCTATCAGCAGATGTTGCATTTGCCCCAATGTGGAGTATTGATGATGCAGATCCTGAAGCGCCAAATGAGTTGGTTCCGCCGTCAATAAGCGTTTGTCCATTGTATTGTGAACTGCTCGAGATACGGTCTACTTCTGCAGCAAGTGCTGTGAACTCTTGATCGAGGTAACCGCGGTCTGTTGAGGTGAGAGTGTCATTCGCCGCTTGAACCGAGAGTTCTCGCATTCTTTGTAGAATCTCAGACATCTCGTTCGCCGCACCTTCAGCTACTTGAAGAAGTGCGACACCATCTTGTGCATTGGCTTTCGCACGACCTAGACCTCTGATTTGGGAGCGCAACTGTTCAGAAACTGAGAGTCCCGCGGCATCATCAGCGGCTCTATTGATTCTGAGTCCCGTTGAAAGTTTTTCGAGTGATTTACCCATTTTTGAATTTGCATTCGCAAGTGCATTTTGGGTTATAAGTGAATTGATGTTATGATTGATACGCATGATAAACCTCCATGTTTATATATGAACAAAGCAGTGGCCCTACACCATGCAGTGTTCTATGCATTTGTGCCACATCCATGTGGCGGTTTTTGTGTTTGGGACTGGTCTGGATTGATACTCCGTAACAGCCTGTATTAACTCCTATTTCATATTTCGGAGAGGCTTACTGAAATCTTTAATGTTTTTTTCATAAAAAATATCAAGAATTGTTTTTAATCTGAAAAAACGCTCAATGGGCTTCATATGAGGCATATATAAAAAAGAAGATAGATGGGTATTTTTGAGAGAATAAGGGTGGAAATTAAAAAAGCCCAAACGGAGCGGGCCTTTCTAAAAAGATTCGTGTACGGAAATACACATCAACCTTTAATGCATTTATAATATCGTTTTATAGGAAATGAAACTTTAGAGAAAAATGAAAGAGTAAAAAGAAAAACGAAAAAGACCGAAATATTCATTTCGGCCTTCGGAGTTAATACCTGCGTATCAGGTATTGGTGTATTGTAGGGTACTTTTAATTGAGGAGTGCAAGAGCAGACTGCGGAGCAGTATTTGCTTGCGCTAACATAGAGACAGATGATTGGGTCAAAATCTGAGTTCTGGTGAACTCGGTTGATTCTGAAGCAAAATCCACATCACGAATCCGTGATTCCGCATCTTGTGTGTTGAACTCCTGATTGGCGAGATTGTTGATTGCATGTTCGAGTCTATTCACATAGGCACCAACATCAGATCTCATGGTATTCACTGAGGTGATTGCAGTATCTATTGATGATATTGCGGTGAGTGCAGATGCTTGAGTTGAAACGCCGACTGCACCTGTTCCTGATGTTGATATGGTTAGAGATCCAGTGGTAAGGGCACTCATTGAGATGCTTATACTATCCGAAGTAGTAGCATTTGCCCCAATATGAAGAACAGATGATGATGAGCCGCTTACACCAAAAGAACTTGAGCCCCCGTCAATGAGTGTTTGTCCGTTGTACTGAGAACTATTGGAGATTCTATCGACTTCTGCAGCAAGTGAACTAAACTCCTGGTCGAGGTATCCACGGTCAGTTGAGGTTAATGTATCATTTGCTGCTTGTACTGAGAGTTCTCTCATTCTTTGCAGTACTTCAGAAATCTCATTTGCCGCGCCTTCCGCTACTTGCAGGAGTGCGATACCATCCTGCGCATTAGCTTTTGCCCGGCCGAGGCCTCTGATTTGTGAACGTAATTGTTCCGATACTGAGAGTCCTGCGGCATCATCTGCTGCAGTATTGATTCTGAGTCCGGTAGAAAGTTTTTGTAGTGATTCGCCCATTTTGCCATTCGCATGAGCAAGCGCGTTCTGTGTTATCAACGAATTGATATTATGATTGATACGCATTATAAACCTCCGTGTTTATAAAGATGTGTACTTCCGTGTATTGGTGATATTCGTATTATTTCCGTAAACGAGTATCTTTTTTGCATTAAAGGTTGAGGATATGAAGTCCTCCTTAAAATTATCGGGAGGATTGGGAAAACCTTTAGGGAAAACTTTCAAAAAAAGAAATAAAGTGAAAGAAAACATGGTCTATGGCTATTTTATTCAAAAAACGCAGGTATTGATGTGCTGATGTAGAGTGGGTAGTGGTGTGTTACTCAACTACTGAAGGTTTTTCTGAGCCTTCATCCGGAATGTCAAAATCTGAATGATTGAATTCAGAATAAATATTTGAGCGGAGATTTCTTTGTGATTCGAACTCTTCACGATCAATATTTTGCATAAAATAGAGATCTTTAGAAAAGCTTCGGAGCATGATCTGTTCCTGTATTTCTTTGTCGAGTTCAGAATTATCAAATCCTAGTATGAAAATTGAAGACTGATTGTCATCACCAAAAATTTCAAACTCTTCCATAATATTAATGGTGGTATCAGTAGTCGCTTCATTTTTGAGCTCTGGCATCGCCTGCGCTTGAGGTGCCCCAAGTGGTTGCATTAACGTATCTGCAGTAAGAGAATCACTTTGCTCTGCAAAAGCGATAGTCATTGTGCAGGTAAGTACGAGTATGAGGCATTTAATAAGCATTACTTTCCAAGCTCCAACCATGGGGTTACTGTATCATCAGTTAAATGTAACATATTTGAGTTCGTTTTGAGCTGTCCAATTGCTGCAATCATAGCACCATTATCAGTACAATACTCAAAATCGGGAAAAAAAGCGGTAAATTTATTGCGGTTGCCCAAAATTTCCATTCTTTTTCGTAAATGTCGATTCGCCGAAACGCCCCCACACACCACAATACGGTCAAGGCCTGTTTTCTTAAGGGCCCACATACTTTTTTCACTCAAAATATCGACAATGGCCTCTTCGAGTGATGCACAGATGTCTTTGAGGTTCTCTTGAATGAACGCTTCACTATTATCCTGAACGTATCTGAGAACCGATGTTTTGAGCCCAGAGAATGAAAATTCACCAGTATCTTGTTTCGCAAAGCTTCGAGGGAAGCGCACAAACTTTCTGTTGCCGCCGTCGGCAGTTTTCCCCATGAGGGGGCCTGCAGGGTAGCCAAGGCCAAGGAGTTTTCCACATTTGTCAAATGCTTCGCCAGCGGCATCATCACGGGTGCGACCAAGGAGTTCATACTCAAAGTTTTCTTTAACCAAGGTGAGCTCCGTATGCCCACCTGAAACGGTAAGGCAGCAAAAAGGCGCTTGAATCCCTGGGTTGCTGAGGAACACCGCAGCAATATGCCCTTCTAAATGGTTAATACCAATACTCGGAATTTGGAGGTCATGGGCAAGGCCCTTTGCAAATGATGCACCTACAAGAAGCGGGCCCATTAATCCAGGGCCACGGGTATAAGCAATTTGGTCGATGTCATCGATGGTAAGGCCTGATGTAGTGAGTGCCTCATCGACTATTGCAGATATTTTTTCGAGGTGTGCTCGCGCTGCAATTTCAGGGACAACGCCTCCAAAAGAGCGGTGTTCTTTGATCTGAGAATAGAGACAGTTTGCGTATACTTTAAGGGTGTCATCGACGATGCCACAGGCTGTTTCATCACATGAGCTTTCTATGCCAAGGGTAATCATATCAAGGTATCCTGAATGGTTATTGAATCTATATGGAGTTCAAATTCTTTAGGGTCGAGGTCGAAAGATTGGATCTCACCCTGAATACTTACTGTTGGATTCAATTTCTTTTTGTTTTCTATGTTAAAGCGATTGTACTCAATAAAGAGTGTAATGTCATCGGGAGTCAGCGTTTCGAGGATGCTCTTTGCCCCGGTAATAGTGATTGAGGCACTGTTTGGTTCCAGTCGATACGTCAATGAATCTTTTGGAGTATTCAGCAGTGAAACGGCAATGTCAGAGAATGGTTTAATACGCAGAGGCTCAATAGCAATAGCTATTTCGGTTTGATTCTCTTTCTGTTCAATAAGGCTCGGAAGTGGGGAGAGGGCAACGTGCATAGTTGTGTCGTGATTCAGGGCACTCAAGGTGAGGGGTATTGTTGGTATTTCAAAAAGTTTCGTTACTAAGCTGCGGGCACCGGATATAGTGATATGTTTTGGTGAGATGAGCGGTTCTTTACTAAGAATAAAATTGGGTGCAGGCTCGATAGTCACTCTATTACGAACAGGAATACGTTTTGATATTCTCGTTTCGGCGCTGATCACAATGCTTTCATCGTTAAAAATAGTTATAAGAGTCACATCGCCGCCCGTAGGGGGTTTCATGAAATGACGTTTATGTGGGTCGATGGTGTTTTTCCCCAGCTTTAAATGCGCAAGATCAAAGAGAAAGTGGCCGGGAGCCTCTTTATTCAATATGAGATCTTTTCCTTTGCCTTTAATTTCTGCCTTGATCGTCTTGGGGAACTGATTCATGAGAGCCATAGTGCGTGGTATATTTTGGGTAATTACCGGGAGCTCAGCGGTATAGGTGTACTGCCGCTCGGACATCACGTAGAACCAAAGTAATATGGCACAGAAAAAGGCTGCAAATTTTAAGGTAAGATTCTTCATAATTATCCTTGGTGTATCACAAAAATAGTATTTGTTGGTGCTTTTTCTGTAAAAAGGTATCTTTTGTCAGAGTGTAAGTAGAAAAGCGAGGTATCCATTCTCTATCTAGTTCGGGAGTCTTTTCGCAGTATAATGCAACACAGAATGATACTGCTGCCGTCTATATTGACCATTTTTCTCTGCGCCTTTATATTGGGTGGGACGATACAGCTACTGGTGCTGGGGTATGATTACTCGAATCGAGTCACGGATCATTTTCAGTTAGAGGTATTTCTTTTTGATCACCACATAGACAATGCTCCCATTATTGGCGAGGAACTTCTCCGCATTGGCAATATCGATTCTGTCACTTATATATCAAAAGAGAGTGCTAAAAAGCTCTTTATCGCTCAATTTGGCCATGAAATGATTGAAGATTTAGATGTAAATCCCCTTCCGTCATCATTTAAAATCTACCCTGGGGGCAAGTTGCAAAATTTGATCAATATGAAAAAATTGGTCTATAAACTAGAGAAATTTTCAGAAGTTGAGACCGTGAGTTCATCTCTCGACACCATCGAGCTTATTGAGGAATGGAAGTCCACCTTCTATTTTTGGTCTCTGGTTATCTCTATTGGATTGGTTGTAATGCTCTGGCTTATTATTAGTAACTCCGTTCGGTTGACGCTTTTTTCGAGAGAGATCTTAGTAGAGAACATGCATTACTGTGGGGCAAGTGAATCATTTATTCAATTTCCCTTTGTCGTAGAAGGGTTCTTTCAAGGGATTGCTGGTGCTGTTTTTGCCCTTTCAGCATGGTATGGGATCACTTGGGCGTTTACCTTTCTCTTTCCCGAGTTTGCTTCGACTTTGACTATCTCACTCTCGGCACTACCCTGGGTAACTGTTGGTATTGCAATTCTTGGTGGCGTTACCAGTTTCAGAGTGGTACATGACTATATGAAAAATGCGGAAGCGTATAACGCATGAGTAAGTCAGTTATCATTGGGATATCAGTACTCCTGCTGTTTGTGGGGAGTATTCAGGGTGGATCAACTCGCCTTGATCGAGATATTGAACGACGTAAAAAAGAGCTCGCTCTCATTCAAAAAGAGCTTACACAGAAAAAGGCTGAGATTGCTGATGCTAAAAAGAGAGAGAAAGGGGTGCTTCAAGAGATCACGCTTCTTGGGCAGAGTATCTACCGCAATGAACTTCTCATTCAGAAATTAAAGGACAAAGAACGGCTCCTCAACTTTTCTCTTTATGAGACTGAGACCACAATAGATTCTATAACAATCAGTATTGCTCATCAAAAAAAGTTGCTTGAAAAGCGGTTGCGCGCCATGTATAAAAAGGGAGAACCAGGCTTTTGGGAACTCTTTTTACGAGGTAAATCATCGACAGACCTCTTTGAGAACTGGTACTACATGAGCAGGGTTGTTGGGTATGATAAAGAGATGATTCGGAAATATATTCAGTCTCAAGATGAGCTTCACGAGAATCGTGAGAAATTGACTGGTCGATTGAGCGAAATAGAAATGGCTGCATCAGAACAGAAAAATGCCTTTGATGAGCTACTAGAACAGCAGAAAGAGCAAAAAAGCTCTTTAGATGCAATTCAGAGTGACCGAGAGTTTCAAGAGAAGATATTGAAAGAATTTGAAGATAATCAGCGGTTAATCACTAAAATTGTCCAGAAACTAGAGAAAAAACGTCAGAGACGGATAGCTGAAGCGAAAAGAAAGGCTCAGAAGCGAGCGGAAAAACGGAAGAAAGAGATTGCTCGTGCCGAAAAAATGAAAAATAAGAAAAAGGTGACAGAGCTTAAAAAGAAGTTGAGGCGTGATTTAGCCGAGAAAGAACGTGTTGAAAAAGTAAATAATCGCAAATGCTGGCCCGTAACCGGTAAGATAATTTCTAAATATGGGATCCATATTGACCCCAAAATTAAGACGAAAACCCGTAATTTGGGTATTGAGATTGCCGGTAAATTGGGAACTCCTGTAAAAAGTGTCACTTCGGGTGAAGTGGTGATGGTCGGTAAACTACCCGGTCATGGAACGGGAATTGTCATAGATCACGGGGCATCTTTTTATTCGGTATATGGGCACTTGAATACGGTGTCAGTGAGAAGTGGACAGAAATTATCTGTCTGTCAAGAAATTGGAAGTATCGGAGATGAGGATTCATATAATGGACCGAAGCTCTTTTTTCAAATTAATAAAGGGGTCAAAAATATAGATCCCATGCAGTGGCTCAAGAGTGCCCGCAGGTAAGTGATGAAAATTGAAGTTGATATTACTAAAAATCAAACAGAAGTGTGGGGGACCTTACACCACGCATTAGTGAGTGGAAGTTTTCCCCAAGCTATTTTGATTGAAGGTAAACCAGGTGTTGGTAAAAAGGCCCTTGCTCTTAAGCTTGGGACTATTTTAAAGTGTACTGACCCCGAGGTGCGGCCTTGTGGAACGTGTTTTAATTGTCAATGTGCCAAAAAAGAAGAGGGGCCAAACTTTATTTGGCTTCCCCCCATTATTAAGAAAAGTAGCAGTGAAGACTTTAATAATCCACAGCATCGCAATGATGCGATACGCCGGGTAGTTCCCCATTTTATAGAAAACCCTTACGATATAAGTATTATCTCGCCTAAGTCATATATTGGGGTACCAATGGTGCGAGAACTTAAAGGCCAACTTTCTTACAAAGATAAAGAGAATCGGGTGCTCTTTATTCCCGAAGCGGATAAAATGAATAAGAGCGCCACCAATGCACTTCTTAAAGTACTCGAAGAAGTACCCAACAATTGTTACTTCATACTGACTACATCGAGTAGAGCAACAATATTACCCACTATTCTGTCTCGGTGCCTCCAGGTACGTGTCCCCTCAATGGATCAAGATGAGATGGAGCGGGTTCTTGCTCAGTTTGAGTATGAGGTCGATGATCGAGAGCTCCTCTGTAATTTGTCAAATGGTGCCCCTGGCCAAGCGATGGCACTGATTGCAGGTGACTATAAAAGTATTCGTAAAGAGGCTCTTTCTTATCTTAAAGATGCCGCATCTGGTCGGTTTCCACAATTGTTAAAACAGGTTCAAGCCCTTAAATATGATGAGGAGAAGAGTCTATCGCATTGTGATTTTTTGTATATACTGCTACACGATCTTTTTCTGATACAATCAAATGATCTCGCTCACTCAGTTCGTAACAGTGATATTCGGGATGAGCTCAGTGCAATTGTTGAAAGCTTTCCAAATCAAGAAGCTATTCAGAAAGCGATGTCGCAAGTAATACACTACAGACACAGACTTTTTAGTAATGCAAACCCTACGTTTGTACTCGGGAGTCTGGGTCTTGATTTGGTATAGAGGAATACGAGTTGATTGAAAAAATAGTTAAACCTGAAGCCGTTCGTGATGAGACGATTGTTAGTTTTGCCGGAGCGATGAAAGCGCCTTTGTTTGTTGCACAGCTCTTGACTGCTTTTAAAATTACCGATACCGAAGCTGCCCGCTCCTTTTTTCTTGCAGCGCAAAATGAGCCCTATGATTCTTATCTGCTTCATGATATGGATAAAGCAGTAGCGGTTGTGATGGAGGCGCTCGAAGAGGGGAGCCGTATAGCGATTCACGGGGATTATGATGTCGATGGTATTACTGGTACCGCCCTTCTTTTTCGGGGACTCAAAGAGTGTGGCTTTTCTAATATTACTTGGTATTTACCCAATAGGTTTTCTGATGGGTATGGGGTATCTATCCCCAATATTCAAAAGCTCTATGATGAAGGCGCTCGGACTATTGTCACCGTAGATACTGGAATTACTGCCTATGATGAATTGGCCTTTGCCAAAAATTTAGGTATGAAGGTTGTGGTCCTTGATCACCACCAAGAGGGAGATGAATCTCCTGATGTTGATGCGGTCGTTAATCCTCATAAATCTATCTGCTCTTATCCTTTTAATCACCTTTCTGGGGTTGGAGTTGCCTATAAACTCTTAACGTGTGTCGCTGATAAACTCAATATTGCAGGCCTTGATAAGTATCTAGAATTTGTTGCACTTGGAACTTTGGCTGATATGGTCTCGGTCCTTGGAGAAAATCGCATATTTATTAAACACGGTATGCGTCAAATGTTTAATTCTTCTTTTCCTGGGGTGGCGGCACTGGTTGCCGAGGCCGCTCTTGATGCTGAGTATCCGAGTAGTAAAGATCTCCTCTATAAAGTGACCCCCTTGATAAATGCTGCAGGTCGAGTAGGAAAACCAGATAAAGCATTAGAACTGTTGATAAGTGAAACAGCTGCTGAAGCTCAGAGTCTAATGGCTCAGCTTAAAACAGATAGCGCCCTTCGTCGCTCTTTGGACCAACAGGTAACCGAAGAAGCTATTGCACAAGTTGAGGGGAACCCAGAATTGATCGATGCAAAAGTGTTGGTGGTGTGGGGAGAACAATGGGCCCAGGGCGTATTGGGTATTGCAGCGATAAAATTAGTTAATCGATTTAACCGCCCGGTAAGTGTACTATCTATAGGTGATGATGGTGTTGCAGTGGCGTCAGCGCGGAGTATTGGAGAATTTGATTGGCATCAGGCCCTCGAAAAGTCAAAAGACCTTCTTGAAAGATGGGGTGGCCATAAAATGGCTGCGGGATATTCAATTAAGCGTGAAAACTTAGAAGCCTTTAGGCGTTCTGTGAATGAGTGTGCAAGTGAGGCGGCCTTAACGACACCCGAGTTTAATTATATTAAGCCTCATGTCTCCCTCACCTTTGATGAAATAAATGAAGAGACTATGCGTTGGTTACAGCGCTTTGAACCCTTTGGTACTGATAATGCGCTACCGCTCTTTTATAGTAAAAATGTGAGTGTGGGCTATGAGTGCCGAGTGGTTGGTGAAAGTCACCTAAAAATAGAACTGTCGCAGAGAGGAGTTTCAATACCCTGTATTGGATTTGGACTTGGCCATCTGTGTGAAACCTTAAATGATGTGGGGCATGCTAGTGCGATTGCCTACTCCGTAACCTGGAATAGGTTTCGTGGTAGACGAACTATTCAACTACAGCTCATAGCAATAGAAATTTAGAGGAACCTATGAAAGAAAAAATGTGGGAAGGACGCTTTGAAGCGTCAATGGCAAAATCAATGGAAGCACTCAGTTTCTCTCTTGAATCTGACTTAACCATGGTGTATGAAGATGTTGAAGGGACAAAAGCTCACTGCTCTGGTTTGGTACAATCAGGGGTTCTTACAAAAGATGAGTTGGAAATTATTGAGAAAAATATCGATCAGGTCTATGCCGATATAGTGGCAGGTAAAGACCTCTTTAATGAAAATGATGAAGATGTGCATATGGCGGTAGAACGAATTCTTACCGAACGTATTGGGAATCTCGGGAAAAAAATTCATACAGGTCGGAGTCGTAATGATCAGGTGCAAACCGACTTCAAACTCTATCAGAGAAACCGAGTTGTCGAAATTATAGAGCTTATTGCTTCATTACAACAAACAGTATTTGCAATTGCTTCGGATTATAAAGATGAGATTATGCCGGGGTACACTCATGTACAGCAGGCGCAACCAATACTTTTTTCTCATTATATTCTCTCGCTCTTTTGGGTACTCGATAGAGATAAAAAACGATTTCAAAATTTTCTTGAGCTCCACAATGAACTCCCGCTCGGGTCTGGCGCACTTGCAGGTTCGGCATTTCCTTACGAACGTGAGCTCGTTGCTCAAAAACTGGGATTCCCTGAAATCTCTAAAAACTCTATTGATGCGACGACACATAGAGATTCTGCGCTTGAGTTGGTCTCGAATATATCGATAATCGGGTCAACGTTGAGTCGCTATGCAGAAGATTTTGTGACCTGGTCTACAGTCGAATTTGGATTTCTTACTCTTCACGATGCATTTTCATCGGGGAGTAGTATTATGCCTCAAAAGAAAAACCCCGATTCGATGGAGCTTATACGAGGTAAAGCGGGACGACTTTTTGGAAACCTTCAGGCACTCCTTTCTATTGTTAAAGGTGCGCCACTGTGTTATTCGCGGGACCTTCAAGAAGATAAACTCCCTGTGTTTGATTCAGTGCAACAGATCAAAGTTATTTTAGAGGTGATGGAAGGGGCTCTTAAGACTGCTACGTGGAATTTTGAAACGATGTATAAGAAGATGGATCCAGCGCTCCTTGCTACTGACTTGGCGGATCTATTAGTTGAAGCTGAAATTCCGTTCAGAGACGCCCATCATATTGTAGGGACGCTCATTGGAAAATCAGTTAAGGCAGGCTGCTCATTTTTAGACCTTTCAGATGAAGATTGGAAAGATGTACCTAATGCAGCAGAGACACGAGCCAAAATAACCTATAAGTTTTCGGTTAATCGAAGAAATATAGCGGGTGGGACTGGTGAGAAATCTGTCGAAAATCAGCTAAAAGAGGCTGAAAAACGTCTAAAATAGTGCAATTTGCCCCGAGTTGTGGGAACAATTGGGGGTTTTTATTACTTTTACTCTGCAATAAATTAAGGAACTCTTCATGGAATGGTTTAAACGATCAAAGTCAGGTGTAGCAACCACAGAAAAACGGGATACCCCTACAAATCTCTGGTTAAAATGTGATGATTGTAAAGAAGTAGTCTATAAAAAAGAACTCGAGAAAACAGCATCAGTATGTCCTAACTGCTCTTATCATTTTAAAATTCCAGCAATGGAATATATCAATATCTTAATTGATGAAGGGACGTTCTTTGAGATGGACGAAAATCTTGAAGCGAATGATCCGTTAAAATTTAATGCTAAGAAAAAATATAGAGATAGTTTAAATAATGCCATGACTAAGACAGGCCGTAAAAATGGGGTTGTTTCTGGTGTCGGTGAAATGAACGGCAGTAAGGTTGCAATTGGTGTTATGGACTTCGCTTTTGTTGGCGGCTCAATGGGATCTGTCGAAGGCGAGAAGATCGCTCGTGTATTTAAAAAAGCTCTTGAACTTAAGACTCCTGCAATTATTCTTTCTGCTTCTGGTGGCGCGCGTATGCAAGAGGGAGCGCTCTCTTTGATGCAGATGGCAAAAACATCAGCATTTCTTGCTCGTATGAATGAACAAAAACTTCCTTTTGTGTCAGTATGTACCAATCCAACAACGGGTGGTGTTACTGCTTCTTTCGCAATGCTTGGTGATATTAATATTGCTGAACCTGGAGCACTTATTGGATTTGCTGGTGCACGAGTTATTCGTGAGACTATTATGCAGAATCTCCCTGAAGGATTTCAATCAGCAGAATTTGTAGAGAAAAAAGGATTTCTTGACTTTATCACTCCTCGAAATGAGATGAAAGCAAGGGTTTCATTAATGTTAGAGTACTTCGGTTTTTAATAGATACCCGGTGTTTCAAAACAAAAAAACATAATTACTAAGGAACTTCAATAGAGGTTCCTTTTTTTGTTCAAGTAGTTAAGAAACTCTGAGAGGTGTACTTAAGTGGTTATCTCAGTGGGTACAAGTCCTTCAAGGAGCCATGCTTTCATACTCTCTCTATTTTTAATAGGGATATATCCCCGAGGGCTGTATGCAAAGATCTTTTTCGTTTTGTTTACGACGGACTGGGTCACTTGAATGCGGTTCCGTACACCATGAGACTCCATTCGACTGGCCGTATTGATGGTGGTACCCCAAAAATCATAGGTATATTTGTGGGTGCCAATAATACCGGCAATAGCACTACCGGTGTCGATACCAATTCGTATTCCGAGGTCTGTTTTAAACTCTTTATTGAGGCTCTCAACATATTTCAATACATCCCTACCAAAGCTAATGCAGCGTTCTAAGTGATCTTTAGCAGGAAGGGGGCCTCCTCCAATAACCATGTATGAGTCGCCAATGGTTTTAATTTTTTCGAGTCCATGGGTTTCACAGAGTTCGTCAAGGTCAGTAAAGAAAGTATCGAGAAGATTTACTACTTGGGATGGCTGACGTTCACGAGTGAGTTTTGTGAACCCTGAAAGGTTGGCAAACATGACGCTGACATCATCAAAGCTGTTTACAATGTTTTTTTCACCATTCTTAAGCCGATTTGCAATTTTTTTGGGGAAGGCATTGTAGAGAAGAGAGTCAGAACGTTTAATCTCGTTTTCAATCGAGAAGTGTTTGAGGTAAATTTTTTGAGTAACAATATTTGTGGAAAGTGATTTTACTGAGCCAATGATAATTGATCCGCAGAGCAAGCTGTTAATTTCGAGTACTCGCGCTGCAAAAAAGGAGTAATTAGAGTTGAGCCATACAACTATCCAAAAAATGGCCATGTAGATAAAACTGTGAATAATGATAGTGCGATAACTGAGAGGGATAAAAAGGGTCCAAAAGAGTATGAGGAGGTTCATACGGAACCAATAGGAACTTTCTATTCCGCCAGAGTAATGGGTGAGGTAGGCGCAGTAGACGGCGGCAATGTAAAATGCTGCAAAAACAAAAAACTTAGTATACCGAGGTTTTCGGGTGAGTAAGAGCCCGATAGTGAGTAATATAGAGCATGCACCACCAATGATGCGAACATTAAGGAGTACTGCGGCATCCATACCTTCGGTAAGGTACTCTTGAATGTGGAGGCCAATGATGAGCATTGTAGCAACAATGGTGACAACGAGACCATAATATCTCAGGTGACGTTCACGGTAAAGGGCAAACGATTGGTCCCGATTGTATTTGTTGACCTCTTTAAAAGCTTGTGCAAGTGCCGCTATCATTACGCGACCTCTAAAAAATAAGTATCGATAGAGTCTTCACTGTCGATACTTATTGAGTGGGCATCACTATAGGTAAACCCAATACTACACTGCTCAGTGACTGATTTGGATACGAGTATTTGGTTTGGCTTACTGTATTTTTCAAGTTTATTAGCGATGTTTACTGTTGCTCCCCAAATATCATAGGAGAACTTTCTTTTTCCTATGACCCCGGCGATTGCGGGGCCCGTATGGATCCCAATTCTAATTTGTAGGGAGAGTTGATACTCGATGTTGACCTGAGCAACAACATCAAGCATCTCTTGAGCAAGGAGGAGTGTGCGTTCGGTATGACTGGTTGTATATTGAGGTGCGCCACCGACAACCATATAACAGTCACCAATAGTTTTTATTTTTTCAAGAGAATACTTTTCGCACAGAGTATCAAAACCTGAGAAAATGGAGTTGAGTATAGCGACAACTAGTTCTGGAGGATGCTCTTGAGAGAGGCGGGTAAATCCTACAAGGTCTGAGAAAAGTACCGTTATAAGGTCATGGGTCTCAACAATTTTTTGACTTTTCTGTTTGAGCTTTTGTGCTATTGTATCAGGGAGAATATTCAGAAGGAGCCTTTCGGTACGCAGGACTTCTTGGGTAAGGGTAGACTGTTTTTCAAAAAGTTCAATGGAATCAAGGTTAGTGACGATAGATTTTGTAGCCCCTATTAAGAGGGTGCCTAAAAAGAGCAGATTGATCTCAATAAAACGCTCAGTTGTAACCGGACTGACCTCCACACTAAAAATTATGATCCAGAAAAGTAAAATATAGAGTGCACCATGGAAAACAATCTTTTTGTAGGGAAACTGCATAAACATAAGCCAAAAGAGTAGTATGAAGTTAATGCCATACCAGTAGGAGTTATGGATACCTCCCGATTGATTGGTCCAATACCCAATAAAAAAAGTGGTGATGTAAAAAGCTGACATAATATAGGTATTGGTACGGGCTGCTGACTTGCTGCGATAGATCAAGACCCCAACTATAGCGAGCACCGTTGCTGCGAATACCCTAGTTTTGAGAAGCTCATATTTATTGGGAAGATCGGTAATAATATCTTGGTAATGAAAGCCTAGCACCATTGTGAGGCCAACAAATGCCATAATTACACCATATATCTGATTATGCCGCTCTCTGTATTGCCTGAACTCAGAGTTTTTATTCGCGAGGTTAATCTTTGTAAATGTCTCTTTAAACTGGGTAAGCATAATAAATAGCCGAGAAGCTTAGGTGTATATGGATTGGTTGTACTATAATAGGAATTTATAAGTACGATGGGAATGTTCTGTGATAAATTAGCAGATAAAACTTGGTGAATTATTGATCAAGAAGCATACCAGTGGGTATAAGATGAGCGGTATTGATTCGTTATTGGAAGGGGGATCTTACCTATCAAATGCACTAATGACTTGTTCTTGCTCAGCAGGGGTAATAAAAGCGCTCATGGGAAGACTTAAAACTTCTTGACTGAGTTGTTCTGCGATGGGGAAATCGCCTTGGGTATGACCTAAGTAGGCAAAGGCTTCTTGTAAATGAAGTGGTATTGGGTAGTGAACCGCAATAGGTATTTCTGAATCCATGAGACGTTTTTTGAGGGTGTCGCGCTCTGACGACCGAATTGTGTATTGGGCCCAGGCTGACGTTCGGTTAGCGGGGAGCTTGGGTGTAATGACAGGGTATGACTGAAGCAATTCAGTATAATAATCAGCAATTCTTTGTCGCTGTATGAGCTCTTCGGAATAATGATTGAGTTTTACATTTAAAATTGCCGCTTGGAGTGTGTCAAGTCGACTGTTTATTCCAATTATGGAGTGATGGTATCGTTGAGCCTGTCCGTGATTTTTTATTTGATTGACTCGATTT
Source organism: Fibrobacterales bacterium (assembly GCA_051532035.1). GTDB lineage: Bacteria > Fibrobacterota > Fibrobacteria > Fibrobacterales > JAOPTW01 > JAOPTW01. The sequence continues at coordinate 259,833 of JAOPTW010000015.1, read as the reverse complement.
ATAAGAGTAGTATCTTGACAAAAGAGTGCACCACCATCTCCATAGCAGCCGAGTGGTTTTGCAGGAAAAAAACTAGTGGTAGCTATAGGACTGAGATTGCCACTGCGAACACCTTTGTATTGAGCGCCAAAGCTTTGAGCCCCATCTTCAATAACCACTAATGAGTATTTTTTTGCAATGCTATTGATTGCATCCATGTCTGAAGGCTGTCCAAAGAGACTTACTGGAATAATAGCGGATGTTTTTTCAGTGATCACCGATTCAATTCGTACAGGGTCTATGTTAAAGGTTACTGGGTCAACATCTACAAAAATAGGGGTTGCTCCAATGATGGCAATCACCTCTGCGGTAGCAATAAAAGTAAAGGGAGTGGTGATAACCTCATCTCCAGATTTTACTCCTGCTGCTATGAGTGCAATTTGCAGGGCATCAGTACCATTTGCACAGGTGACTGCGTGAGATCCAGTAAATGTGGAAAGTGATTTTTCAAAATCTTGAATTAGAGAACCCCCAATAAATTGGGTGGAATCAATAACTGAGGCGATCGCATTGTCTATCTCATTTTTATAGGTATGATATTGTGCCTTCAGGTTACAAAATTCCATGATTAGGTATTCTCCTCAATAACTATGTTGTTTTTTAATAAATATCGACTTCCATCACTTGAGTCAATTACACTATCAGAGTTTTTAAAATTGAGTTGATTGCCTGCTTTACTTACCCAGCCAACGAGCTTGGCTGGAACGCCGTAGGCAAGGCCAAAGTCAGGGATGTCCTTTGTTATGACACTTCCGGCCCCAACCAATGCATAGCGTCCAATAGTCACCCCACAAATAATTGTAGCATTTGCTCCAATAGAGCTTCCTATTTTTAGAAGTGTTTTTTGAAATTCATCTTTTCGAATAATGAAGCTTCTTGGATTGGTAACATTGGTAAAAACCATGGATGGCCCAAGAAAAACAGAGTCTTCAATTTCTACGCCTTCATAGATAGAAACATTATTCTGGACTTTAACCCCTGTTCCGATTGTTACATTGGGACCCACAACACAGTTCTGCCCAAAAGAGCAGTTTTCACCAATAGTTACACCATGCATTATGTGAGAAAAATGCCAGACTTTCGTGCCAGATCCAATGGTAACTCTAGTGTCCACAATACTTGACTCGTGAATAAAAAATGACATAGGTTATAGATCCAGCGGGAGGGGGACTCGCGTCTGCTCTTTAGCGGATTTATATATAGCAAGAATAAGTTCTAAGGATTTAAGGCCTTTTCTTCCGCAAACCTCTGGCTCCTCTCCAGTTTGAATAGACCTGATAACATTTTTATAATAACCAGTATGACCAAAACCATAGACACTTTGAGTATCGTAAGATTTCTCAAAGATCACTTTATCATCATCATCATAATCTTTGAATTCCCATTGATCCACTTTATTAACAGCAACGCCACCTATTTTTACAGTACCTGTTTCTCCAAGAATCGTGATACTACCTTCTAGGTTTTTAGGATAGGTAAGCATAGAAACATTCATTGTGCCGAGGGCGCCATTTCTAAATTTCATAGCGACAACTCCGGAATCCTCTGCTTCAATTTTTCTTTCTAATGTTGCTGTGTAGGCCATGACACTATCCACTTCTCCTATTAAATATTCGAGAAGGTCAACATAGTGACTCGCTTGATTCATAAATGCTCCGCCATCAAATTCCCAGGTGCCACGCCAGCTTGATGAGTCGTAATACTCTTGAGGTCGAGTCCAAAAAACATTTACTTGTACAGAATAGATTTTACCAAAACGACCTTTGTCGATGGCCTTTTTTAAGGTGTCAATAGTGGTATTGAGTCTGTTTTGATGTACTACATGGAGTTGAACATTGTTTTCATCGCATGTCCGGATAAGTTTTTTAGCTTCTTTATAATTGGTACTCATCGGTTTTTCTGTAAGAATATGCTTCCCAGCCTGGGCAGCTTGAATTCCATGTGTGGGGTGTAATCCACTGGGAGTAGCAATAACAACTACATCAATATCATCTCTAGTGAGCATATCAGTAAATGAGGTATACCAATCACAATTTTGTTCTTTTGCAATCTGCTTAACATGTGGTTCTTTTTTATCACAAATAGCAACAATACGAGCATCTGGGATGTTTTCTATTGCTTCAAAATGTTTGAAAGCAATTCTTCCGCACCCGATAAGAGCGAAATTAATTGTAGTCATTATGTACCTCACCGTTGTTCTGCATATCGACCTTAATCATCAAATAGTTTACTTGAAGCTGGCCTCTATTAAAGAATAGATACATTTTTTAGCGAATTTTGAGGGGTATTTTTGTGAGTATCATTAGCGCACTTCGTTGCTATCGGGGGTTAATGAGCGAAACCATGCAAGTTCTTCAAAGGTCCACTTTAGTCGTTCAACAAGATCCCCCATGAAATAGAGAGAGCCTGTGCAAATAACAGGTGTATTTAGAGAGGTGCAATACTCGAAGGCTTCGACTTGAGAGTGAAATGTAATTACAGGCTTAATGAAACATTTTTGAAAAATTTCGGGGGATACTGATTTTGGGTGTGAACTTTTAGTAATAATAATCTGAGATGCTTTAGGCTCAATTAACCGAGCTACAGTATGATAGTCTTTATCTTCGAGAGTAGAGATGAGAAAGGGAAAGGTTTGTTCGGGGTATAAAGAGTCTAGAGTGGTAATGAGTGCACGAAGCCCCGCTGGATTATGTGCACCATCGAGAATATAGGCGAGCTGGCTGTTGTGGTAGAGGTGCTGCATGCGTGCAGGCCAATGTATAGTTTCAAAAACACTTTTTACAATAGATGGTGACAACGGTGAATGTATTTTTTCCACAATGGTCAGTGCAAGTGCTGCATTGTAGCCGTAGTGAGTGCCGGCATTATTAAAGACAAGGTCGGAGTACATCGTTGAATTGGTTTTAATAGTTGTGCATGTATTATCAACGTGAACAGATTCAGGTTTAATAGATGAAAAAGGGGCGTTTATGGAATTACAATAGCTTTTGGCTTGTGTTGTAAGGCCTTCTGAGAGTGGAGAAATAACCATTGGTATGTTCGGTTTAGCGATACCTAGTTTTTCGGATAAAATTTCACTAACAGTATTTCCTAGAATACTGGTATGATCAAGGGCTATACTTGATATTCCTGTTACTATACTATTGCATATATTGGTAGAGTCTAATCGCCCTCCTAAGCCCGTCTCGATTACTGCGTAATCTACGTTTTGGTCTGCAAAATACGAGAAGGCGATTGCCGTTACTGTTTCGAAAAAGGTGTGAGAGTTGGTGGAAGAACAATAAGCAACTTTTTGAGTATACTGTATTAAGTCATCTTCTGAAATTGGTTGATCATTGATTCTGATTCGTTCTCTAACAGAGACAAGGTGGGGTGAGGTAAAAAGTCCCACTGTATAGCCATGGCTCATGAGCAATTTACTGATATAGTAGGACGTTGAGCCTTTCCCATTGGTACCAGCTATATGAATGCATTTGAGACGTTTGTGTGGAGAGTCTAGGCTTTTACATAGTTGAGAGATGTTTTCTAACCCGGCCTTCATGCCAAACTGGATTCGTGAAAAAAGATACTCTATAGCCGAATTGTAATTGGTAATATTCATAATAAAAATGTAAAAATCAATAAGCAATTGTTCACGAATATTACCCCAGCCTGAAGAAGAGAATAGTTATATTCCTAATAACCATCGTTATGCAGGGTGAAAATGCAGAATAAAATCGGAATTATAGGTTTAGGATATGTAGGCTTGCCTCTTGCTATAGCATTTGGAAACAAGTTTCCTACGATTGGATTTGATATTAATCAAAAAAGAATTGATGATCTTAATAATGGGATAGATATAACTCATGAAATGACATTTGAAGAGTTGAAGAGTGCCGAGTATGTAACCTATACTACTAACATGGCTGATCTTAATGAATGCAGCTATTATATTGTTACAGTGCCAACTCCAATTGATAGCAACAACCTGCCTGATTTGTCGCCAATTATTGACTCTACAAAATCAATTGCTCCCCTATTGAAACAAGGTGACATCGTCATCTATGAATCGACAGTGTATCCAGGAGTGACCGAAGAGTTGTGTGTACCTCTACTAACAAATGGGTCGGGATTAGAATATAACAAGGATTTCTATTGTGGATATTCTCCTGAAAGAATAAACCCAGGGGATAAAGAACGGACATTAACAAAAATATTAAAAATTACCTCAGGTTCTACTCCAGAGACCGCTGATCAAATTGACACATTATATAAGCAGATAATTGTTGCAGGAACTTATCGGGCCCCATCTATTAAGGTGGCGGAAGCGGCTAAGGTAATAGAGAATACTCAACGTGATGTAAATATTGCGTTGATTAATGAGCTTTCCCATGTTTTTGACACCATGGGTATCGATACCAAAGAGGTTATTGATGCAGCTGCTACAAAGTGGAATTTTGTAAAGTTGTATCCAGGACTTGTAGGGGGACACTGTATTGGTGTTGACCCCTATTACCTCACCTTTAAAGCAACTGAAAACGGATACCAACCGAATCTTATTCTTGCTGCTCGCATGATAAATAATGGTATGAGTAGTTTTGTGGTAGAGAAAACGATTAAATCTATAATTGCTGCAGATAAAAAAGTAAAAGGTGGTCGGATTTTAATACTTGGAGTTACGTTTAAAGAAGATTGTCCTGATATGCGTAATACAAAAGTAGTGGATGTTATAGAAGAACTTAAGGATGAATATGGATGTTTGGTTGATGTGTATGATCCATGGGTAGATGCTCATGAAAATAAAAAGAATTATAAACATGGTATTATTGAAAACCCATTGGAATCAGAAAGTATTTATGATGCAATTATTGTAGCGGTAGCACATAAGCAATTTAAAGAGTGGACTATGGATGATTATAGGGGGTTGTCTAATGGGGTGCCTGTTATTATTGATGTAAAAGGGATTGTAGAAGAACCGACATGGGTGTTGTAATAAAAATAAAGAATATATTACAAAATGGTTAACAGTTAAAAGTAGAATGGGTGTATTCAAAATGTGTATCTACGTATTAAGAAGTAAAGTAATTCAATCCAATAATAGTGGTTTAGGGTGTTATGCAAGACTATAAAATACTCGCAATTAATGTCGCAATGAGGCCTTCGGCAAAAGTAAAATTTTTGCCGATTGGACTAGGGTATGTGTTGTCAGCCGTTAAGCGCGCTGGCTATGATTTTGAGTTATATGATATAGATGTATTGCGTCCAACCGATGAAGAGATACAATCAAAGTTGTCTGAGTGTAAATGGGATGTTGTACTTCTTGGGTGTATTGTTACAGGGTATAAATACGTAAAAAAATATATTGAAATTCTCCGGGAAAAAAATCCACATGCATTTATCATAGTTGGAAATACAGTGGCATCTTCTGTATCTGAAACACTTTTAACCAAAACAACTGCAGATGTAGCCGTTGAGGCGGAAGGTGAAATAACTGTTGTAGAACTTCTTGATGCATGGGAGAAAGGAAAAGATTTAGAGGACGTACAAGGGATTTATTTAAATAGAAAGGGTAAGGTGCAATTTACTGGATATCGACCTGAGATAAAAAATCTTGATGACATTCCAATGATAGATTATGATCTGTTCGATGTTGAGCATTACATAGAGAGATCGAGGTTTGCTGTTCCCGATGGAGTTCCGATACCAAGAGACCAAATTAAGATGATGAATATAAGTACAGCCAGAGGGTGTATTGCACGGTGTACTTTTTGTTACCATTCTTTTAAAGATGTGAAATACCGAAGGCGGTCACCTGCTCATGTGATATCTGAAATAAGGTTTTTACAAGAGAAATATGGAATTAATGTAGTTGCACTTGCTGATGATTTAACATTTGCCTCTAAAAGAATGTTTAATGAGTTTATAGATCAATTAATTGAAGAAGACTTGGGGATTTATTGGTTTTGTAATGTAAGAAATGATTTATTTAAAGAAGACTCCGATATTGAATTATTAGTTAAAGCAAAAAAATCAGGACTCCTTTCACTTGGGGGTGCTCTTGAATCAGCAGATGAAAGAATACTGCTTGATATGAATAAAAAAATGAGTTTAACACAGTTCATCAAACAAGTTGAGTTGATTAAAAAAGCGGGTTTAACCTGTGTTACGGGAATTGTTCTTGGGTATCCAAATGAGACGGTTGAAACAATAGCCAAAACATACCAGTTATGCTTAGATCTAAGAGTATTTCCAAGTACTGGGTATTTGTTACCTCAGCCTAATACTCAAGTTTATGAGTATGCGAAAGAGAATGGATTTATTCATGATGAAGAGGAGTACCTAATGCAATTGGGTGATCGTCAAGATTTAAGAATGAACCTTACAAAGATGAGTGATGAAGTATTTGAAACTACTGTTAATTATTGGGTAAATAAACTTAATGACGAATTAGAAATAGGCCTCACATCTGATCAACTTATTAAAACACAATCATATAAAGGTAATCGATAAAATTTACCAAAATTACAATAGTATTAGTCATGGGTTTGCGGGTTCCAATTTTTAACCCCCGTGTAACCTGAACCATAATCGACTACCTCACCAAAAAACCTTTGGAATCGTATTGGGGTGTAGTGAGTAGGAATTGTATAAGGTATTGATAATGCTTTTTTAAGTGACCATTCAAGATCACAAAAACCGCAGAGTGCACGGGCTGCAACGAGACTTGAGAAGCGAGCATTTATTTCAAGTAAGAAGACTCCTTTCTCTGTTTTTTTTACTTGAATATTAAAAGCGCCCTGGATTTTTGATACTTTTACAATATCTAGACAGTACTGGAGTATTTCATCATCTGTAACTGTTTGAGCATACCATGAGCAGCCAGAGGGGCCTAGGTCTCGTTGAAAAATGATTGCTTCAACGGTATCATTGTCTGCATATGCACCAATAGTGTATTCATTTGCATCACCAGGTATAAACTCCTGAATAAGGGGTTTATCTGAACTTTTTAAGAATTTAAAAAGCTCTTCCTCAGTATGGGCAATTTTTAAGCTTTTAGATCCACATGATAGTCGCTCTTTTACAATAAAGGGGAATGAGTTTTTCTTTATAAAATTGTGTACTTGTGATAAATTTAAGCCATCAACATACGATACTAATGGAATGTTGTCTTTAAGAGTATCATAGCACAATAATTTATCTCCAAATAATTCTATGTCACGAGCGGAGAGACTGATTACGGGACACTTACAATTGAACGTATTGTTTAAAACAGCTTTTGCCATATGTTGTATTTCTGTATCACTTCCAGGGATAATAGCTTGGCAGCTGTATCTTTGGAGTAAATTTTTGACCTCCTCCCAATATCGGGGGTCATTAACATAGGGTATGGCATAAAATGCGTCTACAAATACTGCACCAATAGATTGTGCCACTGCATCACAGCCAATAATAAAAACATCTTTATGCATATGACGAAGGCATTTAACAATTGCCTGCCCTAAATCGCCACTTACGCCTGTTACTAAAATATGCATTATTGCTCCCTATTATTTGATTGACGAGCCAATACGCTGGTCAAATAGTTGTTTTGTTCATTCATTTGCTCCACTTCATGACATAGTTCTGTTATATTACCTTTAACCGTTTTAAAGGTAATTTCATTGGTATTGGTATCAATCAATGCCCAAGAAAAAAGGTTGCCATCTCTCGGTTGCCCTAGTGAACCTGGATTTACAATGGTAGTGTTTCCATGCGATTTTGAGAGTTGGTAGTGTGTATGGCCTAAAAAAACATAGGGCTCCAAAATATGTTCTAGTTGTGATGCGTATGGAGTATCGGGATAGACATAGCCATCAAGGCAGTTTTTAAGTTCACCATGGCATGCAATAAATGTATTGGGTTCAATGTATTTAATAGGAAGTGAAATAAGCCAGTTATATAGTTCTTCATATGGTTGTGTCAACAGGTGTTCCATTGAATTCCCATATTTAAGCCGATACTCTTTTCTCAATGGTATATTGCCATTAACAATATCTATAAAGATTTGGTCGTGGTTACCTCGTACAGCAATGAGCCCATCAATAGTTTTCAAAATATTAAATATCTCAATTTGTTGATAATAGTATCCGCAAATATCACCTAAAAAAACATGTTGATCAATAGTATAATTTTTCATGTCTGAAAGAGCATTTACAAATGATTGCATATTCCCATGGATATCAGAATAAAGTGCAATTTTCATTATACTTTCCGCATATAAAAAGTGAGGTCTCGTCCTATTCCAATTTCACCATAAAGGGTGTAGATTTTTAGAAGTTGTTCTTTGTCAATCTCTGCAATAAAATTATCTGTTGCAATTCTAAAGTGATGAGTTGCTTTTCCTTTTGAACGGTCTTCGATATAATTTGAATTATTGTTTAATAAATTTAAGTCGATAGGATTGTCTGCAACAACTTTGATAATTTCAAAACCAATTTCATTAACAAAAGCAGTCATACTCTCTTTGTTAAAATACGAGAGGTGGTCAGGGTATCCAACCCACCATTGGTCTTTGGTGATATTATGTTTTACCAAATAGGAATGTAGCGCAGAGAAGTCATTTGGCACAGTAATAATGAGAAGGTCACTTTTACGCATCCATGAGTGAAAGTCTTTCATTAAAGTTATAGGACTTGGAACGTGTTCCAGAACGTTAATTAATGAGATAAAATCATAATGAGTATTATCTGTAATAATACCTTGGATAAGCTGTCGAATATCGCCTTGGATGAAGTTTTTGATGAGTCTTGGGTGCAGATTGTTAATTCCTACATTACTATAATCTATACCCGTTACTGAGATGTCCCTCGTATTAAACTCGTGTAATAAGTCTCCTTCCCCACAACCAATATCGAGAAAAGTATTGCCATCAGGGTGTATCGATAGAGCAGATTGTGCAATGAGCCATGCGCGAAGTTTTTTCCATTTAAGTTCTTGCGGTGAGTATTCAATTTCGTAACTACCGCGCCCTTCCTGATAATATTTTTCAGCATAGTAGTGAGTAAGGTCTTCTTGGGATGGCATTGGGTTAAATGAATAGAAGCCCCATTTGTTTTTAATTAATTGAGTATTATGCTGGTCTATCATGGTCGTAAATCTCTTTAAGGCAGGGGTAACTTGGATGGTAGGGGGCTACATAAATCGACCATTGCCTGTGCGACTCGATAGCTTCCTTTCCCATCAATGTGGAACGGGTTGGTATGTTCTGGGTGGTGATATAGAAAATCTTCAACAGCTGATAGGATTAAATCTTTCTTTGGGCTGTTAAGCATGTTGATATGCTGTATATTATAATGTGTAAGCGAGTGAGCGACTCTGAGTTGATTTTCTGCAGTTACTATAAGAAGCATTGGCTTTTTCATAAATCCAAGCTCCCAAACGGTACTCCCTGCAGCAGTTATAGCGACGTCGGCAGTGTCTATTAATTCAGGCATGTTTTGCGTATTCACTTTAATAGTATATGGGAAGCTAATGGAAGTACAAAAAGTTTCGAGCTGAGATAGGAATGTATACCCTGGGCCACAAACTATTGTTGCCGTGAAATTCGATTGTGGAATTGTATTTAGTACTTCGAGTATAGTTTGAGTCGCATTACTAGGGTCAGAGCCTCCAAGGGTGATAAGTATATTTAGTTGGTTATTAACTGATAGAGTCTTCTTTTGGTATTCCAAAAACTCAGGTCTGAGTAACACATAGGAATTACCAAGAAGTTGTTGTACATTTTTATGACATTTGTATGTGATTGTGGAGGCATGGGAGTTTTGATTGAGTATCATGTTACAGAAATACTGTTCTAAATGATGATTGTCATCGATGACACATAACTGTGATTGCCCCTGCATAAGTGACTTTTGATACGACGAGTCAAAGTGGTATCCATCGAGTACTATCCAATCAATATTAAGGCTTTCTGCTAAGTGATTGAAATCATTTATATCCTGAGTATGAGGATATATTTCTTCTTGATGAATAAAGTGTATACCAGATTTTTTTATTTTTAACACAAGACCTGAATTCTGAATGTTTCCAATAAAATATACAGTGCATTTATGCTTGAGTAATGCAATACCCAAAGCTATACAACGCATAACGTGTCCTGAACCAATTTGTGTCGATTCATCAGCTCGAATAACCACTACATATTGGTGTTTAGTTGAAGGCATGCAGCTCATTTCTCATCTATGTTGTTAGGTTTTAAGATATTGACACACTTTTTCTATAATAAAATCAACTTCATGATTGGTAAGAGAAGGAAACATGGGTAGACTTAAACATTGACTATAGAACTTCTCAGATTCTGGCATAGATACTTGTGATTGATCTCTGTAGTAAGGTAGTGTGTGAACAGGGATATAGTGAACTTGTGCTAAAATATCATGATCGTGTAAGTGGTCATAGAGCTTTTTTCTGTTTTTCACTTGTATTACATATAGGTGAAAAGCGTGTTGCCAATCATTTTGAATAAAGGGAATAATTATGTCGCAACCCTTAAACCCTATATTGTACCGGACAGCGATTTCGTTACGCCGTGTAACATTTGCATGTGCCTTTTTTAATTGAGATATTCCAAGGGCTGCTTGAATGTCTGTCAGGCGATAATTATAGCCTAATTCATGCATTTCGTAATACCAGCCACCATGATTTTCTAAAAGTTTTTCTGGTGATTTGGTTATACCATGGCTGCGAAGGGAACATACTTTGTCATATAAAATTTTATTATTGGTAGTAACCATTCCGCCTTCACCACATGCAATATGCTTTACAGGATGAAATGAAAATACAGTTAGGTCTGCATAGACTCCATTACCGCAATACTCTTTTTGATTACTTTTATTTAATGCATAAGCACCAGGGGCGTGACAGGCGTCTTCAATAAGGGCAAGATTATGCACGGTACAGAGATCTTTAATTTTTATAATATCACAGGGATGACCAGCATAATCAATGGGTATTACTGCTTTATAGGTGTTAGGTGGCGCTGATTCTAACATTTTTTTTAAATAGTTAACATCCATAGTATATGTTTTAGGATCGATGTCGCAAAATGCAACGGTCCCCCCACAGTACCGTATACAATTAGCAGTTGCTGCAAAAGTTATTGGTGATGTAATGACGGTATCACCCGGTTTTATTCCTAAGGCGAGAGCACTTAAATGAAGGCCTGCCGTACCATTGGTAACAGCAAGGGCATATTGAGCGCCAACATACTTTGCAAAAGCCTGTTCAAAGAGTTCTATTTGAGGGCCTTGGGTAAGATGCGATGATTTTAGAACAGATACAACTGCATCTATGTCGTCTGCATCGATATTTTGTTTACCATACGGAATCAATGGTGGTTCCTTTTGTCTAAATTATACTTGCTTGAGCAAATTGGCATCTTTTAAGCTTTGAATAGTCTCAGTTAAATCCCAAAGAGGAACCTTAATTGTTTCTGCAATGTCAATCAAATCATGGTTACCATCTGCATATGCTAAAAGATTCATCATGTTTTTCACTGAATTTTGACTTGTTTTTAATCCAAGGGTAGGGTAGAGGCCTCGCTTCCCTAATTGAGGTTCGCCAGTAACAACTACTTGTAGTGTGTCGTTAAGTTCTAAGCATTCAAGAGCTCGCTTTAACATTTCGTATCCACCAGCAAGTCCTTTTGGTGTGACAAGATCGAGATTGTCTAAAGATGTGTGATATTCTGGGTAACTTCCATATCGAGTTCGCATCATTGAACAAACAGGTAAATCTACACCTGGACTACAATATTGCCGTTCATCACTCCCTCTATCTAAAAAGCTAAAGGTTACATAATCTGGATACTCATTATTAAATACATGTTTGGCAACTCTATCTGCAAGGCTACTTTCATCTCTCGATGGTAAGTATGAATAAGACCTGTCATCCCCCACACAAGTAATATTGAATCCAGCAATAGTTTTTTGTTTCATATGCTTTACATTTTTACTTAAGTAGGTGATAGAACCAATGGTTTCTGGGATAATAATAATACGGTATGTGTATTTTTTGTTTTTGAGAGCCATGAGCCACTTACAGAGAAAAGTAGTAACTACCGGCCCTGAAAGTTCATTATTTGCCATAGATGGATGACATAAATATGTTGATAGGAAGACCTCTTGATCTGATACTCCAGGTATAATGAGTTCTCCATAGGTTAACGAACCATCTTTTAATTCACTATCTATAACCACAGTGTATTCACCGGCTATGAGTTGCTCTCTTTCATTGTGAGTTATACAAAAGCCCCACCTTTCATTATAATAAGAGGTTATATAGGGTATTGCATCAGGTTGATCAGGCAATGAATAGAGGTGAGCTTGAAGTTCATCTAAAGAGATTGTTTTATGTACAGGAGTAGAATAGCCTACAACATGGAGGTTCGAATGTTGAAAATCGCAAATTTTTTTTCCATGAGGGTTTAGAATGTAAGCGTCGTGGATATTCCATTCTTTGGGGACAGTCCAGTCGAAACATTGTGTTCCTGTGGGTACTTCATGAAGAGTTAGATTTGGAAGATGCTCTTGAATAATGTGTAATGATTTACGAAAACCATTCCCTGTTAAACTTCTGCAAATAGGGAAAAGCCTACTGCATAAGTCATGCATTTCATTTCCAAGGTTATTCATACTCTTTACCTTCTATTCTGTAGAGCATATTTTCTGTATCCCCATTGATAATTAATTCAGTTACGAAATTATATAATTCTAGTGCATTGATAACGCTGAGCCCACTATTAACCCCTGTCCTATCACCTGAGTACAATTTATATTTCCACATTTCGTTCTCTGCAGGAGCAAAATGTGGGACAACCTTCTTATTTAAATCTCGCACAAAAAAATTGTAAGTCTTTATTTTTGATTCACCGTTATTATTTATGTATTGTCCGCTGAATTCTTTATGATATCGGTAGTTAATAAATGAATCGTTCGATTCTTCGATATAATGTAAATAGGTACACATTCCGGGTATGCAGTCTAGAAAAGCAATTTTCCCACCATTCTTGTGTAAATATTCAAAGGGAGAGTGCTCTCCAAATGCACTGAAATTATCAATGGTTCCAAGCTCGGAGGCTTGGCGGCCAATAGCTGCAAATGAAAAAATTGGATGACCTGTTCGAGTTGATCGAGAATCAAGGCGAACCGTTTCACTTAAAATGCCGGTGTCTGAAGGTGTTTCAAGAATATTATAGGATTTACCTTGTGCAAAATCGAAACTGAATGTAGGGACGATTAATGTTCCGGAGTCACCTAATACATGTAAAAATGATTCAAGAATGTCATGGGGGGCAATGTCATGGCCGTTTTTTAAAGCATCCCATAGGGTTCTCTTAATGTCACTGTGGAGTAATAATAGGTCGCCTTCGTGAACGCCTGAAGCGGCCCATTTTTCTGCGAGTTCTTTAATTATTGGCTTCATAATTTTGATCTATAAATTCAACGAGACCAAGTCCTTCAATAGCATAAAAAGATACATGCTTATTGCTAAATAAAATGGCTGGTTTAGGAGGGGATATTTGAAAAGCTCTAATATTTCGGTTGGAAAATTCTTCGATTAAAACGTTCATATTTTCAACCGTGAAACAGCTGTGGTACATGTAGTCGTTTTGTCTCTGAACCAACTCAATTAATTTATGGTTTGTTATAAAAGGGGTTATAATTTCGATGTGGGCGTGTTCATTATCCAAGGAAGCCATCTGAAGCTTGACTTGTTGAAGGTTATCATGGACTGGTTCAGAAATTGTATAGCCAAAGGATTGAAGAACAATAGCTGCTTTTTCTGGTTTTTCAGTGAGTAGTCCTAGATGATGGAATGCAACACCTGGAATGGATAGTGTTTGTTGATTGGTCATGATTTATGTTTTTTAACTCTTAGAGAGTTGGAATGCAACATTAATAGGTAGTTTTTCTTGGACAGATTCATCTAATGATTTACCTGTATAGGCTACATATAAAGAATTTACAATGGTCAAGCCTGCACTTTGAATTTGTTTTTCAAGTTGAAGGGGGGTCTCATACAGATAAATATGATCCACTGCAGGACTGTTAAGGCAAGTTGTAATATAGATGAATGATTCTGAATGAGCTAATGCATATATACGATTTAAAAAGGCTGCGGGATCTTCTACATGTTCAAGTACTTCACCCATAATGATCGCATCGTAGTGTTCGTGTAAATTGTTTGATTTTAAAAAGTCGCATTCAATAAGATCCCAATTGTGTGATGGCACTCCAATTGTTGTATCTTGTAATAATGAGCGGGTGATATCTAAACTCGTTGGACTTATGTCAAGGCCAGTGTACTGTGTATAATCAGCTTTTAGAAGTGCCTCTTTTAAGAAAAAACCATGACCTGGCCCGATTTCAAGATAGTGGCCTTTGCTTGATCGTGGAAGAATGGAATTAAAAAACCTATAGATCTCCCTGTGGTTTGGCCAAAAAAAACCAGAGAGTGCAAGAGCATACATGTATACTCTCATGTAACTAGGGTCAAAATAGACTTGATTGGCCACTTCAGAAAATGTTGAATAACGGTATGTGCCATTACGCATAAAATAGAACTGCTCAGCATTGACATCCTGAATGATTTTTACATAAGCTGCCGCAAGTTGATTTAAGGTTAATCCATGAGTGAGACAATGTTTAATATAGAGTTCTGCATCATTGAGCTCAGAAGTGTCTAGAGAGGCGACTGATTGTGTTATAAACTTTTCGTGGATTGGATAAGCATGTACGATTTGTTGAGTTAATAGGTCTAAATTTGACATGTTCTGTATGCCTTCGGTTCAAGAAAGTTTCTTGTCAATGAGTACTTTTAAATCACCTACATTTAAATTTTGAGCAATATCATCATTTGAAAAACTGATATTGAATGCAGATTCTATCTGTAGCATTAGTTTAATGTGATTTAATGAGTCCCAGCCTTGAATACTTTGTGCATTCATCTCATTCGTAAGAACTAATTCGTCAAGAGAAAATAAAACTTGAAATATTTGGGTGAGCTTCTCTTCATTTTTAGGGGTCATTACTAATTCCTTTGACATGTATAGTATTTTGCATTATGGGATATACCCTTCTTGCTTTAGCCAGGATTGTAATTCTTGTATCGACATCCAATCACTGTTTGTATCACTTGAGTATTCAAAGTCTATAGGAAGTGGTTTCCCGTTTTTTAAAATATCATTTTCTGCTTTAAGCCTAGAGTAAATTACATAATGGCCAGGGTACTCTCTGGTAAAGGGGGCATCTTCACTTGCCACCATTAATTCATGTAATTTTTCACCGGGACGAATACCTATAGTTTCAATTTTAATATTAGGTGCTACTGCTTGCGCGATATCCATAATTGTCATTGATGGAATTTTCTTAACAAAAACTTCACCCCCTTCACTCTCTTCAAGGGCTCTCCATACGAGCTCTACTCCTTGTTCGAGGTTGATCATAAATCGGGTCATTCTTGGATCTGTAACGGTAATCTTCCCTTCCTCAGCCTGCTTGATGAAAAAGGGGATTACTGATCCGCGACTACACATTACGTTGCCATATCTAACAACTGAAAATTTTGTATCATGTTCACCCGAGTAAGCATTGCCAGCTACAAATAGTTTGTCAGAACAGAGCTTAGTTGCCCCATATAGATTTATTGGGTTACATGCTTTGTCGGTAGATAACGCGACAACTTTTTTTACATTACTATCAATGGCAACATCGATAACATTCATCGCTCCATTTATATTGGTTTTAATGTATTCAAATGGATTATATTCTGCAGTAGGAACTATTTTAAGTGCTGCTGAATGAATAACATAATCAATGCCACGCATTGCACGTTTTAGTCGGTCTTTATCTCGAACATTTCCGAGAAAAAACCTAAGGCGAGGGTCATTGTTAAATTTTGAGGCCATTTCCCATTGTTTCATTTCATCCCGAGAAAAAATCACAATTTTTTTAGGAGAATACTTATCAAGGGTCATTCTTATGAATTTCTGACCAAATGAACCAGTGCCTCCAGTAACTAGAATTGTTTTATTGTTTAGCATTTTTTCCTCGATTATAAGATACGCTCTAGTCAGAGTCTATAGATATCTACTTATTGAAATAATAGGTATTTTTTGAAAAACAAATTGATATTAATTACTGAATCTAAGATCATATCTTATGCAATCCCATCTCTTCCAGCTGTTGGACCATCAAAAGGGATCTTGCCATATTCAAAATTAGGGGGCTCATCAAGGAAGTAATATACATCTTCTTCGAGCTTGTCGAGTGCAAGTTCAATGACTTCAGGTATAGAACAAGCACTTATTGTCCCCATTCCAATTGTGGTATCTTTTATTAGGTGAGTGTCTCTAAGAACCTGGACAAAAGGTTTCAGATTATATTTAAGTTCATACTCTAAAAACCTGACCGATGCAACATAGGTTTTATCACATGGAGTACCGTCGATCATAGGTTTCCATTTGAGTACTTTATTGTAGCAGTGGGGGACGCCATACATGAATTCAGCATAGTGCAATATTGTAAATCCATAACTTGGATCAAAGCCCAAAAAGATGTTTATTGCATTATACTTTACTAATTGGTCTAATGGAGATCGAGCTCCGTAATTATGAGTCGAAGACGTTCGACATATTTCATGTTTATATTTTCCTGTAGCTGCGAAAGAAAACATTGGACTGAGTGTTCTGACAAAATCTGGGTGGGAGATAACGTAATTGGCTAATAAGCCGTGACTGGATTTAGTGGTTTTAGGATCGTATTCTTCATCAAAACGGGCAACTTGCGTTGATGCTGTGAGAATAACAAGAGTTCCATTTGATCCGATAACATCAAAAATGGTATCTATAAAAAATTGACAGTAACTGTCTTTATCGTCAAGACTTATACCTTCAGGAATTCCGATGCTAAAAAGCTCAGTTTGAAAATAGACAACATCATTTTGTTTGAGTCCAATGGCCTTAAGAGCGGTAATTAGGTCGTTTTTAGTAAATGTATCCATGTGTTTTAGAATGCTTAGGTTCGAAGTTTTCGGAGAATCATGACAAATGATCGTGGAATTAGACCAGATGGCCCACCGTTTTCATGGGCTGACACACTGACACTATATAACACTCTAAAGCCAGCCTCTTCTGCAAGAATGATGGGTTCAGACTCTTTTTTAAACTCATAAATGTGATCTATTTCAGCAGCAGAAATTGCACAGGTAACAAACGCATAGCTGTCATTGCTTAAATTGTCGTATAGATTGGTAAGTAATTGGAGTGGTTTTTCTAGGTGTTCTAATAAAAAACATGATATACCAATGTCAAATTTTGTGTGTGATTCATTCTTATAGAGAAGAGCGTCGCCTAGTATGTAATTGATATTGGTATGTAGCGATGAACTCTGCGCCATGCCTTCACTTGTTTGAATGGTGTGTGGGCTAATGTCAACGGCAGTTACACTTAAGTCAGGTACTTCAGAAATGTTTCGTATCAGCTGGTGCCATACGCCAGAACCACACCCTAAATCGAGTATAGATGCACCAGGGTGTATGTTGTTAGTCGCCAGAGGTAAGAAGTTTTTTTCTAAAATGTTGCATATTTCGAGATGATGCGGCCACGCAAAAGTAGTGATAAAAACTCCCCAGTGATATGAATTCATAAATTCTGCAGAGAGATAGGTTTTTTCTGCAACTTCACTATAGGTGCTGTTTTCATACCGTCCAGTTGATTCATATTTTAACTGGGCTTGGTTTACGTCATAAGTAAAGTCGAGGTAAGAATCAATGAGGTGCTCATGGTAGCCGTTCCCTAAGTATTGACGAGCCCAGTTGAGCATTAATGATGCAAATTGGTCAAATTGATTAGGGTTATTCAATCTGTTTTTAATAATTGAATCGGAAAATATGGGAGAGGCTTTTTGAAACTCTTGAATGAAATCATCAACAATAGACATCAGCTATACCGGTGCTGTTTTTTCATCTATCAATGCTTTTAACTCTTTGATGTTTTGTAGTCTGACAGTATCTCGTCCCGAAAATTTAATACCAAACTCTGTTTCTATCTGGAGCATTAATTTAATATGATTTAAGGAATCCCAACCGTTAAAATCTTTTGCACTCAATTCATCTTTGAGTACGATGTCATCATTTGCAAATATAATTCTGAAAATTTCTGTAAGCTTTTGCTCATTACCAGCGTTCATGAAATACACCTTCTTAAGGATCCAATATGCATAAATATATATCGGATAATTTCCGATTTATATTTAATATAAAATAAGAACTTCCTTATTTTTTGTGTGAAAAATAGGGAAAATTGAAAATTTAAGGCTTGTCTAAATAGCTGAAATTAAACTGCCATCTGGTACATGTATAGTGCAGTAGTGCGGATTGATATTTAGTGGTTGAGAACCGGCGGTAGTCCAGGTTTGACTGGGAGAAGCACTATCGATTAGGATCATGCCGAAACTTTTATAGAGATTGGAAACGAGAGAATTCTTTTCTGTTACTATGAATTCACCAAGAATGTCATGAGAGCTTGTCTCATGTCGCAGCCATGTGAACATTGCTTCTTCAATTGTTCTATTTAAGACCCTACAGCTCATCACCCAACTGTCAATTCTATATTGGTCTTTATCTGGTACTACTATGAGAACAGATATTATACCTTGGTCTCCGAACTTGTCTGTATATTCAACAACGACGACACTTCCATTATTGGCTTCAATATCTTTCAATGCAGTAAGGGTATGACGTCGTGTTGTAAGGTTAAATTGATTACTTTTCCCTAATAACTGTTCTACTCTTGGGGCATTGTGTTGATTCAGTTTTGAGAATGTCAGTTGGATGTCTATGCTTTTTAAAAAGGTAGGTAAATCTCCAACAGACTCTTGTTCCTTGCGTTGTTTGGTTAGTGTTTTGATGCGTTCAGATCGTTCTCGATCTGACTGTAACAGTTGAGTGATATGTCCGGGCCGATAATGGGACAATTCTGCTAATGTATCGTCAGGATTCGGTCCAGCTAAAAGAATATCTAAATGAGGGTTCGCACATACAGCTTCAGTTAATTCAAAAATATTGTCGTCAATAAAAAGCATGTACTCTGTACCAAAGCCAAGTTCAGAAGAGATCTTCTGAATAGAAGAACTTTTGGAATTTAAATTTACTTGCACAGATGAAAAATCACTAAGGGATAATGGCATGTCTGGGCGTTTTTCAAAAATATTCTTAACTGTTGGCATGTTTCTACTTGCTGCAGCTAATACCAGACCAAGTTTTTGAAGACTTTTTAAATAGTTTTGAACAAAAGAGTAGCCAAGGGCATCAGGGGAATCCGGGCCACAGAGTAAATCCTCAGGGCGATCTTCTGAGACAAGTCCACCCCAGAGGGTGTTGTCCCAGTCTACAATTACTCCCCTATATGATTTACCGAAGATGCCTGCAATAGTTCGTGCACATTCCCTGCTAAAGGATACAACTCCGTCTGATTCTGTGAGTATTCTGGCGCGGAGTAGGCTTGTACGCCCTAATGCTTTGACTCCCCCTGCCTCAAGGAGTGGAGTATATGTGTCCATTATACTTATGCGACTATTGACAAGAGAGAAAATATAGTTGTTAATGGTATTAAGTGCATGATGTCTTCCTACAGCATCGGTTGTAACAATCATACCACCAGGCATTGTCCAGCTTTCGGGAGTGAAGGGGCAAACGATAATTTTTGAATCTGAATATTTTTGCATAGAATTAACAATTGCTTTAAGTGCATCAATAGATTGGTTGATGGAATGTGTATCTATTAATGAATCATGACCGATGTATTTGTTGAGCCATTCATGTGAAAGTTGCAATACGATCACATCGGGTGTAGAGGTGTATAAGTGAGAATCTGCTTGAAAAACCATCTGTTCTACAGAATCGAAGTCACATGAATCTATAGAAAGATTGATTCCATAAGATCCCGCAAAAGGAATGAGATAACAATCGTGTGTAGCGGTTGTCGAATCAGAAAGAAAATAAAGTTTAATATTTTTTGGATTAGGTTTGAGTGGAGTGTTATGGACTTTTTTCCAGAAATTTCCAATTTGCATACAGGTCATGGAGGTAATGTTGGGACGTTGCAGTGTCAATCGTATTGCTGTTGCCGTTTCCTGAAGGCTGGCTTCTTTGACAATGTTACGTAGATCGGGCATTAAAGAATTTACATCTTTAGTAAATAAATTACTTATATAACGAATAAAGGAATCTTTCATTTCACTAGTGTCTTTTTTGGGTAAACATGCACTTACAGAAAATAAAAACATTCTTAATGGCTTTTGGGTAAAAACACTAATTATTAATGGTTAGTATAAAAAGAGTGTATGTAATGAGAGGGTGAAATAATTTAATACATATAAATGGAATTGATCGATAGGTAGTGGTCAAGAATATGTAGGAGTGGGCTTAAAGTAATGTATGATTAAGGGTAGAGTGTGTCATTAGATTAGAACGAGGGCACAACCGAATTGGTTCTCGTGCAAGTTTTGAAATAATGTATATTATTTCTAATCAATCTCAGTGCAATACTAATGTAATATTGATGAATATAATGATTTGTTAGGGGACTCCTGTTGTCATTTGTTTTGTGAACTATTGAAGAATAAAAGGTTTTATGTTTGAGGCATATGAAAAAAGAGCGTATATAATTGCTGAAATGTCTGGTAATCATAATGGTGAATATCAAAATGCAGTAGATATAATGGTTGCAGCAAAAAAAGCAGGTGCTGATGCGATAAAAATTCAGACGTATACAGCTGACACTTTAACTCTAGACTGCGATAATGACTATTTTAGAATCAAAGGTGGGACTCTCTGGGATGGGAAGACTATGTATGAGCTTTATAAAAAAGCAAGTACACCCTGGGAATGGCAGTCAAAGCTCAAAGATTTAGCTGTTCAACTTGAAATTGATTTTTTCTCATCACCTTTTGATTCAACAGCGGTAGATTTTTTAGAAGAACTAGATGTGCCGTTTTACAAGGTTGCTTCACCTGAATTGATTGATGTACCATTGCTTGAAAAAATTGCATCAACGGGAAAACCTGTAATTATGTCAACAGGGATGGGTACCATATCAGAAATTGAAGAGGCAATTCAAATACTAAAGAATAATGGATGCCCAGAAATAGCATTGCTGAAGTGTACAAGTGCATACCCTGCAACGCCAGATAATATGAATTTAATGACTATCCCAAACATGAAGGAGCGGTATGGGTGTTCGGTGGGTTTGTCGGACCATTCACTAGAGCTTGCAGTACCTATAACTGCAGTTGCATTAGGTGCAACTATTGTTGAAAAACACTTTTGTCTCAGTAGAGCAGTGGAAGGAGTGGATAGTAAATTTTCATTAGAACCAAAAGAGTTTCAGGATATGGTGCAAGCTATAAGAGTTACTGAAAAAGCAAAAGGTTCTGTTATGTACGAACCTACAAAATCAGAGAGTGCTATCAAAGTTGGAAGAAAATCGTTGTGGATAGCTGAAGATGTTGATAAAGGTTCTCTATTTACAGAGGAAAATGTTCGATCGGTACGGCCGGGGCATGGGTTGCACCCACGTCATCTTAACGAAATATTGGGAAAAAGATCCGCAGGGTCCTGTAAAAAAGGTACTCCTTTTAGTTGGGATTGTATTGAATGAAGACAGAGTATGTGTTAGGAACAGCTCAGCTTGGTCTAGAATATGGTATTGCAAATGAAGGTGGAAGGCCAAGTCAAAAGAATGCTCATGAAATAGTATTAGACGCATGGAGAGCTGGTGCACGCTATTTTGATACTGCACAAGGGTATGGAGAGAGTGAGTCGGTTCTTGGGGCAGCATTGTCACAGGCAGGTATTCTTGGTGAAGTACAGGTGATCAGTAAGGTCTCTCCACATTTTGATCCATTTAATGCGGAAGAGTGGCTAGAATTTGAAGTAGGACGGTCATTAGCTAGACTGAGAAGTGAAACTCTTTATGGCATGATGTTACATCGATATTCATGGTTACAGTGCTGGGGGAAGGGTTTAGGCAGTGAAATGAAAAAGCTTGTTGATAAATGCATTATTAACAAGATCGGTGTTTCACTATATAGTATAGAAGAGTTTGCAGGTGTTCTTGAGAATGATGATATGGAATTAATTCAAGTGCCGTGTAACTTTTTTTCTCCTGAATTATTAATTGATGGGTGGCTGGAAGAAGCTTCTAAAAAAAGGAAACAGGTGTTTGTCCGAAGTATATTTTTACAAGGGTTATTACTTATGGATATTGAAAAGGCCCAAAGGAGATTGCCTTTCGCGGTTGAAGCGTTAAAAAGGTGGCATGGAATATGTAATGAGTATAACTATTCACCATTTACTATGTGTTTAAAATTTGCTCGAGGGCTCGATTGTTCTGTTGTCATTGGGGCTGATACTGCAAAACAAGCATCAAAAAATGGTGATATCTATTCCGTTGATCCTTTTACACGTCAAGAAATACAATCAATATACTCCGAAATTAAACCTTATATAGATGAAAGAATAACTAACCCAGCATTGTGGAGCTGATATGGATGTATTGGCGGTGTTACAAGCGAGAACATCTTCTCGTAGATTGCCCGGAAAGGTACTCAAAAAAATCTTGGGTAAACCAATGATTCTACACCAAATTGAACGAATACAGAGATCAGAAAATATCGATCATTTAGTTGTTGCGACAAGTGAGGATATGAGTGATGATGCTTTAGAGCAGATGTGTCAGATGGTTGGAGTCGATTGTTTTCGTGGTTCATTAGATGATGTCCTTGATAGATTTTATCAGTGTGCATCAGTGTATAACCCTTTACATGTCGTTCGATTAACAGGTGATTGTCCTCTTATTGACCCTGAAATTATTGATAAGCTTATTGCGTACTATCAAGGCGCTGGATTAGATTATGCATCCAATGCAATTGAGCCGACGTATCCAGATGGGCTTGATGTAGAAGTATTTAGTTACAGCACGCTTACAACAATGTGGAGACAGGCGCAATTACAATTAGAGAGAGAACATGTAACTCAATATGTATATAATAACAGAGCTTGTTTTAAGATTGGTGATATTAAGCATTCAATAGATTATTCATCAATGCGTTGGACTGTTGATGAGCCAGAAGATTTCGTTTTTGTTTCAAAAATATTTCAAGCATTATATAAGGGTAATGAGGAATTTGGTTTCTCTGATATACTCAAATTGATACGGGAACAGCCTGAATTACTCGAAATAAATAATTGTTTTAAACGAAATGACGGTTTAGAAATTGATAAAAAAAAGCAAACAGATGACTTGCAGTAGTGAAGAATAACTTGTAAGTGATACAATTAGTATAGAGGCTATTGTGGTGAAACATTCAAAAATTGAAAAATCATTTAAACTTCAGGAAAAGGCAAAACAAATAATACCAGGGTTATGTCAACTTCTGTCGAAAAGACCTGATCAATTTAGCTGGGGGGTATGGCCTGGTTACTTTTCGAAAGCAAAAGGTGTTCAGGTATGGGATTTAGATGGGAATGAGTATACTGATATGTCAATTGGGGGCATTGGAGCGACGGTACTAGGGTATGCAGATTCTGATGTAGATACAGCTGTTAAACTGGCCATTGATGCTGGAGTGGCTACCTCACTTAATTGTGCAGAAGAGGTAGAGCTTGCTGAATTGTTGTGTTCAATTCACCCTTGGTCTCACATGTGTCGCTTTACTCGCACTGGGGGCGAGGCCATGAGTGTTGCGGTTCGTATTGCTCGTGCTCATACAGGGAAGGATAATATTGCATTTTGTGGGTATCACGGCTGGCATGATTGGTACTTGTCTGCAAATGTTGGTACTGAAAATGCGCTAGGAGAGCATCTATTGTCGGGGCTTGAGCCATTAGGGGTTCCGCGGAGTTTAAAAGGAACCACTTTTCCTTTTAGGTATAATCATATAGAAGAACTTGAAAAAATAATTGAACAGCATGGTGATGAGTTAGGGGCTATTGTTATGGAGCCAATTAGAGGGGCCGCTCCTGAAAATAATTTTCTACAAAAAGTACGTGCTCTTGCTGATACATTTGGGATTGTATTTATTGTTGATGAGATTTCAGCAGGATTTAGATTGAATTCTGGCGGTGCACATCTCAAGCTTGGTGTTGAGCCTGATATTGCTGTATTTTCCAAAGGTATAGGTAACGGGTACGCAATTGGGGCGATAGTTGGTAAAGGGAATGTTATGGAATCGGCCCAAAAAACATTTATTAGTAGCACAAACTGGACAGAGCGAGTTGGGTTTGCTGCGGCAATAGCGACTATTACCAAATTCGAAAGATGTAATGTAAGTGAGCATTTGGTTGCTATTGGAACAAAGGTTCAGAATGCATGGAAGAGTGCGTCAAATAAAAGTGGGATAGATGTTACCGTTGGTGGAATTCCTCCACTATCTCATTTTACATTTGAGTGTGATTCGCCCTTAGAGGCTAAAGCTTTTTTTGTTCAGGAAATGTTGAAAAAAAATTTTTTAGCAAGTACGAGTTTTTATTCGATGTATGCGCATAGTGAAGATGATGTTAATCGATATTCTAATGCTGTAACTGAGGTGTTTTCTTGTCTGAGTGGCGCAATAAAGAGTGGTACTTTATCATCTAAATTGGAGGGGTCGCCTTCAGTAGCTGGTTTTAAAAGATTGACTTAGGACATGGGATTTAATGATAGAAATTAAAAAAATAGATAAAAATACTTCTCCAGTTTTGCTGTTTGTTTTAAGTGAATCAAATAATTGTATTGAATTAATTAATGCAATGAGAGAAAGTTGCTGTTCTAAAGTATATGTTGCGAGTGATGGATTGCCCACAGACCTTGGTGAAATAGAGAGTAAGGTGCTGCAAGATGAACGTGACACTTTATTTGGGTTACTTGATTGGGGATGTGAAGTATTTATACATAGTATAAATAGGCCTGTTGGGTATAGAGAGGCTGTATTGTCTTCAATAGACTGGTTTTTTGAACATGAAAATATGGGTATAATAATGGAATCAAATTGCTTATGTGATGTGAGTTGGTTTCAGTTTGCTCATGAATGTTTAGTTACTTATAAAGATGACTCACGGGTTATGAGTATATCGGGGAATAATTTCCAAAAAGATTCGCGGTGTGATAATGGTTCAAGCTATTATTTCTCTCAAATTAATCATCATGTTGGGTGGGCAACCTGGAAAGAGTCGTGGAATGTAATTCCTTCAGCTAACGAATATATTGAGAAAAATTTCTACTCCTATAATGGCAAAATACCGAGGCTGACACATGATGTGTTTGTTGATGAAATGTGGATTGATAAAATTGTGAGAGCGTATTGGTCTAAGTTTGATTTATGGGATTATTCATGGGTAGCAGCTATATTATTAAATGGTGGATTGGTAATCATACCATGTGTAAATTTAGTGAGCATCAGTGATATCAATACAAAGCCTCGGCGCCTGACTGATGGCCCACAAATGTTTCCAGCTGTTCAAACCGTCTCATTTCCCTTAAGAGTACCTTCTATAAAATTAGGTAATAAAACAGCTGATGATTATTTGTATAAGTATGTATATGAAGTTAAGCAGTTTATTCCACAGAGTGTTTTAGACTCTATTGAGAAATTATTAAAAGGTGATTTGATAAATATTCATCTGAAAATAAAATCACATGATTACTCTACGGCAAGAAAAGAGTTGATGGTTATTTTAAAAAATGAGCCAAAAAATATTTTAGGGTATGTATTATTGAGTTTGTGTTTATGGGAAGAAGAAGATACCAAGCTCATGGCATATACTGTATTGCATGACACTGCAAAAAATTTTCCTGAAGGTAGTAGTTTAATTAAATCAATATTGGATGTTTTTAAGAGGTTGGATTCTCGAATAGAGACCCCATGGGGGAGTATGGAGGATTTAGTATGAGTGTACCTCAAAAAAGAATTGCCATATTGATGACCTATGCAACACGAGAAAAAGAATATTCTGAAAGAATTCAAGGATATTTAGAGCAGTCAGGATGTGTAGTAATACTGGCAACAATACTTGATGAAGATTTACCTCTGAAACTTGTCAAATTTAATCCGTCAACAATATTGATGTCTCCTGTTTTTGTACCCCATTGTGCACAAATAGCATATTTCATAAAATTTGTAACGGAGTGTCATATTGTGACAATACCGCCAGAAGGTTTGATATTGTGGCAAAATGGCAATACAGAGCAGTTACAGAGAGCATTTATTCGAGTAACAAAGCATGATACTTCTTTGGTCTCTTTTGCGTTTCATTGGGGAGCTGTCCAAAAGGGATATGCTGATCAGATCCTTATACGAGAGAAATTGCTGAGGTCTCAAGATCAAATTATTGCAGTAGGAAATCCATTATTTGAAAAATGGGTTCACTTATCAAAAAAAAGTGAGAAGGTCAAGGGAATGAGAGATAATATTATCTGTGTAAGTGCATTTGCCTATGCTGAAAATAGTATCAAACACATCTTTAGTTATTCAGATGTAATTAATGCTGAAACTGCAGAAAATGACTTCTATACATTTTTCAGGGTTTTGAAAAACCATAGATCTCAAGTTAAGCAATTTAAAAAAATGGTTAAAGAAATTGCAATTGAAAACCCTGAAAAACTCGTTACTATAAAGCTGCATCCTGTAGAGTATTCTCGTTGCCCAATGCTCTTTGAAGAGTTCAAAGAGTTAGAAAAGGAATATGATAATATCATTATTGCGAATAAGGATGTTACGATGGATCAGTTGTTACCGACAGCTGCAGTACTGGTTCATTATGGTTCGACTTCAGCAATTGAAGCGAAGATTATGAATGTGCCAGCGGTTTTGGTAGAAGAAATTGCTACTCCAGTAGAAGCTTTTTTTAGAAGCGATTATAGTGTGAGTATAAAAGATGTTGCATCAAAAATTAAAGAGAATCTGAGAGTAAAGCCGTATTCTCAAGAGCAAAGAGAGTTTCTACAGTCTTATTTTGGACTTGATGTGGGGCAACTTGAAGAGTATAAACCATGCAGAAGAGTTGCAGATGAATTAATACGAATCGATAATGAAAGGTCGACAATTCTTGATACCGAAACAGACTTTTTTAAGGAATATATGCCTGCGAACAAGATTGAACAGTTATTAAATATTGTTGAAAAACTTGTAGTTGAAGGCGTGTCAAGTGAGGCTATAGGGCTTATAGATAAGTGTATTACCTTTCTTTCTATTTATAATTCCGCATCTAACACGGTATTAACTAACCAGATAATTGCAATGAGACAAAAAATCTTAACAATGAGACAGCCTCCACGATATCAATAGTAAATTAATTGTAGTACGTCTTAATTCTGAGAATACATATGGTGTCTTTTTTGATAGGAGGTAAACGGCATAAATAGCCATTTTACACACTAGATATGTTATATTTCCTTTTGGTATATTCTTGAAAAGGTGGTTTTTTTCAAGAAGTACAGTAGGATGTAATGTTTAGGTTTTGGTAGATGTACCTAGTAGAAACTTATTTGAAGGATTGACAGGTAAATGACATTTCTCACGTTAAATGCGCATGTATATAATGTTGGTTTACGTAACCTTGGTCATAGGGTGATAGCACTTTTTAGGCTAGGTCTCACTCCTAAACATGAAGATGATATTGTAGTAGATTTTTTTGATACCCCAAGAAGTGCAAATGAAAAGCTGCTAGAGCACGTTAATCAATTTAAGCCTGACATATTTATACAAGTAGAAGACTCAAGGCCATTATTGTTTTTAGGAATTGAGAAAATGCCAATTCCAAAAATATTTATTTCCAATGAGCCTACTAAATATCTTTGGACAAAATATTTTGCAGAATTATTTGATGTGGTATATTGTAAAAATCAGGTAGATATGTCACTTTTTAAGCTCCCCATTGATCAAGTAGGACACTTACCAATGGCTACATCTGAGTGGATTGCGCGGAAAGATATCCCTTTTTCAGAGAGGCATAGAGAAGTTGTTTTTGTTGGGGGATACACTCAGGATAAGAATCCTTATGCGTTTGAAGTAATTGAAGCTCTTAAAAAAAAGGGTGTAACGGTTGAATGTGTTGGTATGAGTTCTCGGTTTTATGGTGAGGCTAAAATTGCACTGTATCTCCCGGTCAATCCTCTATTCACGCCTGAGTTATATAATATCGTCTATAGCGGGTGCTTAGCAGTGAGTAGAAAATGTACCGGTGAACAGGTTCTTATACAAGGTATGGACTTTGTTCAGTATTCTACAGTTGATGATTTGGTTGAAAGTATTCATTATTTTCTTTCCCATGAAGATCAAGCAGAAGCAATTGCATTGAGAGGTCAAATGAAATTGGCAACATCTCATACTAATTACCAGCGTTGTGAAAAGTTAGTTTCTAAGAGTAAATCACTTTTGGGAACTCACAATATACCGTCTGAATTTCAAGTATCTCAACTAGGCTTCTGTTATATGCTTTGTTCGCAATATGAATATCCTCAAGAGCTATTGGAATTATTTACAGACTGTGCATTGGATTGCTCTGAAGAATCAAAATATGATGACCGTGCTCGACCATGGGCTCTGCTTACACAAGGAGTGTTGGCGTATGATAATCAGGATTATTTAAGGGCATATAGAACAATTAACAGTATTTTTGATCGACCTGACGATATAACCTTTGAACTATTGTTTTATAAGTATGTTGTTATGGCTGCAATTCAGTGTGAATATTTACCTAAGGTTGTTCAGGCCTTAAATGAAGCTTTAAGGAAGTATCCTGATTATCACGAATTCCAGTTGCTAAAGGAGTCGGTGAAACTTGATGAACTTGAAAAAAAAATAAACTCAGGTGACAATCCGAGGTAATGAGTAAAAAAACAGTACCGATGTAGATTTTTTATGTTATTCAAATTTCCTTAACTGTTAGTAAGGGTTATGTGGTGTATTGATAACAAATACAGGACTAAGATGAAAATTGTAACAATAGTTGGGGCCCGCCCTCAATTTATAAAAGCAGCTGCTGTAAGTAGAGAAATAGCTAATCATGAGAGTATTAGAGAAATCATAGTACATACAGGACAGCACTATGATTCTAATATGTCGGATATCTTTTTTGAGGAAATGAAAATCCCACGCCCTCAATATAATCTGGGGGTACATGGCCTTGCCCACGGTGCAATGACTGGGCAAATGCTTGAGAAAATCGAGGAAGTACTTCTAATCGAAAAACCTGATTGGGTCGTTGTATATGGAGACACTAACTCAACAATTGCTGGAGCCCTAGCTGCCAAAAAAATGCATATACGAGTTGCCCATGTCGAAGCTGGATTAAGAAGTTTCAATATGAAAATGCCCGAAGAGGTAAATCGGATTTTGACCGATCGCATCTCGGACTTGTTATTATGCCCTACCGAACAAGCGATGAGTAACCTGATGAAAGAGGGGTTTGAAAATATTGACGCTACTATTGTCAATAGTGGCGATGTGATGCAGGATGCGGCGCTTTATTACAGCCAGTATGCTACTCGCCTACAGGGGCAGATACCTGATAAATTTATTTTGGCAACTATGCATCGAGCAGAAAATACTGATGATATTGATCGGTTAAATAATATAGTTGCAGCATTAAATGAATTAAATAATGAATGTCCAGTTATACTTCCTTTGCATCCGAGAACTCAGAAAATCATACAGGATAATGAAATTACATTAGACTGTATGGTGATCGATCCTGTAGGATACCTTGTGATGATTGATCTATTGAAAAAGTGTTCAATGGTTATGACCGATAGTGGAGGGTTACAGAAAGAAGCGTATTTTTTTAAAAAACCTTGTGTCACATTGCGTGATGAGACAGAGTGGACAGAGCTGGTTGAAGGGGGGTACAACTCTTTGGCTGGTGCAGATAGAGAATCTATAATTTGTTCCTATAAAGAAATGATAAATAAACAGCTTGATTTTAGTACTGATTTTTATGGGGGAGGAACTGCTGCACAAAAAATTATTCAGCAGTTGTATAATACGGTTACTGAAAATTCAATAAATGAAGTAGATCATATTAATGATGGTCTTTTGCGTGAACCTTATTTGACATATAAAAAAGGGGACTATTCCAGTTCAATTGATCAGATAATGTTGATGGTAAGAGAGAAGCCTAATTATTGGGATGCATATGTACTTTTAAGCCGTAACTTTTGGAAGTTGGGACAAACAGATCGAGCAATTGAAGTAATGGTAGAATTACTTAAAAGTTGTCCTGATCACAAAGGTGCAAATGATTTGCTTGCAGAGATTGAGGGCCCCTTAGAGAATGCTATCAGTGAAAATGGTACTCGAAAGAAGCTCAGGATAATTGTTTCGGGTATATTGCATAGTAATTTTCCACAAATTTTTAAAAAAATGCAGTCTGAAATAATAGGACTTCGCAATGCGGGTTACGATGCACAGGGATTGGTTATTGGAGCCGATAAGGGTGACATTGATTGGGCGCAATTCCCAGAAATAATTTTTACTCATTTTGACTACGAAAATCGCCCTCGACTTGAGATTGTTTCAGATTTGGATAGGTTGCTTCAAGTCGCACAACCAGATGTTATTTATTTTCGCTATCAGGGCCGTGAAATGGCTACAGCTGAATTTACTACACTAGTAAAAAAACATGGGAATTTTGTATTTGAATCTCAAACAAAAAAAGATAAAGAGCTTATTCTTCAGAATTATTTGAATCATGCAGCGGCCGAAAAAATATTTGGCCCACAGATTTTACATCATGCTCTCGGGATTGTTGGTGTTTCAAATTGCATCATGAAATATGATTTGCAACGGGGGGATATCGCTCATTCGCAGGGTCACCTAATGGGCAATGGCATAAATGTGAGTGAATTTCCGGTGCGAAGTAATCTACTAAAGTTAAATCGTGAAAAAATTAAACTTGTATTTGTAGGGGCTTTAGCTTCCTGGCATGGTCTTGATAGGTTGATAGCTGGGTGGGCGCGCTTTCCTGGGAGGAATGCATTCGAACTCATTGTTGCCGGAGATGGGCAACTGCTTGATGGAATTAAACAGATGGTAAGGCAAGCGGGGCTTTCAAATCAGGTCACGTTTACTGGTTGGGTGGGGGCTCAACAGATCGAAACGTTTATTAATGAATCAGATATTGCTATTGGTAGTTTGGCACTTCATAGAATTGATTTGGATGATGGTAGTACTCTCAAAGTACGCGAGTATATGGCCCGGGGAATTCCATTTGTATTAGGATATCAGGATGTTGACGTGTCGGTTGACCTTCCTTATGTTTTACAGGTTGTGGCGACAGATGATCCAATAGATTTCTCAGAGGTCGTAAGATTTGCCGAGAAACTCAGAACTGAGAAAAATGTAACTGCCAATATGCGGCAATATGCCGAAAACAATATGGATTGGAAACCAAAAACTCAGGATTTAGGTTCATTTTTGTCATTGTGCCATAAAAGAAGATTGACCGAAGTAGGGCAATCAGTAGCTATAAAGCCATCAAATGAGAACCTTCGGATACTATTTGTTTGTCATGATTTCCCCCCATTTAGATATGCAGGTGCTCAACTTTTTGCTCTTAATCTTGCAAAAATTATGAATGCAACGGGGGAGATGGTAGTTGATATTTTACACCCTACATTTAGAGGGGAAAGTAATAAGTTTGAATTGACTCAACATGATCTTGAAGGAATAACTGTTTATCGTATAAACAAAGAGCAGTTGGCATATGGTAGCCGATATCTAGATCACCCTGAAGTACGTTTAATATTTCAGAATTTTTTAAAAAAGCAAAATTATGATTTGGTACATATTCATGGGTTAGGACAGATTTCTACTGCGCCGATAGATGTTATAAAGGTTGCCAAGATCCCTATGGTGATGACGTTACATGATTTTTGGTTTATTTGTTCCAATTGGCATATAACGACACCTGACCGTGAGATTTGTGAAGGCCCCGAATCAATAGAAAAGTGTGCGAATTGCTATGGCAAACAATTTGGCAATATGCATAAGCCCAGTTTTGTAGATGAGTTAACTACATATCATGGTGAACGGAAAAAAACATTTCACAAGCGTTTTCAGCAGATAGATGTAAAGGTTGCCCCCAGTATGTACTTAATAAATAAATTTGATAAGTATGGGTTTACAGGAGTAGACTATTTGTCAAATGGACATCAGCTTTTTCCGGTGATGACAAAAAAACCAGACATGAAATTGCGTATAGGCTATGCAGGGCAAATAATACAGCGTAAAGGCGTTCATATATTGATAGACGCATTTTTACTACTGAAATCGCCAAATGTAGAGCTGCATATATATGGTGGGGGAGCAGAAATTGAATATTGGGAAATATTGAAGCAATCGACAATGTCATGTTCCAACATAATTTGGCATGGTAAATATACGCCAGAAATGATTTCTGATATCTTTTCAAGAATTGACCTTGCCGTAATTCCTTCGTTGATGGATAATGCCCCTTTATCAGTACAAGAGGCGTTTAGTCAAAATACTCCTGTAGTTGCGTCAGATACGGGAGGGGTTCCAGAGATGGTTGATAATGGAGTTAATGGCTGGCTTTTTGAAAATGGATCTATAGAAAGTCTTGCTCGGGTATTACAGGTGGTTGTAGATGACCCTGAGTTGATAGAGCATATGAAACAGGCAGTTCCAAAAGTGAAAACAATATATGATAATGCAAGTGAATATATTTCGATCTATTCTAAACTTATTTCACAATCGGTGAGAGGGGGATGAGAATACCTTCGACTGTAGTATTATAATTATTCGGCTATGCTAGCAGAAAAAATAAACCTCCCAGAACTTGAACGTAAATTACAGCTAATAGATAATGATCAACCAAATAATTTTTCGACGAAATTTTTATATGGATTAAAAAAATGAAAAAATACACAATCCAATTCTACATCCTAAAAAACGTCCACTGGTCAATGTTCAAAGAACTCTACCACTACCTCTCAAACCGTGAAGATGTAGAAAAGATAATATTCTGTGTCCCGCATCTTTACTTTCTCATGGGTAATGACCTTTCAAAAAATGTCTGTGATGAAATACTCTCATACGACTCAGTAACCTTTTGCAGAAGACCCGATGAGTATAACGTAGATGTAACCTTTATTGCCGACTCCATAGGGGGCAAGGTAAGAGGGTGTGGCAAAGTAGTTGGCGTTGGTCATGGCACAATATCCAAAGGATTTTATTTTACAGATTCAATTTGGATCGGCCGTGAAAATTTTGTGGACATGCTCTGTGTGCCAGGCCCCTATGCCCATACATTGTTGAGTTCACTTCTCACGACGTCAGTAGTTCCTACAGGGATGCCCAAATTAGATCCCGCGTTTAATAAAGCCTACGATAAAAAAAGTGTGTGTGAAAAGTATGGCATAGAGGTGGCTAAAAAAATTGTACTCTATGCACCTACCTTTAATCAGGTACTTAGTGCAAATGGATATATTGGGAGTGAACTTTTTAAACTCATTGCAGATGATCGAGAAATATGCATTAAGCTTCATGGTTCAACGCCACAGCATTTTTTTACTCTGTTCCGTAAGATGGCTTCTCAGTATCAAGGACTCACTGTTGTAAATGATGGAGACATTACTCCATGGCTTTCTATTGCAGATGTTGTCATTTCTGATGTGTCGAGTACTATGATGGAGGCGATGGCACTTAATATACCAGTGGTACTTTTTGATTCACCTGATTGGGGTTTGTATCATAGCTATAATCCAAGTGAAATTGAGTATGCGTGGCGAGAGTTTGGCTATCGCTGTACTACGATTGATGAGGTAAAACAGAGTGTTGATCGGGCGTTGCAATTCCCAGGTGAGAAGGAGCCTCTTCGACGTGTCTATGGTGCTCAACTCATGGGGAGCACAGGCGGTAGCGCTTCAGAAAATGTATGGAATGAATGTCGAAAATTATGCGACATTCCCATGGCAAATCAGTCGCCACTCTTTTCGGTTGTAATTCCTGTCAAACCGGGCGAAGAATTTTTTGAACGACGAATAGTGCAACTATGGCAACAAACATCGATGGCAATTGAGCTCATTGTTGTTGTTGCAGAAATGTCACCTGCTATTGAGAGTGCTTTACTCTGTGCCAAGAACCTCGGATTTGTCCGGAGTGAAGGAGTAGTGCACGCAACAGACGACTCTCTCGAGGCTTGGAAGGTAGGGGCAAAACAGGCAAAAGGTGATTATATTGTGTACCTCTCCCCGTGGTCCATGGTATTCCGAAACCCGTTCTATTTTGCCCATGAAATTTTTAAACAAAATACAAGTCTGGCACTATTGTATGGGTGCTCGAGCGAAGAGTCAAGTGCGCGGTATTGGCAGCAATACGGGCGATTTGATCAAGAACTCGAAAATGATATTGAGCAAGTTGCTTTTAGGTTACTCTCAAAGAATGGATTAAATACTTCTCCTTGTTCCGTTGATGTTACCAGTGATTATTTTATCCTGTCTCAGGAGGGATTGACCCGTTTGCAGGCAAGTCCAAATTGGAAAGATGAGTTTGGTCGTCTCAATACAATGGTAGGCGAAGGGTTACTTACGTATACCACGAGTGCTGAATTGACGCAATCTTTACTCTCTATTCTTCCCAAGATTTTTCAATCCCCTGAGCTCCTCCCGGAAGATGCCGTAAATACAGTGTTAGAGCGGCTTTCATCAGATGTGATTAAGGCGCGGATAGGTAAGATGCTCATTGAGAAGGGTAGCATTGAGTTTGGTGTTTCTCTCTTAAAGGATACCGTAAAGAATGATTATATCGGTGACTGGGATAGTTTAAGCACAATTGTCTCAACCATTAAAAATCTTGGGGGAGGACCTGGGGTGTGGGGGGTGTTGTACGAAGCAAAAGAAGAGATGCTTAAAGCATTACAGAGAGTTCCACAACAACGTGATCATACGAGTTCAGGAGAAAATGATCCTGTGCCATTGACTTCGAACAAAGCAGCTCAAAACGTTTTAGACTTGCTCAATTAAAGGTGAGTGAAGCTACTCTACAGCAAGAGTGTCAGTAGAGAGGGCGTAGCGTGCAGCTTCACTTGGTGCATCTATAATAGTACTGTTTTGAATAATAGTATTTTTCTTGACAGCCCAAACAGGGCTATCTATAGTTGAGAGCGTATGTAATTCACCTGGATTTGTATAGCGTAAAAAATGGGCAACCTGTTGAACAGTCATCTCTGCTGGAGGGCGATACTGTTGTAGTTTCATAAAATTTTGGAAATAACTGCCCCCTTGGTTTTGTTGGGTCGTTAATGCGCCAACAACATCAGGACAGTTTTGCTTTTTCTCAAGCTGACCAAAGAGCTGTTTACTCCATGGGGCAACAAGCTCGCACGCACGCTCATAGAGTAATACATACTCAACAGGTTGTTGTGCAAGTGTTTGCATGAGGGTTACTGTGTCTGCAACTAGAGTAATGCCGGGGACCGATGTTGAGGTTGCACGATAAAAGAGTGTGACGGGTTCTGGATGTTGTAGTCTAAGGGCATTAAGTTGCGCCTCAGTAATAGCCTCCTTGATAATGACGCAATAGGTGGGGGAGGCTAGAGTGGGTTGCAAGTGTTTCACAATTACATCCACAATACGCGCGCAATTTCTCCCATCTGTCGCGGCAAACATCTCTTGGGTACAAGCCTTCCGTTTCTCTCTAAACTGCTCAGGGTGGTGGAGTTGTTGTGAAACTACGGGAACAAGTTCCTTTGCCGATGTAATAACCGGTCCAATATCCCGCTTTGTATACTCCACATCTTGCGGCCGGTAATTTTTGTATTCTTCCATGTGTGGATTGTTTACGAGTACGATGGGTTTATCAAGTGCGGCAAACTCAAACATTACCGAGCTCACATCGGTGATCATGAGGTCCGCGATTTTCATAAGAGGGGTAGGGTCAAGGTCGGTGATGAAATGAATGTCAGTGTGTGCTTGCGCAAGGTGCGTGAGTTCTCGTACAAAAAATGGGTCAGTCGTTCCGTGAGTTTTAATGACCACTTGCCCGATTGCGGTTAATTTTCTGATTTGAGTCCAGAGTACGGGTATACCGCTCAGTTCAAAATTAAAAGTCGGTGCCCAGAGAAAAATGGGACGATTGGGATCGAGAGAAAGGGTCGCACAGAGAGCGGGCTTATCAAGAAGTGTAAAAAGCTCATCGAGCTTCGACATACCGGTCACCTCAATGGGTATGTACACATATTTTTCAAGCTCTTGTTTGTGCCAAGGGCCGGGGACACACATGACATCAGCTAAGTTTTCTCGTCCAATTAAAGGGTTATCGCAATAATACTGCCCTTTTGATATAAGCCCGTGGCCAATATTGATCACCTTTTTGTGCCCGGTAAGACGATCAGCAACACAATCAGCCATGAGGGCAATGTCACACTGTTGCTCATTAACAGAGCTGAGCCACGTTCCAGGCAGAGAAGCAAGTGCCTTTTTTTCATCAGGAGAGAGCCCTTCTCTTATTGCGGGATTATCGTCAGGTGCGGCAAAAAAGAGGGTAATATGGGGGCTTTTTGTGTGTAATTCTTTAATAATGGGTAAAAAGAGGGGTATATGGACGTTTTTAAAGAAATAGAAGAGTACACGCATAGCCAAAATTCCGCTGTTAATGGGGGTTCTATAGAGTGAAAGATACATTAAAGCTTCACTTGATTTAGAGAAATTTGACTCTTCAAAAATTCTTACCAAAACATCTAAAATTCAATGTAAATTCGCACCTAACAGAGGATATAATACTGTTACAAATGAG
Source organism: Fibrobacterales bacterium (assembly GCA_051532035.1). GTDB lineage: Bacteria > Fibrobacterota > Fibrobacteria > Fibrobacterales > JAOPTW01 > JAOPTW01. Next base: position 222,985 of record JAOPTW010000015.1, on the reverse strand, counting down.
CGAATTTTGTCAAAAAACCTATATTTACCCTATTGAGTGTTGTTGAGATGCCACGACTTTCCTTACTATGAGTAATACTTTAGCTCTGCTTTACCCCTTGTTTTTATAGTACCTTAATAAGAGTCGGAAACACGCAACACATCGAGGAAACACACTATGCCGATTGTATTTGATTATTTAAACTATAGACTGTACCTTAAAGATCTATTCAAAGAGGAAAAGAAAAAACCTGCCTCTCAGATCACGCATAAGTTTATTCTAGCTGAGCTTGGTATTACGTCAACAGGGTTTATGTCGAATGTTATTGCTGCGCGTAAAAACCTCACCCATATCCAGGCAACTAAAATTGCCAAGATACTGAAGTTTAAAAAACACGAGATGCAGTATTTTGAAATACTGGTCTACTTTACCCAATCCAAAACCATTGAAGAGAAGAATGAGTACTTTAATCGTCTAGTTACCCTTCAAAAAGTTAAAATGAAGGTGATTGACAAGAAAAAGATGAGTCTTTTTTCAAAATGGTACTATGTGTTTGTCCGAGAGCTCCTTGAAAGTTATAATTACAAGGGAGAAACTGCAGAAGACCACACGAAACTTGGAAAGAAATTGATTCCTGCAATCAAAGCAAGTGAAGCACAAGAAGCAATTCGTTACTTGAGCGATATGGCGTTGATTGATAAGGATGACGATGGGTACTACCGTCCGGTTAATAGTGCAATAAGTACCGGAGATGAGGTGAAATCACTTCATACAGCGAAATTCCAGCTTGATACAATGGACATGGGTAAAAATGCCCTGAACAAAGTAAATGCAAAAGAGCGTGATATTTCTTGCTTGAGTATGTCACTTTCAGAAGATACCTTCAATCTTATTAAGATGGAGATACAGTATTTTAGAAAGCGTCTGGCAAAACTAGCGGTAGAAGAGACCAATTTACAAAGAGTGTATCAATTGAATTTTCAATTTTTCCCTGTTACGACAGAGACAAAAGACGGGAAATAACCGGAGCAGTATATGCGATATATGGGATTAAAACCGGCTACTATTTTAGGGACAACATTTCTTAGTGTTCTTCTTACAACAGGTTGTTCGGTGAGTGAACAGACCGCGGGTGTTACTGAATGTGGTAATAGCGGCGTTATCAGTGTTACTGAATGTGGTAATACAGATCCAATTGCTACGGTAAGTAGTAGTTCTGTTGCTCAGTCAAGTAGTGGAGGAGTTTCATCATCTTTGACTCAGCCAAGTTCATCAGGAATTATCATTGGATCGAGTAGTTCAATTGAAAAAGAATTTCGATTAGAAGGTATTGCACTCTATAGTGATAGTACTCCAGCTCCATTTGCAGAGGTACTGATTCGTACCAAAGATTACCTTGCGGGTAATGGTGAGCAGCCGGTGCTGCTTCGGAAAATATCGGTTGCCGAGCAGGGCCTCTTTAAAAAGTCCATGGTAGCAGAGACTGTTGTAGTGAAAACAGACAGTGCGGGTCGATTCTCTCTCGTATCTCTTTTTCCTGGCAACTATAATATTGAAGTGAATAACAATGAGACCCACTCGGCCTTTCAACCAATATCTATAAGTGCTGATGATACATTGATAACAACACAGATGACTCTGAAAGAGTACGGTTCAATTACCGGTGCCGTTGAGGTCCCCGAAAATGAACAAGCATTTGCCAAAGTGTACGGCCTCGAAAAAAGTGTTGATGTCGATGAGTATGGTCGCTTCGTTATTGATGACATGCCTCAAGGTGATTTTAAAATTCGCATCGAGTTTAAAAATAATACCTTGCTCTCTACGGATGTTCAAGACTCTATTCAGCTCGATAGCGCCGAAGCTGATTTTATACCAACCGAAATGAAGTATATGATTTTTAGTGAAACCCCTGTTGAAAATGCCGTGAACTTTTGGGACCAGAAGCCCGTTGAATTTCAAGACTCAATCTATGTGTTGGGTGGTGGATTTATTGGGAACTTCCCCGATATAATGTATGAAGAAAAGGAGTACACTGATTATATTCCTATGGTTAGGTATCGTGATGATGATCCGGCGTTGGTTACTGAAGGTGACTCTTCACTCTTTGTTGGTTTTTATGAGTCGCTAGAATTCGAAACGGGAAGTGTCTTTTTCTATTTCCCCAACTGGCTCGATTCTCTAGAGGCTGATGATTGGCAGGCACAAGGCCTTGCCCTCAGAAGAGATTTACGTCCATGGAAGCATCAAGACCTCGTGTTTGATGTCCTCACTGCGCATAATATGCAAGTGAAGGTGAGTTCAAGAGAGGATGATACATATGACCCCGCAAAACCCGAAGATGTTGATGTCATGGCAAATATTTTTAAATTTGGAGCATCAGAAATCTGGGAGTGGGAGACGGTGCGTGTGCCACTATCACACTTTACGTCAGCAGACTTTTCAAAGTTAAAAGTGGCCTTTTTCATTCAGTTTGCAGATTCGGGTGATGTATTTATCGATGATATACGATTTGAACCGAAACCTACTGAAGCGGTTACTGAATAGCAAAAAAGACCTTTTAAATCCTCATTTTGAGTCAACAATAATAGAAAAGCCCGGATTACCGGGCTTTTCTGTGTCTACAACATGAACAGTTTATAAACCTTCATTAAATCCTGAATGTTAAACATGGCGTTACAATAAACACCCATTTTTTCAGGAACCTATTTTTACCCCAACACATTGATACACAAGCTTGGGGGAGTAATGGTATTTTGCATACATAACACGGTGCTTTACGGATTGTTAGTAGTTTTTTCACTCATAGTGGGGTGCGATAACGCATCGACTACATCACATAAATCAGAAGAAGAACCACTCGACCTTTCGGAGTATCAAAGTTACCATATTGCGTTAGATACTCATGCGCACATTGGAGATTCACTCTCTATTGCGCTACACACTACGGCGAGAGATACTCAAATTTCTCTGATACTCAATGAAGAAATTGGATCAGGCTATACCATAGATTCATTGAGTGGAGTCGATACTGTGATGCTCACTGCACAACTCATAAGAGCCGGAATACTCATTGCAGACCTGACTGATACCCTTGTAGAGGTTCATGATACGGGGTATGTAAATGGAATCCCTTCTATTACTATCGTGGGCGATACCGTGGTTATTGTGGGTGATCGATTTTTTCCTACTTTTTCTGTGTTAGATGACGATCCCAGCTATCAGATAGAAATGCAGTATGAACTGGAGCTCCCTTTTGCGCAGGTATCAGGTGAGGCATATCACTATACTACAGTGGGCGTTAAACAGGTTGTTGCACGCGTGATGGATGGGTGTCATGTTGTCTACGATACGCTCATAGTCGTAGTGAAACCCGTTCCTGAGCCCGTTAAGTTGGCTACACCACAGCCCGTAAATCCGTCGATGCGCATCCGAGGAAGTTCCATAGGAGATATTGCTGCCGTTGCTCAGATAGAGGCGATAGTAACGAGTGCTCGTGGGGATTCCGTTGCTCTAAATACACTCCTGACACTTCCTGGTTTTTTTGGAGAGTTTACCATGCCTTTCTTTGATACGGTATATACTCTGGAGATAAATGTGTACGACACTGCGTCTCATGTAAGTGGATATTGGAGCGGTACTTTTAGAGGTACTGATTCGTTAGTCACTATTGATAATCTCCCTCTTCAAAATGGTCTTCCCTTTGTAGGGCTGCAGGGGAGTAGCGAGGTTTCTATAAATGATTTAGTTCAGGTGGCTGCATCGGCAAAAGATACTGTGGGGAGTGATGGTCCATTGTCATACTTTTGGAGAGGAGTAGACGGGGTCTATGTGCTCGGAACTGCAGTCCATACAGTAGATGTTGGTGCATTCGAGGGCGTTGTAGTAGTACAGAGCAAGGTTGTTGATGCAGATGGAAATAGCGCTGAGGCCGCCCATGCAATCAATGTGTATACTGATGCACCGGTCGTACAGATGATAGGTAATGATACGACTATTAGTGAAGATGCGCTCTTTACTTTTAATTACAGTGTAATGAATCGGTTTGGAACTATTGAAAAAGTTGAATGGGACTATAATGCCTTAGATGATCATACGGAGTATGAGCTTGGTGTGGGCCCTCAAAAAGAGGTGCTCACGGCAAATACGGTACGGGCAGTGGTTCGGGTTATGGATGATGATTCGCTCTATGGCTTTGATTCTATTACAGTGGCGTATGCTGCTATTGATGTGGATACTATTGGTGTTGATACGCTCTGGTTTAATTGGGCGCGAGCATTAGGTGCCAGCTTTAAGTCCTATGAAATTTATGGGGCATCACAAAAGAAAGATGTGTTTCTTGGCAATCCACTAAAGGTTGAAACCAATGTAGATCATACCAGTAGCTTTATACCGGGGTTTACTCACGACACCCGGTACTATTATGCTTTGAAGGTGAATCGCACTGATGATGCGGTTCCTGCTGTGTCACTGATTCATGAAGTAGAGACCAAGCATCAAGGTTTTGAGGATACTGATTATCCGTATAGTGTACTGCGAGATTATAAAGACTTTGTGTCAAGGAATAAAAATATCACCGACTCAGTACGGTTGAGTGATCAAGATTCTGTGATGTTCCAAGGTAAAAATCAGATGCTTGGTGGGGGAGCCATTGGTGCATGGCCTTTTGTGGGCTATCCCGATACGACCTATTCTCATGGTCCCGAAATATATAATGATGATGGTGAGCACTGTAGTGAGGGGAGTTATTGTCTCTATGCAGTTTTCAAAGAAACATCCAAGGAACCAGGGAGTGTCTTTTTCTACTACCCCAAACCGACTGATTCTACACAGGCGCTCCGTCGGGATCTTCGTCCGTGGTCTAAGCAGAATCTTAAATTTGATATTAAAACGACCCATCACATTGAAGTAAAAGTGAGCTCCCGAGACTCCGACCTCGTGAAAGACCTCAATGGGAATCCTGGAGATGTGGTGGCTGATGTCCTTGATTATGTTGTGTCAGAAAAAGATGATTGGAAAAGTATCTCGATTCCATTAACGGTTTTTAAACATGTGGATTTTGGCAATATTAAAGTGCCGTTCTATATGCAATACAGTGATACCGCTACAGTATTTGTCGATAACATACGATATGAAAAGCCATAATATGCGTTAGAGGGGAGGAGTAATTTTACTACTCCCCTCTAAAACAATCGTGCCGACGGGGTAAGATAAGGTACATTTAGATAAAAAAGCCTATGACTACAGAATCTTTTTTGCCAAATATACTCTTTCGTAATCGGCATGTACAAACTATCTTTCCGACGCTTTTTAGAAAGGTCGCGCCGCTCCCCTACCAGCGTGTAGAAGTGGAAACCAACGATGGCGATCTTCTTTATTTGGATACGGTATGTGCAGGCAATAGCCGGGCAGTAATACTTATTCATGGCATGGAGGGACACTCTGATCGCATCTATATGCGCGGTATGGGGCAACAGCTGCGCCGTGATGGTATGGATATCTTTGCAATGAATATGCGGGGGTGTGGTGGAGAAAATCGACTTGAAAAATTTTATAACGCGGGGCTCATAGAAGACCTCGATGCGATAACTTCTTATGTGCAAAAATTAGGTCAGTATAGTGAAATCTATTTTGTTGGATTTAGTTTGGGGGGTAATCTTCTCCTTAATTTTCTTGCAGATTCACTTTCTCATAAGTATCCCGAAATAAAAAAATCTGCGGTGGTGTCGGTTCCAATGAACTTGGAGAGCTGTGCCCGTAAACTCAATGCGTGGTATAATAGAATCTATCGGTGGAGATTTCTCAAAGATTTTTATACAAAGGTATCCAGTAAAGCGAAGCGGTTTCCTGCGCTGAATCCTAGAGCGCGCTTTAAAATAATTAAAACATTACAAGACTATGATGATATTTATACTGCACCTCATGGTGGCTATACATCGTATAACGATTACTATGAGAGTGCCTCTGCAATCTCTCGCATCACCGACATCAAAACGCCCTTTCTTGTGATGGCGTCCCTTGATGATCCCTTTCTCGATGCCGACTGTTTTCCTATAAATGAGCTCGAAAACCACCCAACAGGAACAATGATTCTCACAGAAAAAGGGGGACATGTAGGCTTTTTCACCAAAGTAGATGATTCCCGCTACTTTCATGAAGAGAGAATATCTCACTATTTTAAGTCAACAATGTAAACCTCTGTAACGAAATGAGCCCCTATAACAACTTTGAAAAATGATCTTTTACAAGCTATAGCTCATAATTGCTCCGAAAGAGATGCATAAGGCCTGTGAATGGGGTATTTGGCTCAAAATTCTAAAAATTAGGGGGAGGGAATTCAATAATTAAACCCCTTTGTAAACTCTTATTTTAAAAGCAGTTAGCGCAAATTTTGCTATCTTTGCGTACCTGTTTTAGCTTACGGGAATCAATTGATTTTTATGATACGATTAACAACTCTACTATTTACATTTATCACACTTTTTTTAGTTGGGTGTGCCTGGTCTCCTGGAATGAAGATGGACGTTTCTCCAGATGAAGATGAACTTGAAGAAGAGCATGAAGTTGACGGTCATGTGGTGAGCCTCAAAATTATTGGTCCACAGCTTTTTGATAAATATCCAGAGCTTACAAAGCTTTCGAGTGCTGCTCCACCAAAACAACTGTTTAATCAATACACTCCAGAATATGTGCTCGGTCGGTACGATGCAGTACAAGTTATTGTGTGGGATCAACCTGGTCGGTCTCAGGCAATGGGAATGGGACTCAGCGATAATCCAACAGGGCAGGTGATTACTGAGCGGGGTACTATGTATTATCCTTACGCTGGTGATATAAAAGCTGCGGGTCTTACCGTACCGGAACTACGCACGCTGATTACCAAAAAACTGAGTCATCTATTACAAGACCCACAAGTCGAAGTGAAAGTACTACAATATCGTAGTCAAAAGGTCTATGTGGGGGGAGCGATAAAGAACCCTGGGGCAGTGCAATTAACTGATACGCCTCTCTCTATACCTGATGCTATTACTGCTGTAGGTGGTGTCAAAAAAGATGCTGACGGGAGTAATGTGTACCTCAATCGTGACGGTAAGATGTATCACATTAATATTATGGAGATGTATCGCAGTGGCATGCCTTTAGAAAAACTGTACCTGAAAAACGGTGATAAAATTAATGTTATGTCGAGTGAAGAGAATAAAGTCTACGTACTGGGGGCGGTTAATAGCCAGTCAGCAATTCCACTCTATCATGGGAGCCTTTCACTTTCTCAGGCGCTCATGCAAGGCGGTATCAATCAAGAAAAAGCAAATACAGAATCGGTTTATGTGATTCGGTCAGTGGGTGCGGGTAAAATCGATATGTACCATCTTAATGCTCAGAGCCCTATTGCTTTGGTTATGGGTGAAAGTTTTAAATTAAAACCTCGCGATATTGTCTATGTCGATACTCATGGCTTAGTACAGTGGAACAGTGTAATCAGCTTGTTATTACCGACCGCAGCATTTATTAGTACGGGAACGTCTTTTGGTCAGAATGTAAATGAAAATCTCTTTTTACTGCGCAATGCAATTGATAATGAGACTAAATAATGGCTGACACACAAGAGAAAGGGACTCTACTGGTAACCTGTATTGGTAATATCTGTAGAAGCCCCATGGCAGCACTGCTGTTAAAAACAATGATGCAAAATAGCTTTCATGTGGAGTCGGCGGGCATTGCTGCTCTTGTGGGAGAACAGGCACATGAATTTACGAGAATACTGGCGCAAAAAAATGGACTCTCACTCGAGGGACATAAAGCGCGTCAAATAACCGAAGAAATGGCACAACAGAGCGACCTGATTTTTGCCATGACAGAGAAAGATGTAACAACCATCGAGAAGATGTACCCTTTTGCAAAAGGGAGAGTCTACTCGATTGGTGAGTGGGGAGAGGGTGATGTTGAAGACCCCTATGGTAAGGCCATAGAGGATTTTGATACCGCATTTGTTAAAGTTGAGCGTTGTCTTGCTCAATGGAAACCTCGACTCAATAAGTTTGTAAAGGGGTGAGAACAATGAATGAAATGAAACAAGAGACACAGGGAACAGAGCCTTATAAGCGTGAACTGCAACTGCAGGATATTATAAACCTTCTCCTATCAGGATGGAAGATTATTCTTTTATTTGCGGTTGTTTTTGGTGCCTGGGGGACCTTTACTGCTTGGCGGGCGGTTCCTTATTACGAAGTTGATGCAAAGATTCTCTTTGGAGCAAAAGAGAAGGGTGTGCAACAGGTTGTCGATGATTTTGGCGGTGATATATTTAGCGAGTCACAAATTGCAGTTGAAATAGAACTGCTTAAATCAAGATCAGTTATTAGTCAAACCGTTGAAAACCTTGGTCTAGATCTTCGGGTGATTCCTAATTACTACCCCGTTATCGGTGAACCTATAGCGCGGAGAAAAAAGTATCAGCGTGAGGTTGAAGAGCCGCTCTTTGGGCTTGAAGAGTATGCTTGGGGTGGGGAACGAGTCGTAGTAGACTCTTTTAGTATTCCAAAAGAATTAAGAGGTGTTGCGTTTATATTAGAAAAAAAGAAAAATGATCAGTTCTTTCTTAAAACACCTCACGGCAAAATAATTGGACAAGGTAAAGTGGGTGAGCCACTCACTATCACTTACTCTGCAAATGCTATCTCATTAACAATTTCTACTTTTAATGCGCGGCCTAAAACAAAGTTTTTCCTCATTCGACATTCGCCTTCGTCTTTAGCGGGTGGCATCCATTCAAAGATTCGGACATGGGAGAGCTCAAAAGGGGTGTTGACGGTAAGTTATCAAGATGCAGATCCTTTAAATGCAGCTCGTGTACTCAATGAGATTGTTCGCCTCTACATGGTGCACAATTTTCAACGTCAGACTGATGAAGTGGGGAATACCCTCACCTTTTTAAATGAACAGCTTCCTGCCCTCCGTGCAAATGTTGAAGAGTCAGAAAAGAAGCTCAACTGGTTTAAATATAAGATTAACTCAATTGATCTGGATCGTGAAACCTCACTACGCCTCGGGCGAATTGATGCCTTACGGAGTGATGTTGAAAAGGTCGAAGTTGAGATTCAAGAGTTACTCCAGCATTACAAAAAATCACACCCTACGATCAAATCACTTGAAGATAAGCATGCAGAGCTAACGCGCCAGCTTGCCGATGCAAATACCAGTGCTAAAAAAATCCCACGGGCACAGCAAACGCTGCAAAAGTTGCAGAGAGATGTTGAGATAAATAATAAGCTCTATATAGAAATGCTTAATAAATTTCAGCAGCTCCAAGTAGTAAAGGCTGGCCAGAAGGGTAATGTCTCTATTGTGGATGTAGCAGTTCCTGCCCAGTCTCCCAAAGGGCCTCAGAGAATGAAGATGGTTGTGGTCAAGATTGTAATGGGTATTTTCCTTGGTCTTGCTATTGCAGTAGTGCGCCGGCTTTGGGGGAGAGGTGTTGATGATATCGATTACCTTGAAGCAAAGCTTGGTATTAAAAATTTGGCCCTTATTCCTCATAGTGATGAGCAAGATGAGGTTGAGAGTGCAGTGTTTCAGAATGGAGTACCGCTATTGGTGGTGCAAAGAGAGAATGACATTGCTGTTGAAAGTCTCCGCAGTCTCAGAACCAATATTCATTTTAACCGTACAGATGATAGCTCTAAAGTGTTGATGATCGTAGGGCCAAGCCCTGGCATTGGTAAATCCTTTGTAACAGCAAATTTGGCTGCGAGTATTGCACAGTCGGGATTTAGTGTGCTTCTTGTTGATGGGGATATGCGAAAAGGGCACCTTCATGCAAGCTTCGGTTGCGAACGTGATGGAGGGCTTGCAGAGGTTCTTGCTGACACTGCAACAATAGATGACGTTATCCAGCAAACAGAACAAGAGTGTCTCTCTTTTATTCCAACGGGTGCAATTCCTCGCCAACCAGCGGAACTCTTAATGAATCGTCGCTTCGAAAAGTTTCTTTCTGAGGTCAAAACAAGATATGATTATGTTATTTTTGACGCGCCGCCAATACTTGCAGTAACCGATGCAGGTATTATTGGTAAACAGGTTGATATGACTATCTTCCTTGTGCGTCATGAACAACACTCCATGAAAGAGATTGAGGCCGCTAAGCGTCAACTTGATCATGCAGGAGTGGCAATAACTGGTTTGGTGGTGAATGATATTCACTATAAACAGAGTGGCCGTAAAATGAAAAATGAGAATGGCTATGTACTCTACCAATATGGTGCAGGTGAAGTTGATGCTAAGAAAAAGAAGAAGAAATCTAAAAAAATGAAGCCAAAGCCTGTAGTTACTGCTGACGCGTCAAAAGATGAGGAAGATAATTTCCTGCTGTAGACTACAGGTGATTAAATAATATAATGAGTGGTATAAATAATAACATCGCATGGTCAATCCTTCCGCAAGTGCTCAATTTTGGGTTCTCCTTTGTGTTTACGGCAATACTTGCACGGTTAATTTTACCGGGTGAATATGGAGTATATAACCAAGTACAGACAGTCAGTGCTTTTTTCCTCATCTTTGCTGATGGGGGGCTGGTTTGGTCTATTGTTCGTGATAAATTCATTAAAAACAAAGAAGTAGTCAATCTCTTCTGGGTAAACACCTTGGGTGGGGTACTCCTCACTGTCGCGTGTATCCTGATGGCGCCGGTTGTAGCATCGTTTTATGGTAACCCAGAGCTGCTTAACCTTATGCGTCTAGAGGGGTTTATATTTCTCCTCACGGGAATGACGGTCCCGGCAACCATGTGGATGAAGCGGACTCTTGCCTTTAAAAAGATAGCGGTAATAAATATTGCGGGTGCCATTATTGGTGGTTCCGTTGGAGTGGGCTGTGCATGGTCCGGTTATGGGTATTGGTCTCTTGCAATTATGACTCTCGCAAAAGGTTCTTTCACTCTGATAATATCGTTTCTCTGGTCGGGTGTGCCCAAAGGGTGGTACTCACTTAAAACACCTATTGGCCCAATGCTCTCTCTGGGAGGGAATCTTCTTGGGTTTGGTTTTGTAAATTATTTTTCTCGCAATCTCGATAATGTGCTCATAGGGAAGTTCATTGGGAGTGAGGCGTTGGCTTTTTATGCAAAAGCATATTTTTTAATGTTTTTGCCTAATATGCTGATTACCGGCGGACTTCATGGGCTCATGGTCTCGGCAATGGCGAGAGAACAGGATAACCCCGTTAACTTTCAAAAGCTCTATAGTCGTACCCTCCGCTTGGTGAGTGTTATCTGTATTCCCGTGACAGCCTACTTTTTTCTCTACCCCAGTGACCCGGTACTTCTGCTCTATGGATCAAACTGGGAGGCAAGTGGTGATATTCTCAGGCTCCTCGCTATTGCATGTGTGACACAACCTTTGTATAACTCTCTTGGATGGATTCTTACGGCTAAAGGTCAGGGTAAGGCGTTTCTTAAATGGGGAATATTTTCGGCAACAACGCTGGCCATAGGCTTTTCTGTTGGTATTCAATGGGGGGTTAATGGTGTTGCTCTCAGTTACTCTCTCGTAATGGGTGTTGGCCTGTTAGTTCTCGGGTCATGGTTCGTCCATCGTCTCAATAACATGTCGTTGGCGGTTAGTTATAAAGGGGTGATCCCTGTTGTTTCGGCTGGAGTGATTGCAGCGGTGCTCACCTACGTAATAATTTCTGCATTACCAATGCCCCAAAATTTACATCTCTCGATTCTTATTAAAGGGTCACTTCTTATGGCGCTCTATGGAGCCACCATGATGCTCTTCTATAAGGGTAATATTCGTCAACTTTTTGATATTGAGGGAAAAAACGGGTGAATATCCTGATGGTCTGCAATGAGTTTCCGCCTATGGAATGTGGGGGAATCGGCATCTTCGTAAAGGAATTGTCCGAACTCATGGTTCAAGAAGGTCATACCGTCCATGTTGTGGGGTTGTATGCTATTGACCGGAGCATTGAAGAGACGATCAAAGGCGTTCATGTGTATCGACTCAGAAAAATGAAAGGCCTCTTTGGAGTGCTGTGTAATCGGGTGCTCCTTTTTAAAAAAATCAAAGCATTGGTTGCCACAGGAGTGGACTTGGTAGAAGTCCCGGACTTTGAAGGGCTTACTGCGTGGTGGCCTAAACTAAGCGCTCCCGTTACTATTCGTATTCATGGCAGTAGTACTTATTTTGCAAATGAAATGGGTCGCAAGCCTTCGAAAATTATTAAATATCTCGAGCGCAAAGCGCTTGAGCGCGCTGATGCTATGGTTGCCGTCTCTGAGTATGCAGGCCTGCAGACGAATTTAGTCTTTGAGACGAGTAAGCCGTATCAGGTGGTGTATAATGCCGTTGATATGCCAATGCATAATGTACGAAAACAAGATTATAGCGCAACAGCAAAAGTGGTCTATGTAGGTACAACGATTAGTCGTAAGGGGATCTATGCCCTTGCCCGCACATGGCCCAAGGTAAAGAATCAGTTCCCTACGGCAGAGCTCTATGTAGTGGGTAAAATGGTGACCGAACAAGGTGAGCCTGTCTCGACCCACGTAAAACGCCTCGCAGGTGATTATGGAAAGTCCATCCAGTTTACCGGATTTGTCTCTAAAGAAGAAGTACAGAAGCATTTTATTAGTTGTGATGTTGCAGTTTTTCCCTCGTACTCTGAAACCTTTGGACTCGCAGCTCTAGAGGCGATGAGTTTAGGAGTTCCGGTCATTTATACTACTCGCTCATGTGGTCCAGAAGTAGTAGGGAAAGGGAGTGGCGTTGTCCTCAGAGACCCTGATGATTCAGATGGGCTGGCCGACTCAATAGTCAATTTTCTAGAGTCAGAAGAAGCGCGATGTAAAGCGGGTGTTAATAATTGTACTTCTGTCGGTGAACGGTACGATCCACATGAAATTTTCAAAAAAAATAGTATGTTTTGGGCGAAGACAATAATTCAATGGAAAAAGAGAAGAGGAGAATAGTACCAGTGAAAAAAGTTCTGATAGTGACACCGTTTTTTGCTCCACAAAATCATGCCTCTGTCTTTCGAGCTTACAAGCTTGCAAAATATCTTACCCAGTATGGGTATAAGCCCTATGTTCTCACGGTCGATAAAAATTATATGTACTGGGAGAATCAACGACTTATTCACGATCTTCCTCCTGAAGTAGAAATACATACTGCAAAATATATTGAACCAACGGTAAGAGGCCTTCGTATGATGCTTGGTGGAGCAGATAGAAGCTTTTCATCAATGCAACTTCAAGAGAAGGCATCCAAGCCTAAGCAAGATTCCACAGCTCAGACAACGAAACAAAAACCCAAGAGAAAAACTGGCTTGGGAAGAAGACTGTATCAATGGATGATTGAAAATGTCAGCGACCTACCAGATTGGTACTGGCTTTGGGCAGGAGCTGCAAAGAAAAAAGCGGTAGCCCTCGTAAAAGAACATGATATTGATCTTATCTATACTACCTGTGTACCCTACTCTAATTTGAGAATTGGGCGTTATGTACAACAAGAGACGGGTATACCCTGGTGTTCAGATTTTAGAGACCCCTGTGGATATGGTATCAAACACGCGTCAGATCGCTGGCATCAAAAAATGATAGAACAGCATCTTATGAAAATGACTATGGAACATGCCGATCATATTACCGGTCTTGCAGCAAGTTATAGCTCGGTCTTTTATGATATGTATGGCATGGATGACACTCGATTTACTTTCATTCCAACGGGTGCGGATGACGCCTATATCGCAGAAGCAGAAAAAGCAGGAGCACCAGCAGGGTATGGAGAGGTAAAAACACTCCTCTTTATTGGCGAATTTCAGGCCTATTACAATCAATACTTTTTTGAGTTACTGAATGAGGCAATTGATCGGGGCTCAATTGATCATCAATGGAGGCTCCTTTTTGTTGGGCATCATGAGGTTAATACACAACTGGTTACTCAATTGGTCGAGGGGTTAGATCATGTCGTACCTCTTCTCCAGTTTGAACAACAGATGCCACAGCACGAAGTCTATGTGCATTTACAACATGCAGATTGCTGCCTCCTTATGGCGGGACAGAATAGAATGTGGTGGAACAACTTTGCCAAAATGGTGGATTTTATTGCCTTCAAAAAATTAATCGTGGCGCAGGTGCCAGACCCCAGTGAGGCACGCGCTGAGTTACAAAAAAGTGGTCTGGGTATTTTCCTCGACGGTATTGATAGAGAGGCAGATATTACACGACTGTGTGAAGCATTTAATACGAATGTAGACAATAAGGCTATGCCGTATAGTGACCGATACCGGGCATCACGTCAGGCAGAAGATTTTTCAAAAGTTTTTAATACAATGCTGGAGGTGCGTAATGCCTAAACCAGTACTGCTCTTTGCCTATGACTATCCACCGCTCGAAGGCGGAATATCACGACTGTGTGTAGCGGTTGTTGAAGAGTTAAAAGCTCGTGGATCAGATATAGAAGTCCTCACTATTGAAAGAAGTGTTGAGGGTGGTTTTGCTATTCCTGAGATTACAGAAACACGCCTGCCCCCAGCGCGCCCAAAATTAGAATGGGCAGCATTTAAATTTTTAAAAAAACATGCTAAAACCAAAACGGTTGTGACCGACCTGTGGTATCCGGAGGGGCTCCTTGCACTCCTGGCTGGTGTAAAAGACTTGGTAGTGATTGCTCATGGTAATGATATCATGAAAGGGGCACCGACTCTTAAAAATAGAGTGCTGACCTTATTGCGTAATAGGGTCCTTAAAAAAGCACGAGTGGTAATTTGTAATAGCCATTATACCGAACGAGAAGTAAAGAAAAGTGTACCGAAGGCGAATACAAAAGTGGTACCGTTGGGTGTTGATTCGGGTCGATTTATTCCTTTAGAGAGTAGCGATGGATTACGGGAGAAGCATGGATTGCCCCAGGATAAAAAACTGGTGTTTACCATGTCTCGCTTACAGGCCTATAAAGCCCATGATACGGTGTTAGAAGCCATTGCCGCAGTACCCAAAGAAAAAAGAGCAGAATTACACTATGTGATTGCTGGAAGAGGACCGTACGAGTCAGAATTGAAAAAGTTCGCGATAGAACTCGGCCTTGAAAGTCAGATTACCTGGCTTGGATTTGTTAATGAAGAAGATATTGTAGAACTCTATAATGCAATGGATTTATTTGTTCTCTGCACGAGAGAAGAGAAAATGGAAAAAGAGGTAGAGGGATTTGGTCTCGTCTTCCTTGAAGCACAAGCATGTGCGGTACCCTGTGTAGGGAGTACTGATGGTGGTATTCCTGATGCAGTAATTGTAGAGCAGGGCGGGTGGCTTATTGAGCCCAATGATAGTACCACCCTCGCACTCATTTTAGAACGATTGGTAGATAAACCAGAGCAGTTTATCGAAGAAGGATTAAAAGGCCGCAAACGTGTTGTTGCAGAAGCAACCTGGAAACACTTTGGAGAAGCGGTGAGCAACATAGTGTTGCAGAAATAGTAATAGATAACTCAGTATCACATACAGGACAAAAGATGTCAAACATAATACAAACACTCTGGATCGGTAACCCTCTTTCAAAGCTCGAGCAGCTTTGTCTTACCTCATTCATTAAAAATGGACATGAGGTTCATTTGTACACCTATGGTGATGTAGGGAATGTACCCGAAGGTGTTGTGGTTAAGGACGCAAATGAGATTGTTCCTCAAAGTGAAATTTTTACCTACTATAAGGGCTCTTATGCTGGGTTTGCTGACTGGTTCCGCTGGGAGATGCTCTATAAAGTGGGTGGATACTGGGTCGATACGGATATGGTATGTCTGAAGAAATTTGATTTTGATAATGATGAAATTGTATTTGGAGAACAGGAGCGCGACTTCATCTGTCCTGCCGTTCTTAAATTCCCTAAAGGGCATTCGTTTCCGCGGCACATGGCTGACAGATGTCAAAATCCTAATGCGTTTATTCCTTATGATACCGCCAGAGCAAAAATCAGAAAGGTTTTTCGCTATGTGGTCTATCTCAATGATCGTTCAAAAATTATCTGGGGTGAAACGGGCGGGCCCTATGGGGTCACTACTGGATTAAAATATTATGACCTTATGGATAATAAAAAACCATTTACTCACTTCTTTCCGGTACATCACAATAATTGGAATACTATTTTCAATGAGACCCTAAAAAGTGATGTATCTCTTTTTACCGAGTCTTATGCTCTGCATGTGTGGAATGAAATGTCTCGTAACGAAAAAGATTTTGATAAGAATGGAAGCTTTCCACAAGATTCGATTTTTGAGCAACTGAAACGTAAGTATGGAGTTGCGTAAATGCAGCATTTAAATGCACTGACTTCCTTGAGATTTGTAGCTGCCTTGGCAGTGTTTCTCTCTCATATAGGGTTTATTCGAAACTCAGGAAGTGAACTTTTAACGAACCTCTATAATACTTATTTTTATGAAGGCTATTTGGGCGTTGGATTTTTCTTCATTCTCTCAGGCTATATACTCTCTTATTCATATGAGAAGAGACTTAAGAGTGGTGAGGTGAGTAAAAAGAGTTTTTATATTGCGCGTATCGCAAGAATTTACCCGCTTCATTTTATTACGCTTATCGCAGCATTGCCTCTTCTCTATTTTCAGATTAAGCAACTAGGAATATGGGCACTGTCTGTGTTACCGGCTCATTTATTACTCGCACAGTCATATATCCCAAAAGATGAATTTTATTTTGCACTCAATGGTCCTTCCTGGAGTATCAGTGTCGAAATGTTTTTCTATCTACTCTTTCCTCTTCTCATCTTGATGAAATCAAGGGTACTGAGCGTATTGAGTTTCGTGGTATTTGGTGGTACCGCTCTTCTGTTGACCCTTCCTCCAGACTCTTTTTTAAGTGAATATGGTCGGTGGATTGCAGGTATCTGCCCATTGACTCAGGTAGGTAATTTTATGCTGGGCATAGTACTGCACCGCAGTGGTGGTACTCTCCAAGGGCTCTCTAAAAAATCTATTTCACTATTGCAGTGGACTGCCCTAGGGGTGTTAGTCTTTTTCTTTGCAGTACACAATGGAATTGATCCTTATTTACGGTATAACCTTTTTTATATCTTTCCCTTTTCACTCTTGATTCTCGGCTTTGCTGGCCAATCAGGGTGGTGGTCTAAGGTGCTGAGTAACAAAACATTAGTATTACTCGGGCATGCGAGCTTTGCCTTCTATCTTGTCCATCAATTGGTCATTAAATATGGAGAACTAGTTTTTGAAAAAGTTATCCATATACCTTTTTTATCAGGGCCAGAAGGTGCAGTTGTGAGAGTACTCTGCTACTTCATTATCAGTTATAGTATTAGTATTGTACTCCATCTTAAGTTTGAGATGCAGGCGAAATCATGGATTCAAAAAAAGTTTGCAGGAGTAATTAAATAATGATTGGTGTCAGTGTAATAATTCCCACAATAAATCGGTATGATGTTCTCCGTGATGCTATTGAAGATATACTCAAACAAACCTATGAGCTTTATGAAATCATTGTTGTAGATCAATCAGATGATGTCCCTGAGTGGACGCAAGAGATCACAGCTCAGAATGCCGATAAAATGCGGTATTTTAAAGATGTTGATTTCAAAGGGTTGCCTCAAGCGCGTAACTTTGGGATGGCACAAGCAAAATATGAGGTCATTCTCTATATTGATGATGATATCCGTACGGAGCCAACGCTGGTTGCACAGCATGCAAAATGCTATGTGGATAAGCAGATTGGCATGGTTGGTGGTGGGATTGAGCTTCCGGGGTATGATAATGATAGTGAACCTGCGGTGGTAGGTAAGTTTAATTCATGGACTGCGACTCCTATACAGGGCTTTCACTCTAAAAAAGAGTTAGAAGTTGATCATGTACAGGGATGTAACTTTTCTATTCGAACTGAGTTAATGCGTCAAATTGGTGGCATTGATGAAGTATTGGCTCGTGGCGCTGCTCTGTATGAAGAGCTTGAGATGTGTTTGAGAGTGCGTAAAGCCGGATATAAAATTTGGTTTAATGGAAATGCGCGTTTGCTTCACCTCGTGTCTACTGAAGGTGGGTGCCGGGTAAAAGATATTAAAAAGTATATGTGGGGCTTTGGGCACAATCGCTCGCGAGTTATTGCGAAGAACTTAACGGGTCTTAAGAAGTTTACTGCACTTGGGAGGTTGATGTTGTTTGGGGTTTCGTTCAGTCGTGCATATAAGACCACTTCAGCTTTTAGTCAGATGATAAAGGGTATGCGTGAGGGGTTACATTAGTTTAAATGAATGAATTTATTCCCATATATTTGTTATTAACAGCGACATTTTTATTTTCGTTTGAATCTCAAAATAAAATTGCTGGTAAAGTAGGGGTGTTTATATCTGCGACTGGTATGCTCTTCTGCCTATTTTTTACATTTGTATTTGGCTGGCCGGGCGGAGATAGATTTAGCTATTGGGCTAAATTTGAAACATGGAGAAGCTTTAGTTTTCAAGAACTAATTCAATTAGAAGATCCAGAATTTATGTGGAGATTGATAACATGGAGTGTTGGACAAGCGACTGAGACATATGAAGTGTTTTTTATAATAATCTTGGGTATTATGGTTGGGGGATTGTATTGGACTTTAAGTTTAATTTATGCTAGAACAGAAAAGTGGGCTATGCTAACGTGCTTTATGTTGTACCCGTTCTTTTTAAATTATGCTACAAATACACTCAGACAAGGGATTGCTCAATCATTTATATTGCTTGGAATTGCATGTTGGTTTAAGGACCAAAAAAAAATAGGGATTTCGTTCGTAGCATTTGCATATTTTTGGCATGGTAGTATGCTAATGTTTGTACCCTTAGTTATTTGTTTTTTTGTGTTGAATAGAAGTAAATTTGGTTTTAAGTTTGCAGTTACAGTATTTATGTCATCTCTATTTTTGTCTATCACAAAAATAAATAGTTTTTTATCGACGCAAGTACCAAAGCTTATCGATCTTAAAGAAAAAGAGCTGTATTATTTTGATGAAGAAAAAATTAAAGTCACAGGATATGCAACGGGGGCAAAACCAGGGTTTATAATTTTTTCATCCTTCCCATTGGTGCTGTATTTTTTATTTAGAAACGACATTCCAGACGAAAAAAAATATAGAGTGCAATATTGGTTAGGGGCATACTTGATTTTAAACAGTGTTTTACATTTTTTTTCATTTGCTCCTTATAGTGACCGATTTGCAGGTGCATCATGGTTTATGTTTCCAATAGTTTGTTTTGAAGTACTTAGAGCTAGAAATGTTGAATATGGCAAAAATTTTCTAAAGGGATTTCCTCTGTTTAATGCAATTATTTTACCTGTATACACATATATATACTTTTCGGATTTTCAATGGTGAATGGCATAGTAGATGTGTCGGTAGTGATTCCTTGTTATAATGCATCTGAAACTATAGTGAGGGCATTAACATCAGTCGTGCAACAGACGGTGCAGCCTTTAGAAGTTGTTATTGTTGATGATTGTAGTACAGATAACTCAGTAGAGTGGATTGATAGATATGTTGAGGAATCATCATATAACATTCCTATTCGTCTCATTAAACAGCCGATAAATGGTGGGCCTTCTAAGGCCCGAAATAGAGGTGTTTCTGAGGCTCAAGGACTCTACATTTCATTTTTAGACTCTGATGATGCATGGTATGCAAATAAGTTGGAGTTGCAATATCAATATATGGTTGCGAATCCTGATCTATTGATGACGGGCCATAAATATTCTACAGTCGATACTGATAATTGGGTACCCCAAATACAACGTGCATCTCAAAAGCTAGTAACTGTTTCTAAAAGAGCACTGTTAAAAAGAAACTGGTTTGCCACTTCAACCGTGATGGTTAAAAAGAGCAAGGATATTCGTTTTGATGAAGCAAAAAAATATTCTGAAGACTATTTGTTGTGGCTTCAGCTGACTATCAAAAAGGGAGATTCTCACTATTTTGATATACCATTAGCCTATTATTTTAAAGCAGCATATGGAGCTTCTGGCCTCTCATCTAATATGCATGCTATGTGGCAAGGCGAGATGGATAATTTTAAGAAACTGTATGCAAGTGGACACATTTCTTTTATTGAAAAATTTGGTGCTCAATGTCTATCGTGCATTAAATATTGGAGAAGGCTTGTGCTAACGATGAGGAAGTCAAATGGATAAAATACGGGTGTTATTAGTTGTTGATCATGCAAAGGGCACTAGTGGGCCCCACAGAAATGTGGTAGGGACATTAAATGCTCTTGCACTCCATCAAGATGTTTCGCTCTCATTACTGTGTAATGAGTATGATGAAAATGAGCTATTTGCGAGGTCTAAGGCAACAAAACTCTACACAGGGTTTAATCCTAAAAAGCCTTTAGCAATCCTAACGAACGCTATAAAGGTCGTTTGGGCGTTATTTAAATGTGATGTAGTCTATGTGCCAACTAATTTAACCACATTTCTCTATGTCGCGATACTTGGCTTTTTTAAGAAAAAAATTGCAGGCCCTAATGTTACAGGTATTCCTGTAATTATGGATGCAAATAATCAGACAGCCTTTATGACGACAACGTTAGTCAATCGATGGATAGAAAATTCGGCAATACGTAAATACCACTGTATGAGGGCGGGGACTGCAGAAGAACAAATAGCAGTAATTTTGCACTCCATTAATAGCGATGACTTTAACCCCACCAAAAGAGACGTGTCTCTATGGCAAAAATATGGTTTAGAAACAGACCGTCTTAAAATCGTGCATGTAGGCCGCGCTAATGAAGAACGTAAGGGTATTGCTCAGATGTTTGAGGCATTCCACAAGCTTAACGTTGATAATAAATACGATCTCGTCTATGCAGGCCCCAAAGGGGCGTGTTGGAAAGACGACTACGATACCATCCCGGGTTTTCACTATTTGGGTAAGGTATATGGTGATGACTTGCAAAAGCTCTATGCGAGCTCAGATATCTTTTTTGCCCTTTCGAGTTGGGAAACATTTTGGTTTACTCCTCTTGAAGCGATGGCATCAGGACTCCCTTGTGTAATTACAGAAGTTGGAGCAGTGGATGAAATGATCCCTACAAACGGTATTGAGGGGTATAAAGTTGAAGGTGTTGATATCGCTAACTCAACGTTTGAACTGCAGGTTGTAGATGAGTCTTATAGTGCCCTCAAAAAATTGTGTGAATCTGAAGAGTTAAGAATCGAAATGGGGATAAAGGCTCGAGAACGAGCAGTCTCCCGATTTTCTGAAAAAACACTAGGAAATGACTTAGTTACAGTAATAAAGGATGTGCTACAGTGAAGAAGAAGCTTCTTTATGCGGTTACCATACCTTTAACTGCAAAAGCCTTTTTGAAAGGCCAGCTCAAGTGGTTTATTGAAAAAGGGTATGATGTCCACTTGGTAACTTCACCTGGTGACGAATTAGCAGAAGTGATTGAGCGAGAAGGGTGCCGCGTTACTCAACTATCTATGGAACGTGAAATATCACTTAAAAAAGATGTAGTGTCCTTTATGCGTGTGTTGTGGCTGTTGATTAAAGACCGTCCGAGTGTGGTGAATGCAGGGACACCCAAGGCCTCACTTCTTTTTATTATAGCCTCATGGCTATTGAGAATACCAACGCGCGTCTATACGCTTCATGGTTTGCGCTATCAGACAACAACTGGATTAAAAAGAACAATACTGATCGCTTGTGAAAAAATAGCTTCGGGTTGTGCGACTAATATAATGACGGTAAGTGAGAGTGTAAAAGTATGCTATATAGATGATATACAGGTTTCTCCCGATAAAATGGTTGTGATTAATAAAGGGAGTTGCAATGGCTTTGATGCTGAGGCAATCAATGTAGAGAAACTAACAATTGAAAACAGGGTATTATTACAAACTCAATATGGACTGTCTGATGATGATTTTGTAATTGGGTTTGTTGGTAGGTTTGTTAGGGACAAAGGTATTCAAGAACTTTTCTCTGCTTTTAAAATGCTTAACGAAAAATATTCAAATGTAAAACTTCTTTTAGTGGGGAGGTTTGAAGATGGAGACCCTCTACCTTTAAATGTAAAAGAAAAGATGGAGAGTGATAATTCTGTAATATTTACTGGATTTGTCTCTGAAGTAATGCCATTTTATTCCATTATGAACGTTTATGTTCTACCTTCATACCGCGAAGGACTACCTTACACTCCCTTGGAGGCCGCGACCTGCAATATTCCTGTAGTTACAACAAATGCTACAGGGGCTAAAGACTCGATAGAGGATGGTGTTACAGGCCTTATTGTAGATGTTGGTAATATAAGCCAATTATACCTAGCAATGGAAGAACTGTATACTGATGCAAAGAAATGTAAACGATTTGGAGATGCTGGGAGAGATTGGGTTCTTGAGAATTTTCAACCTCAGTTAATTTGGAAAGAATTAGAAGAAATATATAAATAGTATGGATGAAAAACTTTCTGAACGTATATCACTTTTAAGATTCCCTTTGATTATTGGGGTCGTTTTGATTCATTCATATGGATCAGGAAACACTATTACTGGAGTTGAATTTTCTGGAGATAATCTACATGCCTCCACTTTTGTGAGAGATTATTTTTCTCAGGTATTAGCTCGAGTGAGCGTCCCATTGTTCTATTTTATTTCTGGAATATTGTTGTTGGGGAGGTATAGCTGGTCACCTGCAGATATAAAAACTGTCTATCAGAAGCGATTTAAAAGCTTAGTTATTCCGTATCTGTTTTGGAATGTCCTTTATTTTATAATTTATTTTGTAGTTGCCTCAATTCCTTCTACGGCCACCATGATAGGTGGTGGTAACTCTGGTATAGTCAATTATGGATCCTATCAAATTATTGATTCGATATTGGGGTTAGAAAAGTGCCCTATAGCCTATCAATTTTGGTTCATTCAGGATCTTATTACCATTGTTTTGGTCTATCCAGTATTGTCATTTGTATTAAAGAAGGGCAGCTGGCTGTTTATAATAGCACTTGGTGTCATGTGGATTTTTGAATATCGCTTAGTTAATTTCCCAGGTCTAACATCAGTTGGATTGCTTTTTTTCTGTTTAGGTGGACAAGTAGGAATGAAGAGGCTAAACCTCATTAGACTAGACGCTTTTGGCAAATTAATAGTATTAATTTATGGGATTATCAGTGTTATTGATGTTTCAACAAAACATTTAGAATACAATGAAATAATTCATAAGATTGGGATTTTTGTTGGGGTATTTGCTGTGTTTCCTGGAATAGAAATAGTCGGTAGAGTTGTGCCGCGGTCAATAAAGATTATACAGAGGTGCAGTGAGGCGACTTTTTGGGTTTTTGCTGTACATGCGATTTTAATACTTGGGAGTATCAAAATCGCATATAAAATATTCAATCCTGAAAGTGATATTTTTGTATTACTATTGTATTTTCTGTGCCCTTCAATTGTAGTGGGTATATGTTTGGTTTCTTATAAAGTTCTGAATAGGTTGTTACCACGATTTACATCGGTAATTACGGGTAGAGGCTAATTACTTAAAGTAGTTGTTTATTTTTACTTTTAGGTATTTTGTAAGGCTTCCAGTTTCAACATAGCTATAGCTAAATGAAGAAAGGAGATACGTTACTATAACAACACCTATAATGGCAATAGTATCATTGTAGGTGTGTGAACCTCCTCTAAAAACAAAATAAAACCACCCAATAACAATCGTATGGCTTAAATATGTTGAGTAAGATAGGCTTCCTAGCTTTATAAGAAATGTATTGAGCTTCGTTGGTTTTTCAAAAATAAAATTCATACTTAAAAAAGTGTAAAGGATAAATACACCAATTAAGCATCTTATGAATATGCCATTTAGCCCTATTAGAACATAGGTTGTAATTATTGTAGAGGCGAGCAAGAGTAAAATACATGCATTTTTTTTATAATTCGATGGGGGGTATGTGTGTACTTTAAAAAGTAACATACCACTTATAAACTCAATAAGCATCATTAGGTCATTTCCTAGAAAGAGAGAATCATTAAAAAGTAATAATAATACTCCAAGAGAAATTGAAGTCCAGCCGACTGGTTTTGAATTATTAAAAATGAGTATAAAAGCAGTTACGAGATAGAAAAACATTTCAAATGTTAATGTCCAGCCGACATAGAGTGTTGGGAAAAGGCCGTGTCCACTAGGGTTAGCATTTGGAATAAGGGCAAAAGACTGAGCCAAGGAACTGGGATTCCATTGAGTCAAGTAGGTAGCATCTGGGAGGATTAGTAAACTTCCAAATAATAAAATTGTATAAAACCAGTAATTGGGGAGTACCCTTATAAATCTGTGTAGTCCAAAAGAAATTCCTTTTCCTATGTAGCGTTGAGAGGAAAGGGCTATAACAAATCCACTTAAAACAAAAAAGATATCAACTCCCATAGTGCCGACTTTAGACAAAAGTTGCCAAATGATGTTGGGTGCATCACCCATATAATAGCTTTGGACTAGATGAGTAAAAACAACCATCCAAGCGGCTATTCCTCTCAGAACCTGTAAAGAATTATACAAATTTATTTCCTAGTATTTTAACGGGGCTTGATGATGAATTGTTGCAGAGGTAAACATGTTTTACTTAAAAAGTAAGAGAGGAATAGTGTAATTATAAAGTAGGTTAAATATTCTGGTAAATTTATGTAATTAAGATCAGCCAAAATATGATTTGCTTCAAATAGTTTATACTTCTCTCCCAATGCATAGATGAGTCCATGAACCAAGAAAATCTCTAAACTATAGTTTCCACAGAATTGAACTATTCTCTTTAAATAAATTAACCCTGATAATGATAGTACCCTTGAGATAATGTCACTTAAAGATAGAGCAATGGGGACTATTGTCAATGCAAGTGGATACCACATAAAGCCACTATCATATGTCCAGTTATATCCTTTGTATTGTACAAGAAAAATTACCAAGCCAAATGAGGCTATAGATACGCTGTATGAAATAGGTCTGTTAAGTAAATTGGTTTGTTTGTTGAGAAGTCGATGTCCAACATATATGCCAAATAGAAAAGGGGGAATACGAGACAAGACTATGACTAGATAGAACATGTCTAGTTGAAAAGCTAAGTAGCAGCAAAAAAGAGCTGATAGTGTACCGATAATTATAAATTTCAATCCAAATGATTTAAATCCAGTATTTAGTAGGGGAAATACTAAGTAAAAAAGAAAAGTGGCGGGTATATACCAGCCGTAGCTTGTAATGTCAAACCAAAAGCCGATTGTAGAGTAACGAAAGAACAACCAATGAACAGTAATGTGGTCTGTCCAAATTCCAAGTGAAAAGAGTGAAAGTGTTATAATTATCCAGTAGGCCGGAATAATGCGTATAAATCTTTTAAGATAAAATGTTCGAAGAGGCTGTAGGTTTGTTTCTCGTGAGTATACAAGGCCGAGACCTGAAAGTAATAAAAAAATGTCAACTCCTACAAAACCAAGGTTTTTTACTATTTGGATTGGAAGGAATAGAGTGTTTTCGGAGAAAAAAATTGTTGCATGATAGAGGCAGATCAATATGATGCTAATACCCATCAATTCTTTTCTATGGGTACTAAATAACATGAGATTCATTAAACGCCCTCTAACAAAATTATTTTGTAAAGATAGCACTTTTTGTGTCACAGTTGAATTGTATGTATAGAATACTTTACAGAAAAATAGATGAAATTGAGCTATATTTGGCCCTTATAATGCACATAAGGTTTGTTTAGAGAAGTATGATATTTAATTCATTTGAATTTGCACTTTTTTTGCCTCTAGTATTTTGTTTGTATTGGTTGATTGGTGCAAAAAGAGTTGTCCTCCAGAATTGTCTTCTGATAGTAGCAAGCTATGTTTTTTATGGTTGGTGGGATTGGCGATTTCTATTTCTAATTGCTTTTAGTTCTCTTGTAGATTTTATAGTGGGTAAAAAACTCGCAGAGACGGATGCTGAAAGAACACGAAGAATGTTATTGTATACTAGTCTTGGAGTGAATCTTGGTTTTTTAGGTGTATTCAAATACTATAATTTTTTCATTGATAGTTTTATAGATGCTTTTACTGTATTTGGTATGCCAATACAAGGGCACACGTTAAGTATTGTTCTCCCGGTTGGAATTAGTTTCTATACCTTTCAGACATTAAGTTACTCTATTGATGTATATAAAAGAAAGCTAGAACCTTCGAAAGATGTTGTATCATTTTTTGCGTATGTATCGTTTTTCCCACAACTTGTTGCTGGGCCCATTGAGAGAGCGACAAACCTATTACCCCAATTTTATAACTCGAGGAAATTTGAGTACTCTAAAGCAAGAGACGGGCTTAGACAAATTTTATGGGGTCTTTTTAAAAAAATTGCTATCGCAGATAACTGTGCTCAATATGCAAATATGATATTTGAAAATTCAGAAAACTATTCTGCATCTACTTTAGTTTTAGGTGTGGTATTGTTTGCATTTCAAATATATGGCGATTTTTCGGGATATTCTGATGTAGCTATTGGAACATCTCGATTGTTTGGATTTGATTTAATGAGAAACTTTGCTTTTCCGTATTTTTCAAGAGATATTGCTGAGTTTTGGAGACGATGGCACATATCTTTAAGTACCTGGTTTCGAGATTACCTCTATATCCCTCTTGGGGGGAGCCGTGGAGGCAAAAAGAAACAGGTTATTAATACATTAATAATTTTTAGTGTTTCTGGATTCTGGCATGGTGCTAACTGGACTTTTATAATATGGGGGGTGTTACATGCTCTATTCTTTATGCCTATTTTACTCATAGGTAAAAATCGGGTCAATACCAATTGTGTTGCAGAAACAAGTATTCTTCCAAGTGTGAAAGAGCTATTTCAAATGGTCTCTACTTTTACATTGGTCTGTTTAGGATGGATATTCTTTAGAGCTGATAGTCTTGATCATGCAATTCAATATGTATTCAGAATTTTTGATTATTCTTTTTTTAGTGGGCCAGAAGTACAGGTCAAGGGAAGTGTTTATGGTTTGGTTGGACTTTTGATTCTCATTGAATGGTTGCAAAGAAAAAGGCAACATGGACTTGATTTTAATGGCATTAAGGTCCCTATTTTAATTCGCTGGAGTTTATATAACCTTTTGATTCTTCTCGTTATGAGTTATGGTGGTAGTCCACAAGCATTCATCTATTTTCAATTTTAAATAATAATATGATAATACAATTTATAAAACGAACCATTTTCTTTTCTTGTAGCCTAATATTTATACTGTGTTTCATGTTGGGTATAACATTTTCTTTAAAGCAACCATCTGAGAGTAAAGAACAAATAGAAACAAAAGTTGAAATAATAAATGGGTGTAAGAAGCCTCGCCTAATTATTGTTGGGGGGTCGAATACAGGCTTAGGACTAAACTCTGAAGTATTACATGACTCTCTTCCCTACAATGTTGTAAATGCAGGTACTATGGCAGGTTTTGGCTTAAAGTATATGCTCGACAACGTTTCAGAAGTTCTCGATAGTGGTGATGTTGTTCTTGTTCTGGCTGAATATGAAAATTATTTTGGAGATTTCTTCTGGGGAGAACTTCCGTTGATGTATTCTTTAGAAAATTATCCTTACTCACTAAAATTTTTGAATAGTAATCAGGTTCTCACATTGGGGGCGTTAATCCCTAAATTCTTTCGGATTCGTTTAATGGAGACGATCAAAAAAGTTGTGAGTGGTGGGGATGTAGGGCTTTCCAAAGATGAGCTTGAACGGAGAAAAGCATTTAATATAAGTGCATATAACGCTTTTGGAGATATGTCATATCACTGGGATATTGAAAAAGAGTTTCCTTTTAGTCATGTAATTATTAATGGTGATATTAATTTTTCAGCTATAGAATATCTACATGAGGTAGAGAGAAAACTTAAGCAAATGAATGGCCAGTTACTCATCGGGTTTCCTGCATACAATAAGAATTCTTATGAAAATGAAAGAACTAAGATAGATAGAATTGAGTCTCTTTTATGGGAGGAAGGGTTTTCTGTTGTTGGGAAATCTATTGATTACTCATTTGAGAGGTACTACCATTTTGATAGTCAATATCATCTTAATAAAAAAGGAATAGATATTCGAATGAAACAGTTGCTGAGTGATTTACGATCAATTTTGACTGCTAGGAATTAGAAGATGAGAAAAATTGAGTCATTAGAAGGGGTTCGGGGTTTTGCGGCCTTTACGGTGCTGATATATCATCTCCAAGCGACATTTTATGGTCAGGTCCATACAACCATTGAAAATACCATGAGCGAGTTCCCTAAATTATTGGTATTGTTTACACATTATTTGGTTACATTCTTCACTCATGGTGAATATGCTGTGTATCTGTTTTGGACATTGTCAGGATTTGTATTAAGTCTGAAATATTTTAAATTCCTTCTAATTAAGGATGAAAGTCAAGCAAGGAATTATATTAAGAGTGCCTTTGTACGTCGTTACCCGAGATTGTTATTGCCGGTACTTGGTTCTGTAATGTTTGCATGGCTATTATTGAAATTAGATTTTATGTATATCCAAAGCGTAGGAAATTTGTTACAGAGTGAGTGGCTTCGTGCGTTTTATACAGTAACACCTGATTTTCTTCTTGCCATTAAGTCAGGTGTCTGGGATTCATTTTTTACCTATTCTTTTAAAGACTCTTACAATTCAGTATTGTGGACGATAGAAATTGAGATGTATGGCTCTATTGTGTTGTTTCTTTTTCTTTATGCTGCAACACAAATTAAGTTGCGTTTATTAGGGTATCTATTGTCTTTTGTTGTTGGATTAATTTGGAATGTTGAGTGGGTTACTGCGTTTGTTATGGGGGCAGCACTCTGTGAACTGTATGTTTTTAAAGATGCGGTTATAGTAGAAGCTTTTGGGAAATTTTCATTTTTGAATTCTCGACTTGGATCAATAATTCTTTCTGTAATGCTCTTTTTTATTATTGTAAAAACGCATCATGTTGGTCTATATATTTTGTCTATTTCATTTATTCTATTATTACTTATTTATAATAATTGGTTGAGTAGATTGTTTGCATTAGCCCCCTTTAGGTTTTTTGGGCGAATATCTTTCGGGCTGTATATTATGCATTGGCCAGTAAATGCTTCGGTTGCATGTGGAGTGTATTTGTTGTTGAATACTTATATAAGTCATTTCTTAGCGGCAATTATTGCATCATTGACCTCTATGTGTGTCTCTATTGTGCTGGGATACGTAGTGTATAAGTTTTTAGATTTACCAGCAGTTACTTTTTCTAGAACAATTGAAAAAATTGTACGTCGTAAGCGATAATAATAAAGGGTTCTATTATGGAAAAAGAAAGAAATTATGCAATAGACACCATTAGATTTATCGCTGCCTTTTGTATTGTCCTACATCATATTAGCTTTCTCTCTCTTCCTGAGTGGGTGAATAATTTGATGCTTTTGTTAACTGGTTGGGCGTTGTTTTATTTTTTTATTATTTCCGGTTATTTTCTTGGCTTTAAAGGAGATTTCGAAAAAAGGGTTATCAATACGGTGGGGAGAATTGCCTGGCTTTTTGTAGTCTGGTCGAGCCTCTATTCTCTTTTGAATATTGTACAGCTTGGGGGAGCGGAAGCATTTAGTATTGTGATTTCTAATACGTTTCTTTTTGAGGGTACCTATGGTCATCTTTGGTTTTTGAGCTCTTTAATAAGCTGTTTTCTCGTATGTTATGTTTTTGTAAAATATTTTTCGGGATTTTTAATATCTGGAATATGTCTGCTGCTAATAGCGGCTCATTTACTACTAAATGTTTACCATATAAGTGTTGTTCCAATATATAATATGGTAAGTTATTTATCGTATATACCCCTATTTGTATTTGGATATTATTCATCACAACGTAAACCTTGGAGACTTAAATCTGCAATCGTTTGTTTATTGGGGGGGGGATTTTTATTGGGATTCGAAACATTTGTAGCGGATGTTTATTTTGATACCAATCTTGGTAATAAACTTCTTGGGACTTATGGAATAGCAATGGGTCTTTTTCAAATAGGTTTGAATAAGCCGTTATTTTTGAATAATAAGTCAATAGGGAAAATTGGGGGTCGATATGGCTTAGGTATCTATCTTATCCAATTAGGCCTTATTGAAATAGTAGTTGTTATGTATAACAAATTAGGTTTCAATTATACTGACAATATTGTTCTACAAATTTTATCACCGTTTATTATACTAGGTTTATCATTGTTGATATTGACCACTATAAGGAGATTTCTCCCAAGTGTTTATAACTTTTTTACAGGGAAATTGACTTCTAGGATTGGGTGAATGTGTGGGTGGGGAGTTAAGGCGAACTAAAATTTAAATTTCAGAGGATTACATGCAAAGACAGGGCTTAATAGATTTAATTAGAATTATTGCAATTTTTGGTGTCATCGTGATACACCATGGCCTTCCGGCGTTGCCAGAAAGTTATTCCGTAGTATCTAAACTTTCATTTAGGTGGGCTGTTCCTTTTTTCTTTATAATTTCTGGCTACTTTATAGGGAGAAAAAGGAATGTAGCTGAAACTGCTATGCATGCAGTGGTCAAATTATGTGTAATATTTTTAATTTGGAGCTTGATGTACATGCCCTTTAACATATATATGTATGGTGTAAATGGTGGTATGTTTAAAATTTTTAATTATGGCTTTTTTGTGCATGGAGGGTTTGGGCATCTCTGGTTTTTGTCTTCAATGGTTTTGGGCTATATTTTTCTTGTATTTGTTGATTATAATGTTTTTCCGCGGTTTGTCTATTGGTTGATTGCCTTTGTATGTTTTGGGGTCGTAATTGGATCTGATTCATATAATATTTTAAAAATTAGTTTTGATACAGACTATACGAGGCACTTTGTCTCATTGCCTTTTATGTTATATGGATATCATATTGCTAAAAAAGGGGTCCTTAAAAATAGTGTCGCCTTATTTTTAACAATTACATCATTAGTTGTTGCAATTGTAGAGATATGGTTTCTGTGGTATTTCACCAAATATGAGCCTTCTTCACATCAGTTTACAATTGGGATAGTATTATTTAGCTGTTGTTTTACTAATTATCTTTTAGGTTCCAAAGGGTTTGTCATTCCTGAAATAGTTCAAAAAATAGGAATGAACTTTACAATTTTTGTTTATGTCTTTCATAATTTATTACAGCAATGTACAGTGCATTTCTTGCAACCTTTGTACGAATATCCCATAGCTAACATAATGTTTCCCCTTCTTAATTTTGTACTTAGTTTTGCTATTGCTATTTTATTATATAAATATGCACCAACACTCTATGCTCTTTTGACTGCTTCAAATTTGAAGGTTAAAAAAAGTGAAGTTAGGGTTTAAGTGAGTATTATGAAAAGTAGTGGATCTAATAGATTATTAGAATTTGACATATTGCGTGCACTATTGATTATATGCGTTGTTGCTATTCATTCAATGGCCTCATACCATGGGAAATGGGGAGTTGCACTAGAACCTAGTTCAATTATGAAGGTCGTTGATACTTGGCTTTCGGGCTTTACAATGCATCTATTTTTTGTGGTATCTGGGTATTTTGCAGGCTATTCAATAAAAAAATATTCAGCGAGTAAAAACATGTTACTCAGATTTAAAAGGCTTCTTGTTCCCTCTTTTATTGGTATGGCAACCTACCAACTTATTAGTATGCTGTTTGTGTTTGCAACGGAAAATGAAGGCTCTTTTTTTGAGTCTATTCAGCTATTTCATTGGAAGTATTATCTTTTTTTTGGTGGCTGGATTGGGCATTTATGGTATGTAAATGTTTTGTTTTTATACTATTTACTATTTGTTTTTATAAAAAGAAAAGAAAATTTATTTAGTAGAATATCTCGATATCAAAACCTTTTTTATGTAATGACTATTGCGCTGTTTTTAATTGTGGTAGCTTTTTTTCTTTCCAAGCTCTATAAAGAATTTGTTCCTTATAACTACTTGTTCTCGTTTGTTTCCCCAACAAATCTTATGAAATATCTCCCCTTTTTCTTTTTGGGTATGGTTTTTGAGAATAATCAAAAGCTTTTTCAAAGAAATACATCTAATAAAATAGTATTGATGTCTTTTTGTATTTATACAACTTTTGTTTTTGGTGAATCGATATTGAGAACTAAAAGTGTAGTGTTTCAGTCTATATTCGACTATTCATATGAAGGTGTTTACTCGGTATTTGCTTTGGCTATGGTCTACCCAATACTATCATTGGCTCGATACATTAAAATGAATGGGGTTATTGAAATTCTATCAAAAGACTCTTTTGCGATCTATCTTTTTCATCATCCAATTATCTATATCATGACATGGTGGTTTAAAAAAATTGGGTTCGTTGACTGGCGTGGTGCTCTAGTGCTATTTGTGTGTGCGCTTATTTTGTCAATATTGCTTAAAAAAATGATATTTACTCGATTTAAAGTATTGCGATATGTAATTGGAGAAGTATAACGAGTAGTATTGTTTCTCCTTGTAGCAATGAAGAGAATTTGTAACTTATCGTTTTAGTGTAGAAGTCCTCATATTTGGTAAATATGGGTCAGTTATTGAGGTACTCGGCTTTTCACTGCAATATCTCAAATTTCCAATGACCCGCGAGCTTAGTCGGCAGGATAGGTAAAATAATTCGTTAAATTGACACTTTATCATAAAGAGATAACAATTATTAGTGTATACATAGGGTATACACTAATAATGTGTTTCGCATTGAAATATATGGTTTATATTAATGATGAGTATGTTTAATGTAAGCGTCGTTACGATGTAAAAGGTTAATATGAAATACTGTCTCTTGATTTTACTCATTGCTGAGTGTCTTAATGCGAATAATATTTATCTATCTCAAAGTGAGGGTAATGATGCAAATAGTGGCACTTCAGTAGAAGCGCCGATTAAATCGATTAGCCGATTAAATTATATGGTGTATAGAAAAAGGGTAGTTCTACCTGGAGATTCTATTTTATTTAAAAAAGGAGATGCATGGTTTGGGGAAATGATTCACTTTATTCAGCTACGAGGGACAGAAGAAGAGCCAATAGTTGTCAGCTCATATGGGAGTGGAGCTAATCCTCTCATAAATGCGGGGTATCGTAATCTTGAGTGGGAGAAATTTGATGGCACTCAGTTTGACGATGTGTGGCTCGCTGATTTAGGATATATGGTCTCAGTATTACAGGGAGTTAAAGGAGATGCTTATTATCGAGGTAAGGTAAATGTGAAAAGAGATAGTTTGGGAATGATAGTGGGAAATTATGATGTATTAGATTCGACAGAGGCTGTTACTTTTGTAAATACGACTCTAACGGAGGCTAGATCGTTTGGTCCTTTTGGCTATGCCGATAGACTTATTGTTCGAACACCGGATGGTGAAAGGCCGGTATATCCTGAAAGTAAATTTTTTGGAAATGGAATTGCTCTAAGGTATACGGAATATATTGTCGTTGAAAATTTGTCTATTACAGAGGGGATGGATGGAATTTTTATTGAAAGTTCTAAAAATGTGACTGTCCAGAATTGTAATATTTATGAGGTGCTTGGAATAGGAATAAAAGTCGCAGGTGGGCAGCATAATTGGAAAAATAACATAACGAGTAGAGATATATACATTCTCAATAATAGTATTCGGAATACAGGGAATAATTCAATTTATGTATTATATACAGATCATATTGTTATTCGTGGTAATGATCTTTCAGAAGTTGCAAATTCCCCTTTTGGATTAGCAACTTATGGTGATCAATGTATTACGGGTTTTGAAAACTGTTTAAATGTTGTACTTGAATTTAATTATGCCCATGACAATAACTCTACAGGCCACTTTTACGACCCAAATGAAAACTATGGAGATACCGTTAGGTATAATCTGCTTCATAATGCTCGTGGTTTTGGCTCTTTTCATGGTGGAGATATTACGGTTCATAATAATATATTTCTGTCAGGAAATAAAGAAAATGCGGCAATTGGAGGAGCGTGGGTAACGAGTCCCTATGATATATCTTTTGAAAATAATATGTGGCTTTTGGAAGATCAATGGCCAGTGACCTGTGGCTTGCATTCTTATGGGGGGGCAGGGATTCGCTATAGTGCTGAAGAAAAAACTGGCTGGGTTACTTTTAATAACAATGTAATGTATGCTGGAGAAGACAAAATATTTTGGCTCGCATGTTATCAAAACAGAAATACTTATTCGGATTACAATATTTTTTATACCCCTGGCCCAATATACATGCAGAATAAAGATTATGTAGCATATGACTTTGACGACTTTATTCTCAATAGTGGCCATGATGAGCATTCTCTATTTGCAAAGCCCGGAGAGGTAATGAGTATGGCTGGGGCTAAGGGGGCACATGAAATTGTAGATCAGTTTATCGCTGAATGGGCTGATAATGGTTTGATTTTGCCTTTGAATAGAAGGAAACTGTTAATGATGAACGATGATGGATTAGCGAAAGGGAGGGTTATGGCGTTATCATTTGACAATACAATTAATCCTGCCCCTTTTGATTCTTCTACTATACAAGTAATAGATACCATGGATTTTATTAATTCTGTTGATAATAGTTTGGTTGGTCGAGCAGTAGGTGATGTAAACGTTGTGAGTGGCCCCATTGGGAATGCATTGTCAATGAGTGGAGATGGGGCGTATCTTAACTTTGGAAAACTTGATCGTTCAAGCTTAGAGGAGTTTTCTATTTCATTCATTATTGCTCCATCAGGTTTTCTATGGGGTACTATTTTCCAGAATGTAATAATGGGTCATGGCTGTATTGGGGTGTACCCCCGCACAAAGTATATGGTTTTCTCAATGGATGGTTCTGAGGGTGGTTCTCTAGTATATGGGGCAATGAATAGAGATCTAAATTGGCACCATGTTGTTGCGGTATACTCTGACATGGGAGCAAGGAGAGCAAAATTGTATGTTGATGGTATTGCATTTGAAAGTCAAAACTCTTTAAAAGGTCAATTAATTCATAGTGACGTGAATAATCCTTTTCAGGTTTCTGGACGATATACTGGTTATCACTGGGCTATGTATGATGGAATGCTAGATGAAATGCAGCTTTGGAATCGGGCAATATCGAGTGAAGAAGCTCGTGTCCTTTATGATAGTTTAGCGAATAAATTAGAGTAGGTGTGAATTATTTGATTTAATAACTTAATTTTAGGGTGCCCCTCTTTAGGACCCTCAAATTATGTGTTTTCTCAAATTGTTGTTAAAATATTCCTTTCTATTGATTGTTGTTAATCTTCATGCTGCAACGTATTTTGTTTCATCCTCAAAAGGCCATGATTTTAATGATGGCCTTTCTGAAAATCGCCCATGGCAATCGATAGATCGTGTTAACTATGTTATTCAAAGTAAAGTTTTACAGCCTGGCGACTCAATACTTTTTTATGCAGGGGATGAATGGCATGGGAGAATGCTCCATATTCAATATGTTAACGGTGAGCCAGGAAATCCAATAGTATTTTCACGATATAGCACAACTATTGAAGGACCAAGTATAAATGGGGGGTTTAAAGATTTGCCATGGGTTCCTTTTGATTCTGTAAATACTCCAGGTGTATACAGTGCAGATATTGGGTTAAATAATTCAGTATTAAAAGGTATTCACGACTCTAGTTTCTTGCCTACGCTAGGATTAGGGAAGTTTGATTTGGCTGGCAAATATTTAGGTATTTACGAAATTGACTCTCTAGAAGGAGAGAGGACGTTTGTGGAAGAAGTTATTGTAGGCAAAAATGTGTTTGGCCCAATGGGTTACACTGATAAAATTTATGTTAAAACGATTGATGGGGAAGTACCGAAGTATCCAGAATATCAGTTTTTTACCAATTCATTGAGTATGCGTTATTGTCAATATGTTGTTATAGATGGTTTTCACCTTACGGGAGGTATGGATGGGGCTTTTGTAGAGGGGTCTCATGATATTATTCTTAGAAATAATACCATAGAGAAAATTTTGGGGATTGGAATCAAAGTCGCAGGGGGGCAGCATAATTGGAAAGTCGATGCATCAGTTAACGATATTACTATAGAAAATAATACTATTTCAAATACAGGGAATAATGCAATTTATTCCTTGTATTCAGATGGACTAATAGTACGAGGGAATGATTTGTCTGGGGTTGCATACAAGCCTTTTGGTGTAGAGCCTACAGGGGATAAGTGTCTTACAGGATATGAAAACTGTTTGAATACAGTTATTGAATATAACTTTGCTCATGATAGTAAAGGGTGCCATTTTTATGATCCGCGAGAAAATTACGGTGATACGGTAAGATATAATGTTGTGTATAATGCTGGTGGGTTTGGGGCGTTCCATGGTGGTGATTTAACAATTCATAATAATATTTTTTATAGCGGTAGCCATGAAAACAGCGGAATGGGTGGCGCACATGTAACAAGTAATTTGCCGATTAATATTTATGAAAATATATGGGTGCTCAATAAGCAAATGACTTATACTGCAGGATTGCATTCCCATGGCCCTGTAGGTTTGAGGTTTTCAGATTCATTAAAAACTGGTAGTGTCAATTTCAATAAGAATGTTGTGATTGCTGAAGGAGAAAATCAGTTTATTATTGGTAACTATGAATTCCCCAATACAACATCAGATTCAAATTGTTACTTCTCAAATGCAAAACATTATTTTATTAGAGATGGTGTTAACTATAATAATTTAGATGAATTTCAGTTAGCTACAGTATTTGATTCCAGTTCGGTATACATTGATCCAGTACATTTATTTGGTGACAAAAGAATATTTGATTGGGGGGTGGTAGGTGACTCCTTACCTTGTTCTGGGGCTGGAATTCCAAGTGTAGAAGGAATGTTACCTTCTGCTTTTTTTGATGTAAACTTGGATAGCATCATTGATTTTTCTAATGAAAAACAGGGTGACACTCTTGAGGGTAATATTCTGATAAATGACGGTTTAGGTGATGATAGTGACTCGATAAAAACGTCGTCATTTTTTAAAATTAAGGAAAAGTCGATACAATATCCTCTTACAATATTTTCTATCCATGGGATTAGAATAGGAGTATTTGACTCAGACTCTTCCATTAGGGGCTATTTGAAAATGTCTTCTCCGGCCCATCCACATTACTATTATCGTTCAAGTAATGGTGTTGTTGACCTGTTTGAATAATGCTTTTTCTTATAACAGTTTGTTGTAGAGGGTAATTAGTTAGTTAAAGTATGTTGTTCTTTTTGGACTTCCCGGCTGTGGCAATTCACTAGAAGATAAATATCTGAAGGGTGTTCTTTGGGCATTTATGTTTTTAATCTGTAATACCTTCGTTGATGATTTTCATTATGTTCACATTTTCCTGAACAAAATCAAATAATGAACAAGTATTGATTTGGAATAATGGGCAGCTACATGCGGGGTGGACTCTCCAGGGCCTTCTTTCTAAGCACGCTTCTCAGCCCTTTAACCCTAATATTGCAAATACGCTTTTTAGAGCTGGCCTTATTGAATTATGGGGCAGAGGAATAGAGAAAATTCAAAGTAGTTGTAGGGGTTTTGGTATTTCTGAGGCTGAAATAAAAGCAGATGAAGATGGATTATGGGTAAATTTTAATGCCCAGTCAGTAGTCATTACAGGAAAGACTACAGGAAAGACTACAGGAAAGACGGCCGATTTACTTGAGTGGTTAAAGTTAAATCAAAATGTAACCATATCAGAAATGGCTCAATACCTTGATTTGACAGAAGATGGTGTTAATTATCATCTTAAAAAATTACGAACAAGTGGTGTTTTAGAAAGAGTTGGTGGTCGAAAAAATGGATATTGGGAAGTTAAAGTGCCCTTAGATTAGGGGTGATAGGGATAAATAGTATTGCTTTTTGTAGTATTAATCTGTAATAGTACCTTTGATGTTTTGCAAGTTCTGTGATAATTCTATATCACAAACTACATTTGTAACCAATACCCAGCGATTGAGACCTTAATGAACAACTCAACACCTATTCATAGATCAACCATCCTACTTCTCACCGTATGTGTGAGTATTCTTCTCCTCTTTACCGATGGATTCTGGGCTGATATGGATTGTTTTCGCCGCTGGGCAGATCACTTAGCTCTGTATGGGTATGATGGGTTCACAGGCAACTATCCGCCCATCTATGTACACTGGCTCTGGCTTGTGGGTAAGCTCTATGCACTGACTGGTACGCCAATTGAGGTGAGTTTCTTTTTCAAGCTTTTTATCATCCTCCCAGGCATTGTGGCTCATTTAGGGCTCCTCAGGCTTGTCTGGTGGTATAGTGACAGATACTCCCTGAATACCTCTGCAAAAAACATCCTTCTTATTGTTACTGCAGTAAACCCCGCCTTTCTGCTTAATGGTCCCATTTGGGCTCAGGTCGACCTTCTTCCAATGGTCCTTATTGTTGGGGCCCTTATCTGCTCTGTCGAAAAAATTCATCTCAAATGGGTTCCAACGTTGTTTTTTGCGGCCCTTCTCACAAAATTTCAGATGATTCTTTTTCTCCCTCTCTTTGGTGCGCTCTTTTTCAAAGAGATCAAATCCTATAGTATTGGCTTGCTCTATACAATTCCTGTAGTGGGGCTTCTCTTGTTGCCGTACTTAGTCACCAGCAGCCTCGATCAGATGATCAACCACGCCTTTTTGGGCAACACCAGCCTGTTCCCTTATGTAACCCTTAATGCGGCAAACTTCTGGATGCTTTTCAAAGGGAACATTGTTCTTGACTCTGTTGAGGTACTTCCCGGGCTTTCGGCCAAACATTTTGGGATGCTCACTTTTACGCTATTCAGCCTTGGGGTTTTTGTTAAAACCCTTCTTTCAAAATCTAAAGTTGAATTGCTGGTTATGGCGAGCTTTCTCCCGTTTGCCTTTTTTACCACTCTCACTCAAATGCATGAACGCTATCTTTTTGCAGCGGTACCCGTTCTGTTAGTGTGGAGTATCCATAATCGCAAAGTAATCCCTCTCTATATTGTAGCAACGGTAGTTACCTTCCTCAATATTCTCTTAGTACTCCCTGTTTCGGGTGATAAATTTTGGCCGATGCTCTCACTAGTTTCGGTACTACTCTTTGTGGTGTTGGCTGTAGCAGTATTTATACCATCGCTTAACGAAAAAGCACTACAGCTCTATCGTAAAGGTATTGCTCGTTTTGACTTGGTGCCAGAGGCGCTACTCCTTATTGTATTCATCATGCTTGCAGCAGTTGGGTACAAGGTGACCATGAATAGAGTTGCTCACCATGACCTACCAGAAAATGGCATCTATCTCTCGGAGCTTCCTGTAAGCTACACTGGTCCTATCGATTCATTAAAAGTGAATCATCATGCAAAAAGAGGAACCCTCCGCATGGATGGTAAAATTCACCTCTATGGTCTCGGAACAATAGCTTCAGGGCGGGCTGTCGTACAAATTCCTCAAGGTACAACGCGTTTTACTGCGAAAGTCGGTTTTGATGACTCGAGTAATGAGCCTAAGGGAATCATTCGAGTATATGGCGACACAACGCAACTTTGGCAATCAGAGCTACTCTCAGGGGCAGGGGCGCACCAAGAGCTCTCTATTTCCGTTGATGGCTATGATTCACTAATCCTCGTAACAGAGAACATGTCTTGCGATACTTGTGCAATGGTCGACTGGGCTTATCCAGTGTTTGAATAAAGTGACCTGAATAGAACAACATAAAACCATTTTTTGATGAATAAATGGTCGTAAGTTTCTAGTTAGATGTCATTGGTATAATGGATTTACATTTTTTGAAACATAAATAATCTCAAAATCAGATGTACATTGCAGGGAGGGTTTGATCCCGACCGGTAAATTAATAGTCCGAAGGTCTGTTGCTTCTTACAAGAAGAGGCACTGTGCAAGAGCGGCACGGGATTCCTAAGGGTAGCTGCCGCAGGCTATCCTTAGGTGGGAGTTTGAGGGCAAAGCCCTCGAGATCTATATAAAAAGAAAATATTCATGTTGGACTATGAAACAGAAAAAGTAATGTAAGAGAAAAAAGAAAAACCTAAAACCAATAAAGAACCCAGTAACCCAAGTACTTCTTCAATTCCCCTCTGAGCAGCCACTGCCGCCACCAATAATGATAATACTCAGGAGTAAATGCCATATACCCCTGATGCAATCCAAGATAAAGAAACTCCGTATCGTCAACATCAATATGCCGCTCAGCCATAAGTTTGATACGGGCAAGATGACTCGGTGAACTAATGAAAATAATACGCTGATCAGGATACCGTTCTTTTCGGACTTCAACAAAAGTGGCAAGAGCCGAGTCAATTCCCATAATTTCAGTATAGGTCGAAACCCCACTGTAAACCGGAGTCATGGTAGTAGAGTCCGGCACGTCATGTTTTACGTACTTATAAATCGTATCCCGTGGGTCACTGATCACCCAGTGACATCCCGATTGTTTATACAGTGTTTCAGCATACCAATGACGCAAAATATTGCCCGCAAATGAAACGATAATATCGCCCTCTTGTGGAACAAAGGTTGAATCTGTGCTTGCTTCTGCAGTATCTGCGATGTGTTCACCAACCAAAAATACCGTGAGGCCAGCAGTAGTAGTGACCATAAAGAGGATAGCACCAACCATAATACATAGAATCAGTATGCGGAGTGGCCATGAGGTTTGTTTGAGTGATGGTGGTGTAAGCATTAATGAAACTTTAATTTGAAGGTGTCATGAATAAAGTATTACCGAAAGTATAAGATCATTTCGACAAATCTGCAATGACACTGCGGATTATCCGCAATGAGACTAGGGTAAGCTGCTAGATAGTGGTCAATAGTACCATGTATTTCTGAACTCTGTCTTCAGTTTTGCATGGTATAATGAGTTGATTCATCAAATAACTAAAACAATAGCAAGAAATTACTTTAGTTCACTCTAAAAATTCGAATAGTAGGCCCACGTCGTGCGTGTAACATTCTAGAGTCTTCCACAATAGGCGCCCCCTTAATTTCATGAATTAACTCACAGCGTTTCATGATTGTCTCGTAGGTTCTTACAATCTCAGGATAAAATCGAGCTTCTGCCTTGTAACGATCATACCAGTTACTCAAAATAATATACTCTATACCAAGTGAATCAATCTGAGTAGGATCACTGATTTTACCAATACGCGCAAAAGGCGGAGCAAGATTCTCTCCATAGGTTTTACTCGAATCAGGAATGAGATAGAGCGACCGTAGCTCCTCATTATTTGAATAAAACTGATAATTATTGTTCGGTAGATACGGCGTGTACTTCTCAATAGCGATACGTGCACTCTTGGGTATGTTATTAATAATCCACTCACGACCAATATCCCGGGTGTCAACTCCAGTCAGTTGCACTCCTTGAATGGAGTTATGAAAAATCAACGATCCAAAAACAACAACAGGCACAATAATCGTGAAGGTTTTGAGGGCAAAGCTTCGTTTGGTTTTTTCAAAAAGTAAGTAGAGCCAGTAGAGGCCATAGGCAGCAAGTATCCCATAAAAGGGGAGTGCTGGTACAAACCATCGTTCCCACCTTAGGCTCAGGAGTGATATAAAGAGCGTAAAAATAATGGGAAATACAGTGAGAAGCTTTAAACGAATGTCTTTTGAACGAAGGCAGATAACAAGGGCAATAATCGCAGCCCCCAGTCCAATTAAGGTAATGGAATCAGCGAGTGGGTTTTGAATATACCAGATCAGATCATTAAAAAATCCATCACCAGTCCCGCTTACATGCCGAGGCCGTGCTTCACGAATGAGGTTGTACTTAGCGGTGCGCCAATCCAGAAAGAGGTAGGGTGAGCCAACAAAGGTCGCCAGAACACCTGTACCGGCAGCAATCACAATCTTACGATATTCCTTAAAGGGCTCAGTATATAAAAAGGCA
This sequence comes from Fibrobacterales bacterium, assembly GCA_051532035.1. GTDB lineage: Bacteria > Fibrobacterota > Fibrobacteria > Fibrobacterales > JAOPTW01 > JAOPTW01. The sequence goes on along the minus strand of JAOPTW010000015.1, from coordinate 181,111 downwards.
ACAACAGGGAGCGCTCCAATAAGCACTCCAGTATATTTAGTCGCAACGGCAAGCCCAGTAAACACCCCTGCAAGGATATAATATTTAAGAGACCTACTTTCAACAATGCGAATAGACCAGTAGGTTGCTATGAGAAGAAAAAAGGTAACGATAATATCAGTGCGAATAAGCTTGCCATAAAAAGTGTGAACGGGCCCGAGTGCCAAAAAGGCAGCAGCCATAAGAGCAGTGGGCTTATTAAAGAGTTTGAGTGCTATTTTATACACAACCCCAATAGAAGCAATACCAAAAAGAGTGAGAGTAATCCGGCCTGTAAGAAGAAAAAAGTGTGGATACTTAACCGTAGCTTCGGCAAAAGTACTTGCAAGCTCAAAGCCTCCCAAAAGCGACCCAACATTAAAGAGAATAGAGTAAACCAGCGCTAAAAGATAAAATGCCACAGTGCCCGGGTGTCCAAACCAATGAGGGTTAAAATCCCCATTGATAACCATCGAAGTCGCAAGGCCAACCTGAAACGGCTCATCAGCATCATACCCAAACGGAAGCCCCCAATCAATACCCCAAAACCGAAAAAATATCCCAGCCACAACAATGAGAATCAATATCCAATGTTCTTTTACCTTACCAATCATAACACTCACTCCAGCCTACTCAAGTACGCTCAAAGAGTAGAAAATTCCCCTTCCCTTGTCATAAACAGCAAATATTACACAGAGATCTTTATAGCGCTGAATTGAAAAAAGGCCCAAAATACAAGCCATGTGAAGGTGCTACTGGCAAAGCCAGTTAACAAAATCAAGCGAGAAGCATACTCATAAATGCGAAAATACAGAATTAGATGTACAAAGTAGGGAGGGTCGGATCCCGACCGGTAAACTAATAGCCCGAAGGTCTGTTGCTTCTTACAAGAAGAAGCACTTTTTGTCCAGCCTTTTTGTTGCTTTTGACAAAAAGGCTGGCGCGGGTCTGGGGGTGCGTAGCCCCCAGAATATAAAAATGAGAAATAAATTAATAATGAAGAAAGAAAAGAAAAAACCAAATATGAAAGAAACCCCCAACAAAAACCCTACCCCGTGATAACCCCCACAAAAAAGCTATATTAAGACCCAAATAAAAAGCAAAAGACATACAAACTATGAAAATCCTCGTTACCGGCGCAGCAGGCTTCATCGGCTTCCATCTCGTAGAACAACTCCTTCTAAAAGGCTTTACCGTTGTGGGAATCGACAATATCAATGATTACTACGATCCTGAGCTCAAATTTGCACGCCTCAACAAGTGCGGTATCGAAAAAATGGGTGCAGCACAATTTCATAATAAGGTTGAGAGTACTACCAATACAGACTACTCATTTGTCCGTATGAACCTCGAAGACAAAACTGAGCTTGATGTACTCTTCACAAAAGAGAAGTTTGACTATGTCTGTAACCTCGCTGCACAAGCAGGAGTACGGTACAGTATCGAAAACCCTGCTGCTTATATTCAGAGTAATGTCGTGGGATTCCTCAATATCTTAGAATGTTGTCGTAATAACAAAATTAAGCACCTGACCTATGCGAGTTCATCATCAGTCTATGGCCTTAATGGAAGTCTCCCTTTTAAAACAACCGATGCGGTAAATCATCCTGTTTCGCTCTATGCGGCGACCAAAAAATCAAACGAGCTCATGGCGCATACTTATGCCCATCTCTATGATATCCCCACAACGGGTCTTCGCTTTTTTACGGTCTATGGGCCGTGGGGCCGTCCAGATATGGCGCCCATACTCTTCGCGTCAGCAATTTTTGCAGGTAAGCCAATCAAAGTATTTAATGATGGGCATATGTCTCGCGACTTCACCTATATTGATGATATCGTTGATGGCATTATGAAAATTATCGATAAACCGGCAGAACCAAATAAAGAGTGGGACAATAAGGCGCCATCAGCAAATAGCTCAACAGCTCCCTATGTGGTCTATAATATCGGGCGAAATGCTCCCGTTAAGCTTATGGACTTTATTAAGGCAATCGAAACATCGGCAGGAATCGAGGCAGAGAAAAATTTTATGCCGATTCAACCAGGTGATGTAGAGAGTACTCATGCTGATTGTACCGACCTCATGACCAATTATGGCTATGAACCTAAGATTACGGTTGAAGATGGAGTACAGCGTTTTATTGAGTGGTATAAAGAGTATACTGCGACAAACTCCTAAAAAAATAAAGAGTACCGCTATGGTGCTCTTCTTTTAATTACATAAAGAGTGTGCTCAGGTAAAGCTTCTAATCTCATTGAGGCAACGGCACCTAAGTATGTTCCTTGAATGCTGTAGACCTGTAAGTGGTCTGCGTGTTCTCCCTCTCTCAGCAAATGTAATGCTCGTGTCCCATGAATAAGGGTTATTGGAGTCAAATGATCACTTGTTTGAGAGGTAATGGGTGATAATTCCTTAAAATAGACAGCAAAAAGAGAATCAAGATTGGTTGAACCCTCAGGGAGCTGATCCATAGGTGGGTTCTCCGCTATCTGTTGTAGCCATGAGCTATACGTTTCATCACTTGTTTCTGCATTGGCCGAGAGGTAGAGTTCTTTTAATTGAGAGAGCTGTGAAGAGTTTAATTGTGCAATAAGCGATGTTGATGATTGTGGTATATGCGAAGATGAAGATGATTGTGAGGATAAAAAAGATGAAGAAGTGCCATTGCTAATGTGGGATGAATAAGGCGTGCTTGAAGAGGGAGTCGGCAGTGTGGGGCCGGGGCTTTCTGAACTTTCATGAAGTGTCGAACTACTTGAAAAGGTGCTGGTGTCAAATGAACTGATTTGTTCATTAATAATTTCACTACTTGATAGCTTGGGTAACGATGAAGAACTAAAAGGGTCATAATCATTACTCGAAGGATTAGTGTGTTTAAAAAATACTCGTTCAAACTGAGCGCTACTGGGGCTCCAAGTAACGGTTGGTTCGTTTTCTGGTTTTTGTAAGCCACCACTATAATTCAAGGTCCATTGATAGGTTTGGCCCCAACGGTAATCGGTGCGTATAGCTGATGTTGAATCTGCTGCTTTTACTTCGAGAGTATTTGTTTGTCCAATAGCCAAATCGCCTGCGGAAATATAGAGTTGATGATCGTTGCTGGGGAGTATATTGCCATTTAAGGTCCATATTGCTTTTATCGTGTTAGTTGGATAAGTGACTTTTGCATCAATACTAAAGAGAGTGTAGTACTGTGAAATTGAAACAGGGCCAAATGCGGGAGTGGCATTGTCAATGTGATTAAAAACATTAAAATTAAAACGCTTGATCATTGCTTCTTGATTTACGGGACAAAATATTTCTTGCCCAATTGAGGTCATGTAATCAAACAGGCATGGAGTGTAAAAGGTGTTGCCTTGTACATTTTCAACAGGATACATGCCGATTGAATAGGTGCTATCAAAATGTGAATATTCTGTGCCAATCCAGTCTTTCCAAGGGGATGATTGTGGATCACTTGAAGGGGTAGCGTTTGCAGCATCATGATTGGTTGATCCCGCATAAGTATCGGAAAGACCACCAAGTACGTGAGCAGCTTCATGGACAAAGGTTGGTGCCCAAATAAGTCCTGTAGTTTGATATGTGTAGATACCACTAGCATTGCCAAGATTTGAGCCCGGTTCATTCGAAAGAATAAATATGCCGCGTGCTTCAGCGGCATATTGGTCAATGGTTGTAGTCATTGTAGTGGTGTTATGGTGCTTAGCGCCACCAGAGAAGAGGCGATGTATTTTATAATAGCTATCAAGGTCGGTTAAGCCAGGCATGCCTATGCCGCTTTCATTGGACTCGGTGGTGATCACAATAACGTTAAAGAAGTCTTGATACTCAAAAAAGGGAGAGGTGGAAAAGAGTTTATCAAATGCTTTGCGGGCATGACCACAGGCTGAGGTGTGGCTCAAATCCTGACAGGGAGTGTTAATCCCTTTGTTAAACAGTTCAGTTTCCGCAGCAGTATAGCCATCATTGGTAATTACTAATTGAATATGTGAAAGGGGGGGGCCACTCCAGAGGAGGGTGTCTACTTGCACAACTCTATTCGCTCCAAAAAGTATGGTTGCAGAGAGAAGAAAAAGTAATCTAAAGGTTAGAGTAGTCATGGTGTGGGAACTGTATGTGGGTGTGGTATAGTGATAATATACACTTTTACATAAAGTTTACATAGCGGCTTACAAAAAAAAGATAAAAAGAGTGCCTTTAGATAATTCCCAAGGCTTTTTAGGGCCTTGGGAATGGGAGTTACTATTGAAATGTGATAATGTAGACACGTGATTCAGATATGCCACGTAAGTTGGGGTTTTGCGTAGAAGTTGTTCGGACGTGCGTACCATTTAAATTAAGTAGTGTGAGCATTGTAGCTCCAGCAGGTGCAGTGATCTCTCTATGTAATTGTTTACCGGTGAAGAGTGTTGCGGGGTAACGGTGTTTGCTGCTCTGCTGAATAATGACAGCAGTCTCTTCTGGTGGGGCAGGGGATACTATCATAGATGAACTCATTTCGATTTCCATAGACGAAGAGCTTAGGGTGCTATCAAGTGCGTTTGATGAGCTATATTGTGGTGGTGGAGGTACAAAAGGTATAAATTCTTCGACTGGTTCCTCATCGATAAAGCGGTACTCTGTAGAAGAGCCGCTTACAGTGTTGGAGCTGAGTTGAGTGATACTGCTTGAGTTACTCTCAGCTATTGTACTTGAGCTGATGATAGTCTCAGAACTGCTTTCAACTATTTCACTCGAGCTGATGATAGTCTCAGAGCTGCTTTCGGCAATTTCACTTGAACTGATGTTTATCTCAGAACTGCTTTCGACTATTGCACTTGAACTGATGCTTATCTCAGAACTGCTTTCAACTATTTCACTCGAGCTGATGATAGTCTCAGAACTGCTTTCAACTATTTCACTCGAGCTGATAATTATCTCAGAACTGCTTTCGGCAATTTCACTCGAACTGATGTTTATCTCAGAACTGCTTTCGACTATTTCACCAGAACTTGATACTGGTATTTCAATTGAACTGCTCTCTATAATAGAACTTGAAGAGACGGATTGAGTGCAGTCATCGGGGTTAAGTCCACCACTATATTGAAGCGTCCAAGTGTAAGTGAGCCCCCATCGATAAGAGCCTTTAAGGGCGTTAGTTGTGTCGATTGCTTTCATTCTCAAAATGTTGTTTCCAATGTTAATTTGGTCAACGCAAATTGAAATGAGCGATTCTTGATAATTGCTGATGATTGTGTTATTGAGGGTCCAAGTTACTTTCATGGTATTGGGATTAGGGCTTTTTACATGACCGCTAAATAAGGTAGATGGTGAGGTTATTTGTTTTGTTCCAAGGGCCGGATTAAATTCATCAATGAGATTGAAAGTCATCATATGAAAACGATTGATAATAACTTCTTGGGTGGGAGGGCAAAATATATTATCTAGTGAGTTGTTCATGATGTCGGTTTGGCAGGGTCTATAAAATTTGGTATAGAGTATTCCCATTTTATTGTATATACCGACGGTATCATTGCCGTTATTATAGGTGGTGCCTATCCATTGGCTCCATGGGGCATTTGATGCAATAGAATCCTTTGTAACATTATGAGATTCGTATACATTGGCGAATTTATAAGAGTCGGTGAGTGTTCCAATGGTGTGACCAAGTTCATGAACAACTACACCGGGGAAGCTGAATCCCGTGGATTGATAAGTAAAAATTCCATCGCTAAATCCAAATGCTCGATTGTTAAAATTGGATATGACAACTACCCCTCTTGCTCCTTGGGCGTGTGTACTAATGGCTTGATCCATTGTTGAAGAGTTGTTGTGAGTTATTCCGCGATATTCATTTTCATAAACACTATAAAATGAATCAAAGTCTGACTCGTTCTCCGCTCCAATTCCACTTTGGTTGGATTCGGTTGTAATGACTATAACATTGAAAAAATCTTTATACTCTTTAAAGGGACTGGTGGTAAAAATTTTATCGAAAGCCTGTCGTGCTTTACCGCAATGAGAGCTTTCGCTCAGGTCGGCACAAGGTGTGTGAAGGTCTTTTGTCCATTGCTCTAGTTCATTTTCGGTGTAGCCATCGTTAGTTATAACCAATTGTATGTGGGTCATGGGGTCGCCATTCCAGAGGAGAGTATCGACTTGAGTTATTCGATTCTCTGCAAAAAGGAGTTGTGTGGTAAGAAGGAACAGTAGAGTTGTGGTGAGGATTGTAGTATTGGTGTGTCGGTAGTTTTTAGAAAAATTGTGCGTAAACATGCTTAATACCTCTCGATTGTAAAGTATAAGTTTACATATAGTATACCTTAAGTGTACTGAGGACACAAGTATTATTCATTTAGTATGCAATTTTAATGAATTAAGTATAATGTTATATTATATAAATCGATACATTTGAATAAGTTATAGTAAATTATTATTTAATAATATTATTTTTATAAGTATAAAAATAATATTATACCATTGGTGGCTGCTTCTGTGTGAGTAATAAAGGGCCGGTTTGTTTTGGTATTTTGAGTTAATCATAAATAAAATGTAGTGAGAGCACGCGGGGAGGGGTTGATCTATGTGAAATAATAACGGTATTCAGGTAGTCAAATGTTTGGACTGGCCGATTGCGAGTAAATGGTGTTGGTCTACGGCAAAAGAAGCGAAAAAGGTATTGTCATGCTGACACTTACTCGGTTGAATATGGGAATTTAGTGTAACTTTTTGATTACAATTAGAGGAGGATGAAGGGCGCTGTGTTTAATGTTTTCCATCACGACCCTCTCTATCCCTTTCCCCAAAAGGGGTAGAGAGGGGTGTGATGACTATCACGCCTTTGCAATGTTGTAATATGGCCTTTGTAAACAAAAAGTGGCGTTGACAGCTATCCACCAATTCCTACCTTTGTATAAAAGAGTTCAACAATTAATATCAACAAACAAAGAGGAAATATGAAACCTTTTAAAACAACAATCGCTACAGCACTTGCTGCACTTGCGCTTGTAGGCCTCAATGCCTGCGACACAAGTACTCCACTTGCTGATTCACATGTAGAAACTGAGTCAACACTCGCTTTTACAGATATAAAAGCCCCTAAAGACTTCGCATTTAGCGTATATAACGAGAAAGGTCTTACAGTAAAACTTAGTATTACTACTGACGCAGGTATAGTAGAGTACCCTAGTGCTAAGATCAACATCATTGAAAGTGGGTCGGAAAAAATTATCGCCTCATTCGTAACTGATGAAAATGGAGAAGTTCTATATGATGGTGCAAACCTTTCTTCACTTGCTTCAAGTGTAGGTGTTCAGGTATACGCTGCTGGTATTCCAGAAACAATCCTCTGGTATACGAAAGAAGAGCTTACTTCACTTGACCGTATTCTTATTGTAAATCCGGAATCTTACGAAACATCAACAGATACAAGCGGTAAAATTGCAGCAAAAGCAGCAACTGTTTCTGCGATTTTCCCTAATCCGGGTGCAACAATTGGATATGAAAATCATCCTATTGCAGATTATCAACTCGTTTCAACAAGCCTTTTTACTGAAAGAAATGAACTTCCTATCAATCCGGCTTGGCTTGGGTCAACGGAAATTACCATTACTGCACTAACTGACCCAAGTCAAAAAGATGAAATCTGGGCTCACTTCATGCATACTGGGGCAGGATACCAAAATCAATTTGGTTACTACTGGTATAAAAAATCAGAAAACCCAACTGGTGCTCTAGCAAATATTAATCGTGTAACACTTTTCGATCTTGTTGATGGCTTTTATGGTATTCAAAATGGTGCTCCTAAGGCACTTGTTGGTACAGTAACTGATTTCAAAACTCGCCTTGCTGATGCAAACGACGAAATCGTAATTGGTTTTTGGCTACACCAAGATTATGAGTTAGGGAATAAGCCTAATAATCCAATCTGGTATTCAAATACTCAATATAATATAGATGAATATGGTGCGGCTCAAGAATTTCACCATGTTTCATTTCCATCACTATCTGACCCATCAGAGGTTGTTTTCGGTATAGAAGACCAAACTCTTCCTAATTCAGATAGAGACTTTAATGACATTGTATTTATTGTTGATCTTCTTTTCACAACTCAAGGTAATTGTCAGAATGATCCTACTTCATGTGTTCGTTGTACAACTCTTCCATACAACAAAGATTCACGTCTTGCTTTTGAAGATAATTATCCTTTGTATGGTGACTTCGACTACAATGATGTTGTAGTTGATGTTGACTACTCAGTTGTTACTAAACAATGTAACATCGAAGTTGGTGGACAAATTTTCCCAATCGTTGATGATGCGTATGGTATTGCATTTGCTCCACAACTTGTTTCTGCATCTATTGATGTAACTCCAGTTGCTAACGGTGCTGAGTATGCTCTTGGTTTTGGTGTAGCACTTGATATTGCTGGCGCAACTACTACAGTTGATAACGCTGCTTCATCAGTAATTGTTAATGGCTCTGAAACAATCATTGAATTCTTTGATTTCATGAGAGGTCAGTTCTCACCTGTACCGTCAACTATCTTTGTTAACACTCTTGCTTCTGAGCCTGGTTTTCCATACACTCCAGTTGCAACATTCGGTGCAGATATCGCATTTGCTGTAGGAACTCCTATTCCTGCGAGCCCACTTGCTTCTGTTAACCCATTTATTTATCGTACTGATGATGTTGCTAATGAAATACACTTCAAAGGTCAGTCAATGACTTCACGTGGTGTTGCTCAAAATCTTGTTGGTACACCAGCTCAAGGTCACCCATACGAAGATAATAACGGCATTCCATGGGCTGTTGAGCTTGCTCAAACAACTCAGTATCCTGTCGAATTTGTTGACTTCACTGTTGCGTATCCACAATACTCAGCATGGGTTCAAACTGGTGTTCCAGCTAACTGGGCATCTACTGGTGTAGCTTCTGAACTTTACTAATAATTAGTTAAGTCTTAAGTCTTAAGTCTAAAGTTTAAAGGCCTCCGCATTGCGGAGGCCTTTTTTGTTTTCCTGATCTAAATTTAATGGAGAACAGAAAAAGGCCTTACACATGTAAGGCCTTTTGTGATTAAGAAAGAATGTATGTATTAGTTTTTGTATGAGCTACTGAGTAAGAAAGCTTGAAACCTTTTCCATAATAGCAAGCGTAGTATCAATCTCTTGTTGGGTCAACGTTGGGTGCACAAGAAGCATAATAGAATTGCTATCAAGATCAATTGCATTGGGTACTGGCTTTGATAAACTAAAATCAATAGTTTCAAATGCCTTTTCACGGTAGAGTTCAGAGCACATGGTAAGGCACGGTACTCCATTTGCAATAAACATATCTTGAATTACTTGTCTATCTATAGCTCCGGTTAAAAACTGAGGGTCAATATTGAAAGAGCATTTATACCATGCATGTTCTACATACTCAGGAACAGTGATAGCATTAAAACCATCAAGCTCTGACGTCTTTTTTTGGATCTGACTTGCATAATTAAGTCTTGATTGGTGCCAAGAATCCATTTGCGTCAATTGATAGCGCCCAATAGCTGATTGCATTTCAGTAAGGCGCCAATTGGTACCAAATGACTCATGAAGCCATTTAAAACCCTTTTCGGTAGATTTTTTAGCTGCTTCAACGGCGTCCCATGATTTTCCATGGTCCTTATAGCTCCATATTTTTTTCCAGAGCATTTCGTCATTGGTCGTAACCATGCCGCCTTCACCACCGGTGGTCATTATTTTGTCTTGGCAAAATGACCAACAGCCAATATGGCCTATAGAACCGACACTCTTACCTTTATACTGTGCACCATGCGCTTGTGCACAATCTTCTATTACGTAAAAATCGTGTTTCTGCCCAAGGGCCATTATTTCATCCATGTCACACGGAAAACCTCCAAGGTGAACACAGATAACGGCTTTTGTTTTTGGAGTAATAACTGCAGTAATTGTTTCAGGAGTAATATTTTGACTGTTAAGATCAACATCTGCAAATACAGGAGTTGCTCCAGCAGTAACAATAGCACTTGCCGATGCGAGGAATGATCGTGAAGTCACAATAACTTCGTCACCACTACCGATACCGAGTGCTATAAGGGCTAAATCAAGGGCCACTGTACCATTTGCAACAGCAACAGCATAGGAAGAGTCGGTATAGGTAGCAAACTCTTTTTCAAAAGAGCGACCTTCGGTCCCTGTCCAATAATTTACTTTGTTTGAAAGAAGTACGCGTTGAACAATGTCTGCCTCTTCTTGTGTATAAGAAGGCCATGGGCTAAAAGGGGAGTTGAGCATAAATTAACGGTTCCGTATAAGTTGTTTTGGGGTGTCGGCAAGTAAAAGGTTGTCATCTACATTTTTTCGAATAATAGAACCTGCACCGATCATTACATTTTTTCCAATAGTTATGCACTGTACTGTACATGAGCCAATGCCGACCCAGGTTTCTGCGCCAATGGTTACTTCTCCTGCAATATTGACACCAGGACAAATATGTGCCGCTGGCCCTATAACAGAATCATGATCGACTGTCGCTCCAGTGTTAATAATAGTAGCATTACCAAGGGTGACATCAATGTTTACAATTGCTCCAGGGGCGATAAAGATGCCGCGACCAAGAGATATACTTGGGCTGACAATTGCTTTTGGATGAATAATATTTACGGGGGATAACCCTTTTTCAATAAGGGTGGTGTATATAGTGTGGCGCGTACTGTTATTGCCTATAGCAACAATAAAATCGACACCTTTTGGGGCGTCGGAGATTGTTCCGGATACGGGCCATGCACCACAGTGGCTTACGGCCGGATTGTCATCTAAAAAAACGATAGTGGTCCAACGCTTCATAAGAGACGCAGCTTCTGCTACAACTTTACCATGGCCACCACCACCGGCAATATAGAGAGTACTCATACTTGCCCCCCTGAAGAAGTACCGGTGAATTTACTCATAGTTGCCTCTCCTTCGGCAGAAATCCCCTCTTTAACAAAAACTTTTTTAATGGTCAAAAAGAGAATCTTTGTATCGAGCCAAAGTGTGCGGTTTTCGACATACCAAACATCAAGATCAAACTTCTCTTCCCATGAGAGGGAATTGCGGCCATTAATTTGTGCCCACCCTGTAACACCAGGGCGAACATTGTGTCGCTGGGCTTGAGTCTCACTATAAAGAGGGAGATACTCCATAAGGAGTGGCCGGGGGCCTACAAGGCTCATCTCACCTTTGAGAACATTGAGAAGTTCGGGGAGTTCATCGAGAGAACTGTTCCGAAGTCGTATGCCAAAAGGAGTAAGACGCTGGCTGTCGGGTAAAAGGGTGCCTTGAACATCGCATTCATTGGTCATAGAACGGAATTTATACATAAAAAATGGCGTGCCACTTTTTCCGGGACGTTGTTGCTTAAAAAGAACGGGTGAGCCATGATAATGTCGATTGACAACATAGAGAATAATTAGGAGCGGCCACAGGGTTATACCAATGCCGATCACGCATACAATATCGAATAGTCGTTTCATGTAACCAAAAGTAAAAAAATAAAATTGCATTGTAATAAATCGGTGTGCCTAATGGAGTGAAGTTCAATTTTTATACATTTGTGAAACGAAATAGTGAGCAGGGTCCATGATTAAAAGTTGTATTCTCATTTTGGTAGTAAGTGCGATACTTTCAGCAAAGGTGGTTGAGTTTAGTCCTTTTGTTGATAAAGGGCTTTTCAATAGTTATACCTATTTCAAGTTTAAAGCGACTGAAGGTTTTGAGGAAAGTACTGATGGTGGGTTTTACCAGCACTATATCAAAAGTAAACTGCAGTACCCTACTGATTATTATAGAGTCGGAGCATCTTTAAAGCTGTTTTTGACCGATAGAGGCTATGTCGTCTTTGGAGGATGGGCCAATATTTCAGAATCAGATTCAGAGATGTCGGATGATGACTGGGTAGGTGTTGAAAACACCGGTGGTCAGTTTCTCGAACGTAAAAACATTCACTCAAATTCCCGAATTGAAACAAGTAATTTTGGTGTGACATTGGGCTTTGGGTGGCAATTAAAAAAACTCAAAAGAGAGTTTGATCTCTCATTAACGTATGATGGGGCCTTTTTTGAATATGACGCCTATGGCCTTTCAGGTTGGTTGTTAGCAGACTATACGCAAATGAACCCCGATACTATTAGAATGGTTCCTGAAAATATTGGTATAAATGAGAGCACTAAAGTGTTGACGTATACATCAAATCATCATAGGATCCTCTTTAACCTCTATTTCCCATTGATCAATTTTGAGTACGTTGAGCTGTTACGTACGGGAATAACAGCTGGTGTTGTGTTTGTATCAGACAAAGATACGCACCCTGTTAAGGGGGCTCATGAGACAGCAATGTCAACATCAGAAGGCTTAGGCTACGTAATAGGGTCAGCTTTTGCTATAAGAATAAAGCCTAATGCCCATTTTGCATTTGAATTGGGGTGGTATCCAGAGTGGAGTGTCATTAAAAATACGCTCTATCAAAAAAGATATCATGAAGTGACAGATGGATCGTATCAAACAATGGACCTAACAGGATATAAGTATCGCGGGAAGGTTACAAAAGATGGTACTGAGTACCATGTACTCGAAGAATCGTTAAGTGGCTTTGAAAATAGTGTCGTCTATTTTAATAAGCCAGTAAGAGCTTCAATAATTCTTTCTTTTTAGATGAAGAGTTAAATTCAAAAACTCTGTAAAATACCCGTTAAAGAGTCTCAATTTAAAGAACATAATTTCTATTTTAGCCCCATAATTACCCGTTTTATTTTGAGGACTCCATGACGCAACCAGAAAGTCTAGCTATTGTTATTCCCTGTTACAACGAAGAGAGTATGCTCCCTATTACTGTCGAGAAAATGACAGAAAAAATTGAGAGTTTAAAGGCTCAGAATCTCATAAATGATGATTCTAAAATGTACTTGGTTGATGATGGTTCTAAAGATAAGACATGGGAAATGATTAATCAATTTTCTCAGTCCAACAAATACGTTGTGGGAGTAAAGCTCTCCCGAAATCAAGGGCACCAAAATGCATTAATGGCTGGTCTCTTCAGTACTATTGAAGATATGACAATATCAATTGATGCAGACCTTCAAGATGATGTCGATGTTATGGATAAGATGATTCAGCACCATTACGATGGCTGTGAAATTGTCTATGGTACGCGTTCAAGTAGAAAGAGCGATACCTTTTTCAAACGCTTTACTGCCGAAGGTTACTATAAGCTCCTCAATAAATTAGGTGTAGAAGTAGTCTTTAATCATGCTGACTATCGCTTCATGTCTCGGGTGGCAATCCGGGCGCTGAGCGGTTACAAAGAGACCAACTTGTTTCTTCGTGGAATTATCCCGCAACTTGGATATAAAACTGCTGAAGTAAGTTATAGTCGTGCAGAGCGTGTTGCGGGTGAGTCTAAATACCCATTATCAAAAATGCTTCGCCTTGCATGGCAGGGTGTAACATCATTTTCAAACATGCCACTGAGGTTTGTAACCTCCATGGGAGTATTTGTCTGTATCGTATCAGTACTTCTCATACTCTGGGTACTCTATATCAGGTTTTTTACACAGAATTCTGCACCAGGTTGGGCATCGACCCTCGTTCCTCTGTTCTTTATTGGCGGTGTACAGCTTCTTGGAATTGGAATCATTGGAGAGTATATCGGAAAGATCTACTCAGAGATAAAAGCCCGCCCACGTTACTTCGTAGAAAAGCTTTCTGGTAGAGAATAAGAATCAAAAAAAATAAGTATTAAAAAAGGCCTATTTCAGTAATGAAATAGGCCTTTTTTGTATTCGTTGGCATAATGCTATAGTTTAACATCGATTTTAGTTTCTTATAGAAGCATATTAGCCACAAAAGGGTGTGATTAGGTGTTTTATGTAGAAATTTAATAACATTCTCAGTTGAGTGAAGGTTTGATCCTGAACGGTTTAGTGGGATACCTGACTGGCCTTCGGGCTCGCTGCGGGTCAGCGACGGCATTTTGTCCAGCTTTTTTTGCTGTTGAAAAAAGCTGGCGCGGGTCTGGGGGTGCGTAGCCCCCAGGATGTTAAAAAAAGATAACCTTAAACTATAGGAAAAGGTTATCTAGGACAATAAATGAGTTTATGGTTACTCTACGTATGTGAGTTGGAATAACCAAATAAGAAAGAAGAAATGAGCCTACAGCTTTATCTTAAAGTCATGAGGCAGGTGATTAAACTCAGGAATGATGTACTTCAGCTGAGCAATCTTATCTTCAACGGTGAGAAGCTGCTCAATGTCATGAGTAAGTTTCTCAAGATCATACTCTGTAGAGTGGCCAACCATGATTGACTCATACTGGGTTTTCTTATCAGCATCACTGGTGATGAGCTCTTCATAAAGTTTTTCACCCGGGCGAAGACCCACAAATTCAACTTCAAGGTCATCACGACCCGTAAGCTCAAGCATTTTATTGGCAAGATCTACAATTTTAACCGGTTTACCCATGTCGAGGATAAATACCTCGCCACCAGAAGCAATTGATGCCGCTTGAAGCACAAGCTCACACGCTTCTGAGATTAACATAAAGTAGCGAGTGATGTCTGGGTGAGTCACTGTTAGGTTTTGGCCAGAAGAGATCTGTTGTTTAAATTTGGGGATGACTGATCCAGATGACCCAAGAACATTACCAAAGCGTACGGCAACAATATCTGTTTTACCACGACCATTTGAGTTCTGAGCATAGAGCTCACATATTCGTTTGGTTGCGCCCATTACATTGGTTGGGTTTACTGCTTTGTCTGTAGAGATGAGTACGAATTTTTCAACACCATGTTTTATAGAGAGGTCAATACAGTTCTGAGTACCGATCACGTTATTAAAAATTGCTGCTTCTTGATTAAACTCAACAAGCGGTACATGCTTATAGGCAGCTGCGTGGAGTACAATCTCTGGTTTAAATGTTTTAAAAATATTCTCAAGACTCTTTTTGTTAACCACAGACTGCATTACAGGATAACAAGCGACATTTGCACCGATCTCTTCGTGGAGCGTGTAAATGTTAAATTCTGAGTGATCGAGTAAAATGAGTTTCTTTGCATCAAACTGAGCACACTGACGAACCAGTTCA
This sequence comes from Fibrobacterales bacterium, assembly GCA_051532035.1. Taxonomy (GTDB): domain Bacteria; phylum Fibrobacterota; class Fibrobacteria; order Fibrobacterales; family JAOPTW01; genus JAOPTW01. The sequence continues at coordinate 165,996 of JAOPTW010000015.1, read as the reverse complement.
CTACCGATAGAGCCACAGGCACCAGTAATTAAAATAGTTTTGCCACTAATGAAGTTTTTAATTTGATCCATGTCGAGGTCTTTAGGGCGTCGTGTGAGAAGTTCTTCTACAGAAACCTCTTTAAGGCCTTTAGCCCACGATTCATTTTCAACAAGAATGCTTTTGCTCGGGAGGATTTTTATCTGTTTAAAATAGGGCTTGAGGCGGACCATTCTGTTTTTAACCCGCGAGCGAGAAAGGCGGGGGATTGCGATGACAAGCATATCTTTTTTAGGCATTCCCTTGAGTCTCTCTTGTGACTGTTTTAGGGAGAGTACGCGAGTACCATCAATAGAGGTGCGCTGTGCACGTTTAGAATCATCAACAAACCAAGATACTCGGTAACCTCTACTGCGGAGTTTGTTTCTAAGGAGTATACCACTCTCACCAGCACCGTAGATAACCGCAGTCTTCTTATCGCGGCTTTTAATATATCTCCAGTAACGGTAGGTATATATAACAGTGAGTTCGAGGAAGGTGTAGAAGACAAGGTCGGTAAACAGAACACGGAATCCCGTTGATTCAAGGTTTAGTAAAATAATGGAGTAGATACAAAAAGCAAATGAGTTCATGAGCACTTTAATAAATGCTGCTACTGATGATGCTTTAGTCCATGAGAGGAGTGAGTCGTTGTACCAGAAAAAAGATACAATTATCCGTGTTGCAGGGATGATAAGAAAAGCGAGGTAATTGGCAGGCAGTCTGAGAAGCCACGTAACGTATAAAAGCACGAGCGTCGAAAGAATTAATTTGAATAATGAATTTGCAAATTGGTTATTTCTGAGCATAGTCCTTCAGTCACTTTTGTTGTGGGAAAAACGGTTAATTAATTGTCTTCCACTGTTAAGCCGATAAATATAAAAATAAAGAAGCGAGATCAATTTTATTTTGTGCAAAAAAAAGGTTACAATTGGGCGCTCTATCAAGGTTGTCATTAATGGTGTTGTCTCAATAAATTATCGATAAGTAATAGGTGAGTCCTTCATTTAAGTCAAAAACAGTTAATTACCACAAAGAGTGTGAGTTTTTTTATTCTTCTTGCTATGGCTTATACACCCTTCGATCAAATAGCTCAGCAAAATTCCTTAGCTGCACAGTCGTTTCATTATTGTGATACGGTACTTGAAGCGTTAGTATTGCATGCAATTGACCGGCCAGTCACAAATGGTACGCGCCCATCAAAGTTTAAAGTAGTGCTTTTTGCACTGAGAGAACTCCATGTTCCTGTCTTAATGCCTGTTTATCGAGAGCTACTCCAGCACCCAGATATTGATGTCGGTTTTATGGCGCCCGCTTTTAAAGATAAAAATGGTGAAGTTGCAGAAGAAGGACTTCGTGAAGGAACAATTGCTGATTTTTTGAAACAAGGCATTCCCTTTTGGGGTCACGAAAAAACTCAAATATATGATTGTGTAGTAACGGCAGATGTATGTCATGATCGTGTGGATGCATGGGGGCCCGTAGTCTGTGTTGGACATGGTACTATTAGTAAAAACATTTATTTCATCGACAATCCTTTTGTGCGCCGTGAAAGTTTTGCCACAGTACTTTGTGTGCCAGGTCCGTGGTATGTCAATGCTTTTGCTGGTCAGGTAAAGTGTCGTATAGAGCCCACAGGCTTTACCAAGATGGATGAACTCGCAAAAGACTATACCGCATTTAAATTCACCTATTTTAAAGAGATTGGGTTCGTGAATACGCGAAAAACCATTCTGTTTGTTCCGACTTTTAATGATGAGTTGACGGTTATGGATATGTTGCTGGACTATTGGCAAAAATTCGACCCCAACAAATACCAAATTCTTATTAAGCTCCATGGAGCCACCTCCGAAGAGTGGCGCAATAAATATCGAGATTTGGCTCAGACCCAATCACATGTACACTATGTAGAAGATGCTTCAATTGTGCCCTATATGAAGATCGCAGATATTGTTGTATCTGATCTCTCATCTGCCTATTTAGAGAGTTATGTGCTCGATATACCGGTGGTTGTTGGTAATAATCCGCGGCTGAAAACCTGTGCATTTTATAATCCAAAAGCGGTAGAGTTTTTAGCGCGCGAAGCCGCCTACCAGTTTAATACAGGCGATGAATTCCTTGCCCTTATTACTTCACTTGAGCAGGGTGATCCCATGGCTCAAAAGCGTCGTGAATTTTGTAACCAACTCTTTATGGATATTGACGGAAAGAACTCATGGCGTGTTGCTCAGATTATTGATAAAGTGGTGCGAAAGGAGTATGAGTTTTCACTCGAAAAGAAGGGTGAGCTTGCCCTGTATATTCCTGAAGGAGTCGAGTCGATGGAGTCGATTGTTGAAACGGTACGTAATTTTCATAAACCAATTGCGATTATGACACACAATACGTCTCTTACAGAAATTGATGGTCGGGTAGTGCAGCAGTTGAACCCAGGTCAAGTGCCCCCTCAGCCATTTATGACGCTGACAGGCTCTATGCGATTTGCCACAGAAGTTGATAAAATTTGGCAACTACAACAGCAGTGGAATACCCCCGCTGGTATTGAAGGCCCTGTATTAAATGCCCGCCCCCAAAACCTGTACCAGCAGCATCAGTTATTAACGAAGCAACGAGTAAACGCATCACCGAGTGAGCTTCATATATACTTTAAGCACCTTTATTTTCACTACACTTTTCCGGTCGAAATGCTCTTTCTTGATGGGATGGTTATCACCGATCAGGTGCCACAAAGCGTGGTTGCAGAGTGGTTACCGAAGCTCACTGATGTAGATCAGCTCTATGCTTTTGCTACAGTGGTTCGAGGTCTAAATTTACCAGTACGAGTTATGGGTGGATTCTACGGAGCGCGGCCCGAGGATTATTGATCTCGCTATGTCTCTTGAGCAAGCACATCTTGCGCAATAACTTTACAGAGAAAATTTGAGTGAGAGTAGTTTCCCCATAGCACATGGTTCGCCATAAAGGTCTCTCTTTTTGTTGCATAGATAGGGGAGTCTACAACGGGAACTCTTACGGATTCACCACTGTTGGTCTGTTGAATATACGTCGTGAGGTTTGTAAGGGTCATCTCTTGTGGAGGTGGATGGGTGTCTGCTTTTAAGTGGTTGATCAGTGCAGAGAGCTTTGCCCCATTATGAGTAGTCAATACTCCTATAATATCAGGAGAGTGGATTGAATCAAATTGTTGAAATAGAGGCGATTCCCATGGGGGGCAGAGAGTGGCGGCTCGTTGAAATATCAAGAGATACCGGTTTTGGCTCTTGGTAAGTATCTCCATGAGTTGATCGTTGCTCTTAAAGGGGGTTATAGAACCGGGATAGTGTCCCGTTCCATCGTCAAAGGCGATGATAGTACATCTGGGACTCATGCTTGCTTGTATGGTTTGAAGCTCTTGCGGGTTCATGTCCTTTTGTAAAATGATATCGTACATTACTGATCCTTTTGAGGGAGTACAATATCTCCATAGGCATTACGTGATACTTTTGATGGGTCAATGGCACGGTTAGTGTGCTTTTTAAACTCTTTTTCAAATGGCTTTGCCTCTACCAAAGAGTATCCGCACTCTTGCTGTAAAATACCGCCCATCATAAATACTTCCGGTTCTGGGTAGGTTTTACAGAAATTCCAGCGGGTGTCGTAGGTGGTGCAAAGTCCGTTAACCATGCTTTTACAAGAAAAAGTAAGGAGCCCATCTTCGGTGCGATCAACGATTTTTAATCGGTAATAGCGTGAATCGTTAAGTCTGAGTTTGCGGAATTTTTTAACGGACTTAAGCCAGCTAAAACCTGTTTGCAGATTGATTTTTTGGCAGCATTTACCACACATGTGGCAACTCCCTTGAACCAAGAGCTTTTTGCCGGTAAGTTTTAATCTAATATTGCGTAAATGGCCCGCGAAGGTGTATTGTAAAAAGTCCATATAAGGCAATATAACATAAATCTTAGTGCCGCCCATTGCTATACTTTAGAGTGTGATCACTTTTTGGAGATTTTGTTGTGGGAGTTAATTGTTGGTATGTACTGATAATGGTGGTGTTTCTCTGTTCGTGCAAACAAGAGTCGCCAAAAAATACCGAGGCGCACTCTCCTAAAGGTGCCTTTTTTATCCATGGGTACGGTGTGGTAGAGGATTCTACCTCGATAGCTATTGCACGACAAAAAGCATTTCATATTGCACAGGTCTATGCTCGTATCACTCGGTTTTCTTGGAAGAAGGCGGGTGATGTTGCCTTTACTATGAGAAAAAAGGCTGGGGTCATTATGAATAATTCAGGTAAAGAGTACGACATTGATGCCAATACTTTACTGCGTACTCATGCAATACAGTCGACTTTGGATCCTAAAAGATACTACCAAATGAAGTATAATCCACTGAAACCCCGTTTTACCACAATACGAACCTTCAGCCTTAACGCTATCCCCAATCCTGCGGATCTTTTTACTGAGGTGGTCACTCAATATGTGCGTTCAATACACAAAGAAAATGAGGCGACTACGGGTGATATTTTTATCCAAAATCTTTTGGTAGAGCCTTCAAAACAGGTGCAATTCACCCTCGCAATTTACTGACAAACCCAATGAAATCAATCAAATAGTTAGATATTTGCTACTTTTGTTAATACAATAGAGTTATACAACAGTTGAGGAGAGTTCCTCAAACATAGAGATTTTTATGAGCCAAATACCAACACGTGAACAGATTTTAGCATACATCAACCGTCCTGATTATAAACTTGCAAGCGCCTCCAAATTGAGGGCTGTATTTAGCGTGACCAAACGTCAAAAAGATGGTTTGAAGAAAGTACTCGAAGGGATGGTTCGCGATGGCTTGTTGGTTAAAAATAAACGAAAAGAGTATCGCCTTGCAGATCGTGATGGGGTGAAAGCGCCGCAGCCACAGCGTCGCGCTAAAGAAGAGAAGGTAGTGCGAGAAAAAGCGACTTTTACTCGATTTGATGCCATGCTCAAAGGCGTACTGTTTAAAAAAGGTTCACGGTTTTGGGTACGTGTTGATGACTTTGAAGCACATCCAATACACCCAGAGTATAAAAAACCTGGAGAGGTGGGTGATATTCTCAGTTTTGAGCTCCTTCGTGCCAAGCGTGGGCGTGAATTTGCTAAACCCGTTGAAACATTGGGCAATACCAGCCAATGGGGCGAGGTAACGACGCAGTTCCTCAAAACAAAAGACCTTCCTGAAAGTTTTCCTGCAGATGTTGTTGCGGAAACAGATGTTATTGCTGAGCCTGACGCAAAAAGTGTACGGGGTCGTGAAGATTTTAGAGAAGTCTATACTGCATGTATCGACCCAGAAGGGGCGCGTGACCACGATGATGCTATCAGTCTTCGCAAGCTTGATAACGGAAACTGGGAATTGGGTGTTCATATTGCAGACGTGTCACATTATGTAACTGAGGGGTCAGCACTGGATAAAGAAGCACTGGCTCGTGCTTTTACACAATACCTTCCTTGGTGTTCAGTACCAATGATACCAGAAAAGTTGAGTTCTGATATCTGTAGTTTACGTGAAGGGGTAGATCGTCTTGCCTTTAGCTGTATCGCTGAAGTTTCTGTTCGTGGGGCGATAGAAAAATATCGCTTTGCTAAGACCATAGTGAATATTAATGAGTCGCTCTCCTATGAGCAGGCTGAACTCATGGGCCAAAAGACTCATATTCATATGAAAGCACTCTCAAAACTCACATCAACGCTGAAAGTTCGCAGAATCAAAGAGGGTTTCCTCTTGATGAATCTGACTGAACGTCGCATTAAATTCGATGATATGGGTATCCCTTGTGGAGTAGAAGATTCAAAGCATCTCGATTCTCACTCGTGGATTGAAGAATGTATGCTTTTGGCAAACCGTTGTTGTGCCAAATTTTTACAAGAAAACAACCTGAGTGGTATCTATCGGGTACATGAAAGTCCGGCATTTGATGATGTAGAAGAGCTCCTTAAGATGGAACCAAAGTTGGTGAAAGACTATGGGGTGCCTCTCGGTAAATTGAAAAAGCTGTGGAAAGATGACGGCAATGTTCAGCCAGAAGTATTCTCATTGTATGAGCATATGAGTAAAGAGGCTGATGGTGAAACGGTCGTTATTTATAAAGTACTTCGTTCAATGAAAAAAGCGCGGTATGCTTCAACTCCTGATGGGCACTTTGCCCTCAATTGGCAAGATTATCTCCATTTTACTTCTCCTATTAGGCGCTATGCCGACCTGTGGGTACATAGGCAAATAGCAGACTTCCTAAGTCATCAAAAAACGGGTACCACTGCATTAGAGACAAAAGCAACAGAAATATCAGAATCAATCTCAGCTGCTGAAATTTTTAATATGAAAAATGAACGTGCAGCCAAGAAGTGCTGTATGGCTTGGATTCTCATGGATAAAGTGGGTGATGAATTTTTGGGTTCTGTGAGTGGTCTCACGGACTTTGGAATGTTTATCGAACTCGATGACCTTGGCGCAGAAGGGCTTGTACGCTATCAAAATGTTCCGGGCGACTTCTATATCTTCGATCCTGATAAGAAAATTGCAGTGGGTAAACGAAACGGTGCAGTCTATCAAATGGGAGATCGGGTTCGTATTGAAGTTCTTAAAGCAAACCCAATGAAAGGCGAAGTAGACTTCGAGGTTATTGAACGTCTCAGAGATACCACTTCACGTTTTACACGAAAGAAAAGAAGCTAGACTCCCAAATACCGACAGCATGATGTCGGTGTTTCCCAAATAGAGATACAATACAGCAGAGGAAGGTCGCCTTCGAGCTTGTTCCAAAGCCAGATGCTGAGATTTTCAGCAGTTGAATTTTCAAGTCCTGCAATGTCATTTAAAAATCGGTGATCCAAAAGGTCAACCAGTGGCTTTACCACCGCTTTAAGGTCGCCAAAATCCATAACAAATCCCGTTACAGGGTCTACGGGACCATCAAGTTCTATCTCAACTTTGTAAGTGTGTCCATGGAGGTTTTTACACTTGTGCCCATCAGGGACGTTAGGTAAAAAATGTGCGGCGTCGAAGGTAAATGATTTTGCTATTCTCATAGGGGTAAAGATAGCTTTTGGATGGGTAAGGCTAAAGGTCGAAAGGTAAGTAAAGGCCATAAGAGAGACTATTTTACATAAATAATCACTCTATGGGCTTTAAACAGGGATGGAACTCTCTCTTTTTTTCCATACGGTTGTACAGTTTCTTGAGCTTTTTTTACTGTCATAGAGTGCTTCGTCGGCCCGAGACAAGAGGAGGTCATACTGCTCAGCATGTTCTGGCATGTGAGAAACGCCAAGGCTGATGGTAGTCTGTATGTTGGTGTAGTTGTGTTCTGTGATCAGTGCTTCAACTCGCTCTCGAATCCGCTCTGCTACAACAATTGCCCCTTCGAGGGTCGACTCAGGAAGAAAGATAAAGAACTCCTCTCCGCCAAACCGTGCTGCAAGGTCGATCCCAATACGAATCGTTTGATTAATAATAGTAGTCACATTTTTTAAGACTTCATCCCCTGCCTGATGCCCGTACGTATCATTGACCTTTTTAAAATGATCAATATCCAGGGCGAGTACTGACAGCGGTCTGGAGTAGCGCGCTGAACGCTTAATTTCATGCTTTAATTTGCTCTCAAAATGCCGTCGAGTATACATGCCTGTTAAAGGGTCGGTAATGGAGGCCTTCATCAATTTTGCTTGGTACACAAGGGATGCGACATTGTTGGCAAGAATTGTTACAAGGTCCAGGTCAAAGGCATCAAAGTCACCGCTCTCTTTTTTATTAGTCACATAGACGACGCCAAATGCTTGATCATTAATACAGAGGGGCACACAGATAATCGACTGGTTTTCAGAGGGGCCACCATTGAGGGCTTCACTTGCCTCACTGATTTTCATTGCTTTTTTAATGAGGAACACTTTGCCTTGAATGCCCTCTCCTGGTTTAATGCCATCAGTAGAGAGGAGTCCCTTGTTGATCATCTCTTCGGCTTTGGGGTTGGGGAGTCCGTGAACGACATCGAGCTTTAAAAGGTTGGCCTGTTCATCATAGAGCATAATGAATCCTTTCTCGGCATGTGCGGTTGCAATAATACTCTTTAAAATATTAGAGAGAATGTTTTGGTTGTCTGAGTCTCGAGCAATTTCGAGGCCAATGTTTTTGATAGTAGTGATCTGATCACTGGTTTTCTTTAGCTTGAGGCTGGTTTGAAATTTGTCAAAGAAGCTGTACCAGAGGCGGGCGGTGTAGCGTATCTCATCAAAGGCTTCTTGCTCGGGCATGTAAGGTGTATTGTAAAATAGATAAAGGTTACTTGGGCCGACTCTTCCTAATGTGATAAGGGTGGTGTCGTGCTCACGGGCTATTTGAATAGTGCTGTCAATGCCGTAGAGCCAGTTTCGAATGGTGTCGGTTAATAGTTCTTTGTTGCCCGACGCGACCAATAGTTCCGGTGGTTCGCTCTCGGATTTTACAGACACAAAGAGGTACTCTTCGATAGTATGGTGATTTTTTAAAAAGCTCTGTAAAACACTATTGAGAGTGGCGGTTGTCTCTGCTTTTTCAAGCTTACTGAGAATATCAAAGTGTAATTCAGGGTTCAAATTGATCTTCAGTTGTTATCTTTAAAAGTAAGATAGATCTCTTTATCTCCTTTGTGGGGATTTTCACAGACGAATGGTTTCCTGTGTGAAATTTGAGAAATTTAAGGGAAGCGTGTGCTCGAATTAGCTAGAGAAACAGCAAGTCAACCGATGGTGGTGCTGATGCTTGTGATTATTGCATTGGTTTCTGTTGCTCTTGGGTCTTATTTTACGGTGGTCATCTATCGAGTACCTCGAGGAGAATCATTGTTGACTCCTGGCTCTCATTGTCCTCACTGCAATACCACTCTAAAGTGGTATCATAATATTCCGCTTATCTCGTATCTTTTGTTACAAGGGCGGTGTGCCTTTTGTGGGGTGTCAATGGGGGCTTCTTATCTTTTGGTTGAAGCTCTGACGGGTGTACTTGGAGCTGTTGTTTTTTTTGCTGGGCTGCTGTATTGGGGCGTGCCGAATGTGTGGCAGGCGGGGGCAGGTGCCTGGCTTGTACTTACTCTCATTCCTATTGTTGTTGTTGATATTAAGCATTATTTAATACCTGATGGTGTCGTACTTCCGGGAGTGCTTCTCGGGCTTGTTCTCTCTTTTGTGGGAAACTATATCACCCTTGCTGATGCGGTACTGGGTGGTGTTGGCGTTGGATTGGGATTTTGGCTCTTTGGGTGGGTAATTTCTCGAATTCTCAAGAAAGAAGCCCTTGGGTTTGGCGATGTGAAACTCCTCGCAATGATTGGTTGTTTTGTAGGGTTGGATGGGGCTATTGCAACTATAGTTGGGGCCTCAGGGGTGGGGCTTGTGGTTACTCTCATTCTCAAAGTTATTCGGGGTGAATCTCGTGATATTCCACTCCCTTTTGGACCCTATATTTCTGTTGCTGCACTACCGGTATTTGTCTGGAAAGATCAGTTGATTGAAGGCTATTTTAACCTCATCTCTCAGGCGCTCCTGTAAAGTGCCAAATCCCCCCTTTTTATTCGAAAAATGCAATTTTATTTAAATATTGAAGGCTATATTTCGCTGGCAATTGAAGGGGAAATTACTAAATTTCCTGTATTAATTTTAACACTAATTTTACCAGTTTTTGGTGAATAGATGTGAAGGTTCATGCGCATATTAATTACGAATGATGATGGTTTGTCGAGTGGTGCTCTTCATGCACTTGCCGATGCACTTTCTGTTGATCACGACATCATTGTTATCGCGCCTGCCACTGAGCAAAGTGGCGTTGGACACGGCTTTACCTACCTTAAAAATTTAGAAGTTGAGAAACTTACCACCTACCCCTATCCTTGTTACAGCGTTATGGGTACTCCAGCGGATTGCATTAAATTCGCTCATTTTGAATTGTTGCAAAATGTTAAGGCAGATTTGGTAGTTTCTGGCATAAATGATGGACACAATACGGGTGTTGCCTGTTTCTATTCAGGGACAGTTGGCGGTGCACGTGAAGGGATACTTCTTGGTATACCTTCAATTGCCGTATCGGTACATCATCACTCAGAAAAAAATACTACAGCAGGGATTGAATGGGTGGTCGATATGATCAATTCAGACACCTTCTCGCTGCTGAATACTCAGGCGCTTTGGAATGTGAACCTTCCTGATCTTGATCGATTAGAGATGAAGGGAACTCAGTTTTGTGCGATGAGTATGGTTATGTATCATGATGATTATACATTAGAATCAGAAGGTATAGTGAACTCCTACTCATTTAGTGGAGATCGGCCTAAAGATCAATTTAAAGAAGGGACAGATGACTATCTGGTACATGACGGCTACGTCGCAGTTGTCCCCATAAAAACAAATCAGACAGATGAAACGTTTTTAGAATTACAAAGAAATTTTAAACAACAGATCCATTAGGAGAATTAATGTCAGAAGAAAAAGCGCTAAGTGTGACTAAGGCTCATATTGAAGATGAGATGAAGGATTCTTATCTTCGCTACTCCATGAGTGTGATTGTATCGCGTGCACTCCCTGATGTTCGTGACGGCTTAAAGCCAGTACACAGACGGGTGCTCTTTGGTATGCACGATTTGGGTGTGTATCCTGGGAAACCTTATAAGAAATCGGCGCGTATTGTTGGTGATGTCATTGGTAAGTATCACCCCCATGGTGACACTGCCGTGTACGATACGCTCGTACGTATGGCACAAGACTTTTCACTTCGCTATCCACTTGTTGATGGTCAAGGTAACTTTGGCTCAATTGATGGTGATTCACCAGCGGCGATGAGGTATACAGAAGCACGAATGCAAAAGTTCGGTGAGCTCATGCTTGGTGATCTTGAAAAAGACACTGTTGACTATGTTCCCAACTATGATGATTCTGAATCAGAACCTTCGGTGCTCCCGAGTGCTTTTCCAAACCTTTTGGTAAACGGATCGACTGGTATTGCGGTGGGTATGGCAACGAGTATGCCCCCACATAACTTGCGTGAAATTGTAAAAGCGATCCATAAAGTTATAGAAAATCGCGACATTCCTGTTGAAGATCTTCTTGAATACGTTTCTGGTCCAGACTTTCCAACGGGTGCGATTATTTACGGCCGTGCGGGAATTCGTTCAGCCTTTTTAACGGGGCGTGGTAAAGTACGAGTACGTGCGCGTCACCATATGGAGACGACGGCTACTAAACGTGAACGCATTATTGTTACCGAAATCCCATATCAGGTTAATAAGTCAAACCTAATCGAAAAAATGGCAGGTCTTGTTCGTGAGAAGAAGGTTGAAGGCATTAGTGATCTTCGTGATGAGTCAGATCGTCATGGAATCCGTATGGTTATTGAGCTTAAGAAAGATGCTATTTCTGATGTTGTCTTGGCAAATCTTTACAAATATACACAGCTGCAAGACACCTTCTCAATATATAATCTTGCCCTTGTTGATAGACAGCCCAAAGTACTCAATCTTAAAGAGATGATTACTCACTTCATTGATCACCGTCACAATATTCTTGTGCGCAAGACTCAATTTGAATTAAAGAAAGCTAAAGATAGAGCGCATATTCTTGAAGGGCTCCGTATTGCTCAAGATAATATTGATGAAGTGGTCAAAGTTATCCGTGGATCTGATAATAGTGAAGCTGCGCGTAATAGATTGATTGAACGCTTTAATTTAAGTGAGATTCAAGCAAAAGCTATTGTTGACATGAGACTTGGTCAGCTCACTAAACTCGATATTAATAAAATCGAAAATGAGTATAATGAGCTTCTTACTCGCATTGCAGATTTTGAAGATATCCTTTCAAATCATGAGCGTAGAATGAAAATTATCGGTGATGATCTACAGGCTTTGACCGATAAATTTGGCGATGAACGTCGCACTTCAATCGAAGAAGCGACAGACGATATCGATATTGAAGATCTTATCCCTAATGATCCTATGGTTATAACCATGTCTGATACAGGGTATGTCAAACGTATCCCTGTTGATACCTACAAATCTCAAAATAGAGGTGGTAAAGGTATTACTGGGTCAGGCCTTAAAAATGAAGATCACATTAAAAGTCTCTTCGTAGCAAATAATCATAACTATCTACTCGCCTTTACTAATCTAGGTCGAGTACACTGGTTAAAAGTATATCATATACCTGAGGCGTCACGTACGGCAAAAGGTAAAGCGATCATAAATATGATTGGTCTTCAAGAGGGTGAAACTGTTGCAGAGATTGTAAGAGTCGAAGATTTTGACGTGAAACAATCTATTGTTCTTGTAACAAAAAATGGTACCATTAATAAGATGGACATCAACCTTTTCTCACGTCCTCGTAAGGGTGGTATTCATGCAATAGCACTTGATACTGGTGATGTGTTGGTTGAAGCGCTTCTTGCACAAGATGAGTCAAATCTTTTGATTGGTACTCGTAAAGGTAAATCAATCTGTTTCCCACCAAGTGCATTTAGATCAATGGGTCGTGGTACTCGTGGTGTTCGTGGTATGAAACTTGATTCAGAAGATTACGTTATTGGTATGGTTGTTCTCAGAGAGGGGACGAATGTTCTGACCGTTACTGAGAAAGGTTTTGGAAAACGAACAAACCCTGGTGAGTATCGTGTGACAAATCGTGGTGGTAAAGGTATTAAGAATTTGAAAGTAACTGATAAGAATGGCGACGCTGTTGCAATTCTTGCCGTTGAAGATGATACAGATATCATTATTACAACCAAAAAAGGTATTGTCATACGCCTTTCAGTAAACTCTGTACGTCTTATAGGTCGTGACTCTCAAGGGGTTCGGGTTATTAGACTCAAAGATGATGATGAAGTAATGGATATTGCTTCTCTGCCTTCTTCGGTTGAAGAAAGTGTAGGTGAAGGCGCAATTGATGCTGAACTTGTTGATGAAGTAGCGGTTGAAGAAACCCCTAATACTGAAGATGCAATTGAAGCAGAAGAAGTTGAACAATCGGATGACTCTTCTTCAGAAGAAGAGTAACCTGTTTCGACGGATCTAATCTGTAATAGACGCAACTCTATACAAGGCCTTGTTTAATACCAGGGCCTTACTAGCTAGACGATGAATAGATTAGTTCCTCAGAAACCAAAGGAGATATAATGAATAAAGCACGGTACGTTGTTCCCAATTTTTTTACAAGTTCAAGCTTCTTAATTGCAGTTTGGTCTATTCTAATAGCTTGTGGTCTGGTAATTCTTGACTCTGGTTTTAAATTCAATAATTATGAGCTCGCTGCATACATGGTAGTATTTAGTGTCCTTCTCGATAAACTTGATGGGTTTGCTGCAAAAATATTTAATGCATACTCTGAGTTTGGTGCGCAATTTGATAGCCTCGCAGATCTCATTGCTTTTGGGTTGGCACCAGCAATCATCATTACTTTTGCATTAAAAGAGACTGTTCCGGAGTGGTATCAGGCGTATAAAATAATTGTATGGGTAAGTATGTCAGTCTATGTACTTTGTGCAGCCATGAGACTCGCAAAGTATAATGCGGTAGATATAGATGGTAACCCTGATTATTTTGCGGGAATGCCTTCAACATTTGCGGGGGCACTCAATGTTATCCTCGTGATTCTCGCATTTAAATATGAATTTTTTACGAAGTGTCCAGAGTATTTGATCGCCTTCCCTATGATGCTTATAGCAACAGGGGTATTGATGGTCTCTCCGCTCTACCTTCCTAAATTAAAAACAAGAAAATCAAAATTCATCAATGTCGGTCAAATAATCCTTATAATACTCACCTATATTTCTGGCTTTTCTATGAAATTTCCTGAGTTTCTTTTTGCCGAAGTGGTGATCTATGCCATTGTCGGTTTTGGGTACGGCTTCGTTAAGAAAGGTATTATAGAGCAAGGGACCGCTTCCGTCGAGGGGTAGATGAGTCAGGCACAAGAGGGTACCGTTGTTGCGATTTTGGGTGGGGCCTTTGACCCTATCCATGCTGATCATATGCGTATGGCCTACGAGTGTCTTAACTTTGCTGTCTGCGATGAAGTGTGGTTAATGCCATCACCCGATAGATGGGACAAAAAGCTTGTAGTCGATGCAAAGCATAGACTCGCTATGGTACAAAGTGCTGTCGAAGGAAATTCTCGTATCAAAGCCTCGAACTTTGAAATTATTCAGGGTGAATTTCGAGGCTCTTATATTCTTTTAAAATCGTTACAAGAAGCTTATCCAGATCATGAATTTCGTTTAGTTGTGGGGAGCGATACTTATCCATCAGTGCCCTATTGGCGGGATAGTACCACATTCAAAGAGAATAATTACAACGGTCATTTGCTCCTTCAAGAGTTCTCACTCATTCTGTTTCCTCGCGCAACAACTCCAATGCCCGACGGGCATGCCCATAAAGAAAAAGGCTATAAGGAACTCTTTCACGTTGCGACTACTGCGGTAGGAGAACTTTCAAGTACTCTCATTAGAGAACGCATCAATAACTGTAGAGGATTACTTCCCGACAGTGTCTATGCATATATTCAAGAAAAAGGTCTTTACGCTGTTCCAAGTTGTTGAAATTGAATTCTGATTTCTGGATGATCATTGAGTTCAAGTTTTACCGGTGTGATTTTACGTTTGTTTTTATCACGAAGTAAAATGATTATAGGGCGCTCTGGATTGACTCGGTTTGATTTTGCAACAATACCAGTATAGCCTTTGTATTTACTACGGTCTTCACCTGAGACAAAAATATTAGAGCCGGTAGGATAGATAGGGATCATGGTTATGAGAGTATCAACAATCGACCTGTTCAGTTGAGTTCCAGCCATTTTAATGAGAAGCTTAATCACCTCTTCAGGTGACTTTTGGGGTTGGCCGGGTAAAGGATTGTCGAGCCCTACGTAAGTGTCGGCAACAGCTGCAATCTCTGCATAACGGTGAATTTCATCTTTAGCCGCTGCCTGTTTTTTTATAGGGGCATCATTTGAACCTCTCAATCGACGAGGGTATCCACCGCCATCTTGGCGTTCATGATGCTGATAAGCGACATGAGCAGAAATGAGAGGAATTTTTGGGTTCTCTTTCAGAATGGTAAAGCCAAGGGTAGGGTGCTCTTTAAGAAGGGTAAATTGTTCAAAAGTGAGACGTCCTTGAGTATTGACAATCTCATCAGGGAGTGCAAGGTTGCCGATATCCATAAGAAGACACCCTTGCACCATCTCTTCCAGTTCATACTTGTTGTAACCAAATTTATTGCCGAGCATCGTAGCTACAATTGAAACATCGAGTGCGTGTTGAAAATGATAATTACTTTGGGTTCGTATATTACTCAAATTAATCATTGTTGCTTCACGGCTCATTATATCTTGGATGATATTAGATGCAGATTTTTGAATTTTAGCAACGGCAACAATATCTCTAAATCGACCGGTCTCTCGCATTAACTGTTTGACTTCTTTAACACTTGCTTTGTTCTGATTGATTACTTTTTTAAGCTTAACCGCAATATCACGCATTGCTTCGTTGGTTTGGTTGGCGACCTGTTCAGTTACGGCTTCTTCAATTTCAACCTCTTCAGTCCCGGGTTCATTAATAAAGAAGGAGGTTTGATTAACCTCTAATAGTTTGCGTAAAACAGCTTCAGTGATCTTGTAGCCAGCAGTGAGCAATATATCTCCATTATCACGGAATACGCTTTTTGCAAGTTGATCGCCAATCTGTAATTCTTCTTGTGTTACTTTAATCACTTAACAATCCAAATATTTTAAAATAAATCCAACAACAATGTGATAGATCATATCGTTATTATACAACTAAAAAATGGGGGATTCAAAGAATGAAAGAAAATTGAAGAACTAAAATGAAAAAAAGAAGAGCCTAAAAATAGGCTCCATAAATGAGTCAAAAAGGCTGCTTTCTAAGAAATTTCTGCAGACCCAGATTTGATGAGGCACTGACACGCAAGCCGTGTTGCCCCAGATACACCATAATCTTCTTCTGCTTCTGTAGCTGCTTCAAGGTTTTCTGAACCAGAAACTACTTCGATTTCGCAAGCACCACATACGCCATTTTGACAACCAAAGCTTACGCCGAGTTCTTCAGCCGCTTGTTGTATTTTTGCACCATCTTCGACTTCTTGAGTTTTTCCATCTTTAATAAGTTGAGCCATTTGCTCCTCCCTTATGCTAAAAGTTCACTGTTTTGAAGGAAAATATACATTGTCTAGTGAAATTGGGGATAAAAAGAGGCTTATATGGTTTAGAATGGGGCATTAATTACAACATGCTAATATGACATAGGGTAGGGGTGTGAGGAGGACTGTTTAGGGGTGAGCCAAAAAGGGTTTAAATTGTTATCTTTGACACAAATTTTAAAACCTTTGTGTCATGAGCAATATTCCAAAATTACCGAAAGGGACCAGAGACTTTTATCCTGAAAATCAACGGATACAAAACTTTATTTTTGATAGCTGGAAAAAGACCTGTAATTCATATGGGTATGAAGAGTATGAAGGACCCATTTTTGAACATCTTGATCTTTTTACCCGAAAATCAGGCGAAGAGATCATTTCACAGCTCTATGCGTTTCAAGATAAGGGTGGGCGAGATATTGCACTCCGTCCCGAAATGACCCAGTCATTAGCTCGTATGGTTAATCAAAAAGGTAATACACTAAAAAAACCTTTTAAATGGTTCTCTATTCCTCGTCTCTATCGCTATGAACGCGCACAAAAAGGGAGACTGAGAGAGTTTTATCAACTCAATATGGATATCATTGGAACAGAATCACTGAATGCAGAGGTAGACCTTCTCTCTTCGATTGTTTCTTTGTTACAGGCATTTGGTCTGGGTGATGATGACTTTCAAATAGGGATATCAAGCAGAAAATTGCTTAATGCTCTTCTGGTACAACGAGAAATTAAAGATATAAACCAAGTCTATGCAGCCCTTGATAAACGCGCAAAAATTGGTGAAGAAAAATTCCACGATCTCCTGAAAGAGAACGGTGTTTTGGACGCTGACATAGAATTTTTAAACAAATTCATGCAATCCAAAAATATTACAGAGATTAAAGGTTTTTGTGAATCAGAAGATGCAGAGACTGCCTTGAATGAGCTCATTTATATTTTTGAGATGTTCGAAAAAATGGGTCTCAAAAAGTATCTAGAAATTGATCTTACAGTGGTACGGGGCCTTGCCTATTATACGGGTGTTGTATTTGAAGTATTCGATAAACAGAAATCCATGCGTGCTATTGCAGGTGGTGGACGCTATGATGACCTCTGCTCTATGCTTGGCGGACAAGCAACGACGGGTGTCGGTTTTGGTGTGGGAGATGTTGTTTTAGGTAACCTACTCGAAGAGAAGGGGCTTCTAAAAGATGCCTCTAAAGGAATGATTGATTTCTATCTCGTGAGCTTTGAAGACGCACCCATAAAACTCTTTACTCTTGCACAACAGATTCGTGCAAAAGGGTACACTTGTAGCCACCCTCTTGCATTTCAAAAATTTAAAAAACAGCTTGATGCTGCCAATGCTTCTGGGGCTCAAAAAGTGGTTTTTGTCGGCTCTGAAAAAGCAGGTGCTGGCGAGATAGAAGTAAAAGATTTTGCAACGGGCGAACAGAGCGTAGTGAAATTAGAAGAGTTATAATTGAGAATAATACCTATTGTGTGCATCTGTTACATTGTATCATGTACAACGTATAGTAGGTCAAGAACATTTAATAAGGAGTAAGAAATGGACAAAGGAACATACGAAGATCTACAAAACGGAATTGTAGAATTAGAAACACCAGAGATTGAAGCGTGGGATTTTAAATACCCAGGGTCGAATACTGAATTAACTATTGCAGTACCTGAGTTTACCTGCATCTGCCCTAAAACAGGACTCCCTGATTTTGCTACAATCGAAATTAGTTATACTCCAAATTCTGAGTGTATCGAACTCAAAAGCTTTAAAGAGTATATTCTCTTTTATCGCGAAGTAGGTGTTTTTCACGAGCATGTAGTTAACAAAATACTTAATGATTTGGTGAAATGTATCAGCCCTAAATGGATGAATGTTACGGGTGTGTTTAATGCACGTGGTGGGATCCAAACAACGGTAAGTGCCGATTTTGATGAAGGTGAAGTGAAATAATGACTGTGTATAATTTCAGTGCTGGCCCAGCAATTCTTGATAAGGGTGTTATGAAACGCTCTGCAGAGGCGGCTATTGAATTTGCAGGAACGGGGCTCAGTATTCTCGAAATGAGTCATCGATCTGCACCGATAGTTGCAATGTTTGATGAGACGAAAGCGCTTATTGCTGAACAACTAGGTGTGCCAGATAATTATGAAATTCTATTTTTACAAGGCGGGGCATCACTCCAGTTTGCGATGGTTCCCATGAACTTTGCCAAAAAAGAGGGCGTCGTAGATATTGTCAATACCGGTATTTGGACTCAAAAGGCGATTAAAGAGCTGAAGCTATTTACTACAGTCAATATAGCGGGTACGAGCGAAGAGAGTAATTTTACGACAATTCCAACAACTATTGAGCAGTCTGATAATGCAGCGTATCTGCACGTCTGTACCAATAACACTATTTTTGGTACACGATATAACTCACTACCAGAGGTTAAAAACCCGAACGGTTTTTTAGTTGCTGATCTCTCGTCAGAAATTTTTGCACGCGCTTTTGATATCTCAAAATTCGGGATTGTATTTGCTGGTGCACAAAAAAACATGGGTCCTGCTGGGGTTGCTCTCGTGGTGATTCGTAAGGATCTACTTGATAGGGTGAATGAAAATATTCCAACTATGATGGATTACAGAACCCATGTAAAAGCCGATTCAATGTTTAATACTCCACCGGTATTTTCGGTTAAGGTTATTAACGAAACTATGAAGTGGTTAAAAGGTATTGGTGGTGTTTCAGCAATGGAGAGCATCAATGATCGTAAGGCATCTAAACTCTATGCTGAGATTGATCGTAATCCGCTTTTTAAAGGGGTTGTTGATCCTGAGTATCGCTCTACTATGAATGTGACCTTTGTATCAACCAGTCCTGAACATGAAGCACTCTTCCTTGCATTTGCAGAAGAGAAAAAATTATCGGGCCTCCCGGGTCATCGGAGTGTAGGTGGGTTCAGAGCATCAATATACAATGCAATGCCCGAAGAGGGAATCGATGCACTCATTGCAGCTATGCAAGAGTTCGAATTAATGCACGGTTAACCGCCCTAAGGTAATCACTGTCATATCATGTAATTATATAAGGCCAGAGAACACTCTCTGGCCTTTATTTTATCCTCACATACCAAACATTTGTTCGTGGTTACTTACCCCGAGTAAGAGAATATATAGACAAATCTGTTATACTTTGAACATGCCAAGAATTGAAAGTATATCTTTAGTATATTACTCAGTAAAACAGTAACATTTAAAGGGTTCATCAATGGAAACAACCGTATTTAATAGAACACAAGCAACAGGTACTGAGATTAGTCCAGCACTGTATAATCTGGCTATTGGTATTACACTCTGTTGGGGTTTTGCAGTAAATTGGTGGATGGTCACTAACATTGATCCTATGACTATCGTTTCATTCGGCATGATGCCAATTATGATAGGATATTTTGCGAGTTGTATGATAGGCATTGCACTCTTTAAAAAATCAGATAACCCCCTCATAAGTTTCTTAGGATATAATTTTGTTGTGGTACCTTTTGGTTTGTTACTTAATGTTATTGTCAGTGGGTACAATCCAGAAATTGTAGCAGAAGCAATTAGGACTACTGGTCTGGTTACAGCTCTCATGATGATTGCTGGAACACTTTTTCCTGGTTTTTTCCAAAAAATTTCTGGAGCGTTAACCATATCACTTCTTGTGGTGATTGTTGTAGAAGTTATTGGCTCGTTGTTTTTTAATTTTCACCACGGCATTATGGATTGGATTGTAGCCATAATATTTTGTGGCTACATTGGGTATGATTGGGGACGCGCAAATGCAATCCCTAAAACTTTGGACAATGCTGTCGATAGTGCCGCAGCACTCTATATGGACATAATAAATCTCTTCATCCGTATTTTACGAATCGTGGGGGATAGAAGATAATAATTGTTTTGTAGCTGGGGCCTGAAGAAAATATGATCGAGGGACAAATGAATAGAGTAATGAAAGGAGCCATAGTTCTGGCTTTTAGTTGTATAGGGTGTAGTCAGAGTATGGACTCTGATGATACATCATCACAAAGTGAATCGGCATCTCAGGGGGCTTCACAAATTGCAGAGCATTTATTGGTGTCATCGGAAGGTGATCTTTTTGAAAGTTCTTATGTAACGAGTGAGAGCTCAGAAGAGAGTAGTGAAAATACCAGTTCAGCCTTATCATCGTTGAATGATCTAAGTTCTTCTGAATCAAGTGCGGAAATGAGTAGTGTCTATTCATCTTATAAGAAAGAGAACTCTTCAGCCGCCCTTTCATCTTCATTGAGTATGAGTTCTTCAATAGCTGAGGTTTCTTCATCAAGTATTACTTATGAAGTGCACATGTATTGTCCGGTAGTAGAGAGCTATGAACGGGTCACTAATGTACAAGTGGTTGATCAAGGTGGGATGGACCTTGTTGAAATTTCGGGAACAGCTGTGAGTACTACTCAAAATAATGCAGGAGCAGAACTTATTTGGGTTCATAACGATTCAGGTGGCGGGCCTCGTGTCAGTGCAATTTCTGCAACGACTGGAGAACGAATCCGGAGTTACCGGTTGTCTGGAGTTGGTGATACCGATTATGAAGATATAGCCCTCGCTCCTTGTGGAAATAGCGAAGGGAGCTGTATCTATCTTGCAGATGTTGGCGACAATCAAGGGAGAGAATCACAGGGCTGGAATGGAAGGTCATCAGTGTATATTTATAAATTTAAGGAGCCCATCATAGATCAGACGAATGACAATGATCTTATTTCTGATATTACGGTATTAGAGATGAGGTATTCAGGAGGTGATCATGACACACCCGTTGCTGATTGTGAGGCAATCTTTGTTGACCCCGCTGGAGACAGTGTTGGGGGCGAGGCGGGTGATATCTATTTGGTCACTAAATGGAATTATGAAGATGCATCTAATACTCGTCTGTTACAGTACCCTCTGAGTGAACAAAAAGATGGGGCTTATGTACTGAAGGTGGTATCAGAAAATATAAATCATTTTTTGGTGACTCGTTCAGATATATCGTCTGACGGAACGCGGATCGCTGTTGGAAATTATGATACAACATGGTTTTGGTCACGTGCCCCTGACCAAACAATAGCTAATGCTTTCGACGCTGGTACTTGTGAATTAGAACTTGCGCTTCCCGCAAGTAAAGAGTGTACTCAGTTTGAAGCTCTTGCCTTTTCTACTGAAGGAGACGCACTGTTTGAGATTAGTGAGCAGACCAATTGCACTGCCATAGGTATTCACAAAACAACTTTTACTCATTAGGAATAAGAATCAATGAATGGGAATCCATTAAGGAGCTATTCCAAATAGGTATACCCATAGAGGCCGGAACTGTAGATTGCTATAAATTCGCGGCCCTCTTTTTGAGAGATCTTCCCCGCTTTCACTGATGCCGTTACCCATGCTTCAATAGTGCGCACCATCTTCTTGGGTTCAAATTGAACATAGTCGAGTACATCGGCAACGGTTTCGCCATCTATTACTTGGTCGATGCTATAGCCTGAATCGGTGACCGATACGTGTACAGCATTAGTGTCGCCAAAAAGATTGTGAAGGTCCCCTAAAATCTCTTGATAGGCACCCACAAGAAAGGCTCCGAGATAGTAGCGTTCACCCTGCTTAATTGGGTGGAGAGGAAGGTAGTTGGGGCTGTTGGTTGTGGAGATATATGAACTTATTTTTCCATCAGAATCACAGGTAATATCTTGAATAGTGGCTTCACGTGTCGGTTCTTCATTCAATCGCTGAAGGGGCATGATCGGAAAGATATGGTCGATAGCCCATGAATCGGGTAACGATTGAAACAGTGAAAAGTTGCAAAAATATTTATCACATAAAATTTTACTCAATGCTTTAAATTCTTCAGGAGCGCGTTGTGTATGTGAAATAATGTCGTGTACCTCGCGACAGACAGACCAGTAGAGTTTTTCTATTTTTGCTCGAGAGGCAAGGTCAAGGACTCCGAGGCTAAAGCGGTCGAGTGCCTCTTCACGAATCGCCTGTGCATCGTGAAAACTTTCCATCATTCGCTTTGAGAGGAGTTGGTCATACAGGGTATGGAGTTCTTTCACGAGCTCGTGATCTGAGCTTTTAATGCTATCGGTTTCAGCATCCCACAGGGGGACGGACGATGCTTCGAGTACTTCAAAAACGAGGAGTGAGTGGTGTGCACTCAGAGAACGGCCAGATTCGGTAATGATATTGGGATGGGGGAGGTTGTTTTTATCACTGGCATCAACAAAGGTGTAAATAGCATCATTCACATACTCTTGCACGGTGTAGTTAACACTGCTATCACTGAGGGATGAACTGGTTCCATCGTAGTCAACACCGAGTCCACCTCCAATATCAACGTACTCAACAGCGTGGCCCATCTTTTTTAATTGAACATAAAATTGTGCAGCCTCTTTCATCGCATTGATAATACTTCGTATTTTATTGACTTGGCTCCCAATGTGAAAATGGATCAATTTGAAGCAGTCATGCATTCCATGGGTCTCGAGGAGATCAAGAGCTTCGAGAAGTTCACTAGAGGTGAGTCCAAATTTGCTGTTATCTCCACCGGAGTCTTCCCATTTGCCACTGCCGGAACTCGCAAGTTTAACGCGTATGCCTATGGTGGGCATAACATTGAGTCTTTTTGCAAGTTCAATAATGAGTTGGAGTTCTCTTGGCTTTTCAACAACGAGAAATATTTTACGGCCCATTTTTTGAGCAAGGAGTGCGAGCTCAATGTAATCCTCATCTTTATAACCGTTGCAGATTATCAACGATTCACTATCAGTATTGGTGGCAAGTACTGCATGGAGTTCTGGCTTTGATCCTGCTTCGAGGCCAATATTAAACTTACGTCCATGAGTAACCAATTCTTCGACTACAGGCCGCATCTGATTAACCTTGATGGGATAAATGATGTGGTTTTTTCCTGTGTAATTATACTCTTTTGATGCAGTAATAAAACACGAGTGCATACTTTCGATTCTATTGTCGAGTATATCGGTAAATCTTAAGAGTACCGGTGATGCGATATCCCGATCATCAAGGTTTTGCATTAATACTGAGAGGTCAACACTCGCCTTTCCAGAGTAGGGGGTGACGGCGACATTTCCGAGTTCATTTATTGAATAATATCCTGCACCCCATCCATTGATGTTGTAGAGTTCAGCAGATTGATCGACAGACCATTTTTTCACAATATTTCCCCCTATAGGCAAAAGGCGATGCAAATGTAAAAATATGAGATAGTAACTTCCAACGTAATTGTCTCATATTCATAAATGAATTGATTCGAGTAGGCTCTTTTTTGCTCTTTGATTGGAGTGCATCTTTGTTAATTCAGTTCCATATCGGGATAATTGGGGCCATTTTTGCTACATTTCTGTCAAATTTAACCTGTGGGATAAGAGATGACTGTTATAGTACCACAAGACTATCATGCACGAGAAGCACTTCAAAATAAGCGCGTTTTCTGCATTACTCCTGAAAATGCCGAGCGGCAGGATATACGTCCACTCAGAGTTGGTATTTTAAACATCATGCCCAATGTTGAAACCTATGAGTTTAATCTCCTTTTCCCTTTGGGAAGAACTCCTCTACAAATTGAGCCTGTCTGGATTCGGTTAAATACTCATGAGTATAAAAGTTCTCGTCGAGAACATTTAGAAAATCTCTACATTTCATTTAAAGAGGCTAATAAAGATAAAGTTCTCGATGGACTCATTATCACAGGTGCTCCAGTGGGTGAAGTCGCATTTGAAGATATATCTTACTGGCCAGAGCTACAGGAAATTTTTGAGTTTGCCAAAGAGAATATACCTTCAACTCTCGGTATATGTTGGGGTGGTATTGCTATTGCAAAGTGGATGGGCATTAATAAAATGCAGTATCCTACAAAGCTCTTTGGTATATATGAAGGGGTTAATCTTGATCGACAGCACCCTATTACTGGCGAAATCGATGATCATTTTTGGTGCCCACAAAGTCGCCATTCGGGGATTGAAGATTCGGTACTTGAGGCTGCAGAAAAAGAGGGCAGCATTGCACTCCTTGCACATGGTCAGGAGGCGGGGTACTTCATGTTTGAATCACCTGATCACCGTTTTTTCGTGCATCTTGGGCACCCAGAATATAATTCAGGGCGTATTGTTGATGAAGCCATACGAGACCAGCAAAATCCTCGTGAAGATGTACATCCGCCCGTGCACTTTGATATAGAAAAACCAGTAAATGTGTGGCGTTCACACCGCAATGAGTTTTTCTCTCAGTGGATAAAACATATCTATCTTACCTGTGAGTTTTGATTAAAAAGGGCTTTCATTGCCTTTTTTAGTATTTCATTTATAGAACTTATGGCGTGATTTCTATTGGTAAATCTACTGCTGGTGGTTTATAGTAGTAGAGAAGTCCTTCTTCTGTTGTTATCATAATATGATTTTCAAATATCTTATAACTCTTGAGCGTATCGGGAAATGATTGTGATGTGCGCAACTTGCCAGTCTTTAAAGAATACGTGTTGAGCTGTGTACCTTCGGCAGATATAAACTCATCATTATTTACAAAAAGAAATGGCGAATTGTTGAGTGCCTTATTCCACGAGAGGACTCCATTGGTTTTGTTTAAGCATGAAATCTGACCATAGTCTGTTTCAACAAGAACACAATGGGGGCTATTCATGAGAGATTTTATTGGTTTTGTATAGTTAACAGTCCAGTGGGGGAGCAAGGAGAGTTGTTTGCGTGCAATGACTTGGTTTCTGCTATTAGCAAAATAGAGATTGTTTGTATCGCTAATAACATCGATAATAGGTACCGGAGAAAGTGGGTGATTACTCAAGGGGAGTCCTGTCGAACGGTTGATATTATATATGAGTCCATTTTGTGAGACAATAGCAATTGTTTCGGGGTGAATAGTATTAGGAAAAAATACTTTATCAGTAGTGAAAGGGAGTGACCACGAAACTTTAAAGGGATGCTTCTGTATCATGTGGAGTGTTCGGTTTTTAGTGTAAGCCAAAAGAATATCATCGTATCCTTTGAGTTGGAGTACTATGCCTGATAGAGTGGCTGAATTGTTGGTCTGATCACCAGGAGTTAGGCTGAGTTGGTGCATTACTGAGTCGGGAGTCATATAGAGGTGTGACGAGTCAATGAGAGAGGTGAATTTTGATGTGTGAAGCTTCAGCGGGAATTCCCAGCTGTGGCTATTACTCTTTAGGTCAATAGCAGTAATACCTTTTGCATCGACGACATAATAGTGGGTGCTGTCGAGTAAAATATCTTTGGCGTAGTCTTGGTTTTTTTGAATGCGTTTAACCCATGATGCCCCGATAAGGCGAGCATAACTTTTCAGTGTCTGGTTGTAGAGTGAATCGGGCTCTGTTGCATGTATGACGGCTCTGTGGAGGAGGCGTGTGCAATCTTTAGGATTCTCACTGTTGTCGATACACAGATGTGCCTTGAGTTCATGAGCCAAATTATTTCCCGGCTCTTTTTGGAGTACTTGATTGAGCATAAGGAGGGTCTGGTTGATGTCGCTTTGTTGGGTGGCTTTAATTCGTGTGAGAGCTCGCTCTTGTTGCGTTGGTAAGTTACCGAAATAGAGGTTGTTTAACACAATCAATCGTGTTGGCGTGGTGCACACTATCGTTGAATCGTTCGTAAGGGGTGGGGCCGAGAATGGTGAGCCGAGTTGATACTTCCAACTTTGAGTGCCATCAAAATCATAACCCATTAAATCGCCCTGACGATTATAGAGTCCGATTTTGTTGTCAAGATTAGAGAGAGCAGTAGCTGAAGTCTGCTTAGACCAACTGGCCTCTCCAGTGAGAGTATTGATTTTTGAAAGAGTGCCATCTGGTGATAGATGAATAAAATAGTCTTGGTACATAAAGCCGCTGCCCGTTCTAGTGAGAGAGAGATTCCAATCTGACGAGACCGACTCATTGATAATCAGTTTTTGTAGTGAGTTTTCATAAACGGTTAGAAGCCCATCACGAAGAGGGAAAAAACTTTTTGGTTGTGCGGGTAAAGTAAACCGAGATTTAATAGTGCCATCAAGGAGTGAGCGAATGATGAGGGTGTTGTCTGAACAGAGTTCGGCGATACCATTAATGTAGGGAATAAAACCACTAAATGAGCAGATGTCGGGAGTCTCTTTTTCAGCGGACCACACCTTTTTGTCAGTTCTGAGGAGTGAGATTTTGTCTTGTGCATGTATATAAATAGTGTGGTCGGGGGTGTACTCTGCCCAGAGTATAGGAGCATCGGCACGATAGATATAGGTTGCTTTAATGGGGAACATCTGCTGGATGGTAATGACATTACGAGATAGATTAAGGTGCACAATAATAGTATCGGTGATAAAAAGGATAGTGTCGTTGCGAGGGATTCCCACATAAAGAGGTGTCAGCTCATTGTTATCGAGACCGAAGAGTTCATTCTGTTTGGAGACTACTATGATTGATTCATTTGTTTTAAACACACGGTCTGGTGTCATACCCGTTTTAATTGAAGGATGGATAAAGGTGACGGGAGCACTGTTGAGTGATGTGAGGAGTGTGCCGACCCATGTTCGCTGTGATGCGGGGAGGAGTGGGGTATTGTAGACGGTAAAAAAATGGGTGAGTGCTTCAGAAGTGTCTTGTTTGGTTAAAGCGTATTTCCCCAAAAGTGTATGGGCATTTAAAAAGACAGGGCTTGATGGTTGAGTCGAAAGAGAGTCAAGAATTTGCAGGGCTTGTTCTGTATTTTGATGCATCTCTAAACTAAAACTTGCCCGTTGATACGTGATGATATCTCGGTGGTACATATTATTGGCACTACTCACCCCCCAGAGGGTGAGAATGAAAAACCAGATGGCTACTCGGTGTACAGAAATTATTTTCATACGTCGAATTTGTAACCTGCGCCACGGATTGATAGGATAATCTCTGGTTGTGAGGGGTTGGTCTCAAATTTTTGTCTCAGTTTAACAATGTGATTATCAACCGTTCGTGTGGTGGGTAATGCATCAATGTCGTAGCCCCATACATCTTGAAGAATATCTTCTCTGAAAACCACTTCACTTCTTCGTTGACTAAGGTATTTCATTATTTGAAACTCTTTAGTGTTGAGGTCAATAGGCGCTCCATTCTTGGTGGCAACAAATCGTTTAAAGTCTATAAAGATGCCATTGAAGCTAATGGTGTTTTCTGTTGACCCTGTAGGCTGATCTCTTCGAAGAAATGCTTTGGTTCTGGCGAGGAGCTCAAGGATTGAAAATGGCTTGCGCACGTAATCATCAGCTCCCATTTCAAGACCAGTGAGTATACTTGATTCATCGGTTTTTGCAGTGAGCATAATGATGAAAATATCAGGCATTTTTTTTCTCAAATAGCGACATACTTCATAACCACTTTTTTTGGGGAGCATGAGATCGAGAATTATCAGTTGTGGTTTAAAAGATTCCGCTATGGTAATGGCTTCTTCTCCATCAACGGCAATAGCGACATCATATCCTTCTAATTCATAGTTGTCTTTAAGGCCAATGCGAATCACCTCTTCATCTTCTACTATGAGTACTTTATCCATGGTCTCTCCTTCTGCATCATTGGTGGCTACCCTTGAGGTGCATATTTAAAAAATACTTTGAATTTTGCACCGGCACCAGGTTTACTTTCAACCGTAATACGTGCATTGTGCGCATCAGTTATTCGTTTAACTATCGCAAGGCCCAGTCCACTCCCTTTTGTTGTTCTAGTGAGCTCGTTGCCAACGCGATAAAAATCTGTAAAAATTTTGCGGTGTTCGTTTTTAGGGATACCCGGTCCCGTATCTTCAACACTGTAACAGACCTCTTTCTCATCATGGGATACTGTTATATGTATTGCCCCTCCTTCAGGGGTATATTTAATTGCATTTCCTGCAAGGTTTTGAATGACGCTAATAATACTTTTTTCATTCCCTTCAATGATCGATGACGCTTCTATAGCTCGGCTCAGAGTGATTGATTTGGCCGCACACCTTGTTTCAAAGGGGGTGATAATGTCGGTAACTAAATTACTCAGATCTATGGGGCTTACAATTTGAGTTGTGGGCGACTGCTCCCAGTTACTGTACTGTAAAATATCATCAATGAGTGTTTGTAGTCGGTTTGACTCTTTCTCAATGAGGCCTGAATATTGAGCAACTTTACTGCTTTCAGTTATTCGTCCGGTCTTGAGTGTCTCTGAAAGCATCTTAATAGAGGTGATAGGTGTTTTGAGTTCGTGGGAAACACTCGATACAAAATTGGTCTTCATATAGAGTAATTTTTTCTCTTGTCGAATACCTCTGATGATTACTGCCGATCCAACAATGAGCGTGATGATCGATGTCGCAAGGAGGCTATAGAGAAATATTTTTTTCCGATTTGCCATTGCGATAAGTTTACTCTCTCCTGTCTTATATATTTGAAGGCGGAGCTTGGGGAGGTGGCTACTAATGCTGATATCCTTATAGAAATCTACATCGGGAGTTGGGCTGTTGGCATGAATAATTTGACCATCGTAGAGGATGCGATATGAAATCTTTGAGGCGAAAGTATTGGGGATAGCACTTAAAATATGAGTAAAGAAACTGGTGCGATCGAACAGCCCGGTAAGTGATTGATTATGCCCTGTAAAGTTGCCGCTAATTTTGATGAAAATTTGAGTGCTATCTGCTCGACTGCGGATGCCGAAGTTGGATTGCTCTCCACCTGTATTCATAGAGGCAAGAAGCTCGTGGTGTTTGATAAATTGGTAGGTGTGATTGGTGTGGAGTTGCCAGTTAATATGAATATTCCACAAAAAATCTCGATCTCTTACAGTAAGATATTCATAGGAGAGAAGTACTCCAAAAATTTCTGAGTGCAAAAATTGTATTTGATTGATGTTGTAGGTGCTGGGGTTTCTAAAATATTGTCCAATTATCTTTTTAGTGAGTTCAATGGCGTCGGGGTGCCGGCCTAGGGCAATATAGGCTCTAAATTGAGTAAGCCAAAGCCAGGGCGTTATGTCGCCAGAGTAGAGGCCTTGAATAGGCTGGAATTCGAGAAGTTTGTTGCAATAGCGTATCGTGCCACTATGATTGCCAATAAGGGCGTAGAGCTTAATAATTTCTACGACGTTGTACTTTTGTAGAAAAGGAGTGAGGAGCTGGTTTTGTGAGCGTTTGACTCGTTTGCGAATGAGCGCCATGCGATCAGTTTTAGTATGAGGTGGGGTAAGCCAGCCTTTTTCAAATGGGTCAAGTTCTCCCGACAACAGTTGGTTCTGGGTTGTGGTGATAAAGCTGACGTTGGGGTAGATAAGGCTATTTGCATAGTAGAGAAATAACCCCTGTACTGTAGGAAGTTTATCAAAGGAGTAGTTCTGGGGGTTTTGTGCTGGATTAGGGAGGAGGTCGTGAATGGTAAGGGCAAGTCGAGCAGTGGTTCGGTAGGTGTTATCAAGATAATGGTGAATGGCATTTCGGGTGACGGATTCGAACTCTTTGAGTTGATCGTACTCTTTGTTTTCAATGAGGACTACCTCTTGTGTGATACTTCTAATACTTAAAAATGCCAATATACAGGTAGGCAATAATATTGAAAGTAAAAAGAGGTATATAACATGTTTATTGGTGAAGCGCATACGGCCTTCAGTGTTTCTATTGAAATCAGAGTATTTATGTAAAAATATCAAAAATAATCGGCTCAGAGTAGTACAAAAGGTGTTATTATTCTATAATGACACTTTAGCAGTATATCAGGGTCTAACACCGTTTATGAACAAAAATGTATTTATTGGTAGACAACCCATTCTGAATGGTGAGCAAGAGATTATTGCTTATGAACTCCTTTTTCGAGATAGTCTCGATGATAATACCGCTCGTTTCGATGATGATGTACTTGCGACTTCACGAGTAATGGTAACCGTTCTGAGTTCAATAGGTGTCAACCGAGTACTTGGTGATAAATTGGGCTTTGTGAATATCAATGAGAAGATCATTGAGAAAAATATTTTCGAACCATTTGATCGGACTAAATTTGTTTTTGAATTTCTAGAGACTACTGAAATATCAGATGATTTCATCGTTGAAGTGACTAAAATGAAGAATGAAGGGTATGTATTTGCCCTCGATGATTTTGTAGTGAACGATGAAAATCTCAAAAAATTTGCACCCCTTTTAGATCTGATATCGATAGTGAAAATCGATATAATGCTGAATGATATGAGCTCACTTGCCGGTAAGCTCGGAATTTTTAAGGATAAAGGGGTAGAGCTTCTCGCAGAGAAAGTTGAAACACTCGAAGTGTTTGAACAGTGCAAGGAAATGGGGTTCGACCTCTTCCAAGGCTTCTTCTTTGCGAAACCTGTTATTATTAAAGGCAAACATATTGATCATAAAGAGATCGCTGTTCTCGACCTCGTACGACTCTTACAGCAAGGGGCCGAAATTGAATTGATCGAAAATGAGTTCAAAAAGTATCCCGATCTTACTTTCTCACTTTTTAAATATGTGAACTCTGCAGCGCTTTCAAGAGGAAACGACATTCAGTCTGTACGGCAGGCTCTTGCTCTATTGGGAGAAAAACGTATTCTTCAGTGGCTCTATATTATGCTCTATGCGAAATCGTATAGGGGAGAGACTGGGGCTAACCCACTCTTTATTACAGCGAGTCAGCGTGCTAAAAGTATGGAACTTCTCTATAAGCGCATCCATAAAAAAGCGAGTCAAGAACTTCTCGATAGAGCATTTCTTGTGGGAATGCTTTCACAGCTCGATGCGTTACTCCATGTAAGTATCAATGAAATACTCGAAGAACTCAATGTGACCAAAGAAATATCGACAGCGATTCTCGACAAAGATGGTGAGCTTGGTGTGGTACTAGAACTGATCCTCTCTTCAGAGCAGTATGACTTAGATCGTGTTAAAGAGATCTTGGAAAAACTCAACATCAACAATGAAGATCTGGTTTCTGCCACCCTCGAAAGTTATTCTTGGATTGAGAGCCTCAAATAATGGAATTCACTCCGAAGTCTATGCTTCAGGGGGTTAATGCTATTGCTACTACGGCTGCTATTCTTGTCATGGATTACTATCATTCAGAATTTGAGGTAACCTACAAAGAGGATGAGTCACCTCTCACCTCAGCAGATGTCGCGGCACATAATTATATTACTTCAGAACTCAATAAAAAGTGGCCTTCAATACCAATAGTCTCCGAAGAGGGAGATATTGCTTCTTATGATGTACGTAAAGAGTGGGACTATTTTTGGCTCGTTGATCCCATTGATGGAACAAAAGAGTTTTCCAAAAGAGAAGATGAGTTTACTATCAATATTGCCTTGATTCGGGGCACCGAGGTAGTTCTTGGGGTTGTAGTGGCTCCAGCTCTCGATAAGCATTATTATAGTGCCGAAGGGGTCGGTTCAGTGTTACTCGATAGTAAGGGTGAACACTTCCTGAAGCCGCCTCAGGTTATTGATGGGAAGCCTTCTGAGGTATCTGGACTTATTACTTTATTGAGTAAGTCTCATAGAGAGCCTGAAATAGATGACTATATTGCACACTTAGCTAATGTATCACCACTGACAGTAGGTTCTTCTCTTAAGTTCTGTACTGTTGCCGAAGGGACTGCAGACTTGTATCCTCGTATGGCTCCTTTGAAAGAGTGGGATATTGCCGCGGGGCATGCAGTTGTGAAGTTTGCGGGCCGCAATGTGTACCAGATGAATACCCGTGATGAGCATCACTATAATAGCGCAACCCTCACTGTAACCCCTTTTGAGGCCTATTAATATGGATTTAGAGCTTATTCGTCGTGGGGTAATCTTTTTTTTAGTACTGGTTGTCTCATTAAGCTTTCATGAATGGGCTCATGCATGGGTTGCCTATAAATTGGGTGATTCAACAGCATATGAGCAAGGTCGGGTCAGTTTGAATCCATTAAATCATCTTGATCCTATGGGGACGCTCTTTTTACTCATTATATCTTTTGCAGGAGTTGGTATCGGTTGGGCAAAGCCTGTTCCTATCAACCCATATAATTTGAAGCGATGGGAGCGTGACTCCATGTTGATCTCTGTTGCAGGGCCTTTGGCAAACCTCTTTTTAGCAGCTGTTGTATTTGTACTGTATGGGTTGTTAAATGTTGTATTCCAGACGGGGCTTTCTATTGATACTCAGTGGATGGAGCTCTTGAGTAGGGTCCTCGTTGTTGGTGCTTGGTGTAATATTTCTCTTTTTATTTTTAATATGCTCCCTTTTGTTCCCCTTGATGGTAGTAAAGTGTATCCATTTTTTCTTCCTAAGAGGTTTAGAATAGTGGTGAACCAAATTCTCTATAAAATTGGGTATATTCCTCTCATGATAATGCTCGTTTCTGAGTTTATGTTCGAGGGTGGCGGGCTTTTTAGTCTGATCTTTTCGCCGGTGTATCGTGTGATTGGCTTGCTTTTTATGGAAATACGCCATTGGCTCTAGAGTTATTTGAGGTGAGATAGCGGGGCTTGAAGGCTCTAAGCTAGTTGATTTTGTAAAAAATTGAAAATTAAATCAAATTATTACTTCAGTGGATTGCAAGAGAAATAAGAAATTAGTACATTTGTCTTGAATTTAAAAATGGAGTAGCCGAGTGCCACATCATAAGTCATGTAAGAAAAGACTCAGAACGAGTGTAAAAGAAACTGCTCGCAATAAAGCTGCCCGTTCTACTATCAGAACTAGTTTGAAATTGATCCGTACTACTGATAAGAAAGAAGTAGTTGAGAAAGAAGTACCAAGAATTTTTAGCCTTCTTGACAAAGCGGCTCGTAAACACCTTGCAGGTTTTACCAAAAACCGTGCTGGTAATTACAAATCTAAAATTCAAAAAGTTTTAAACTCTTACGCATAGTATTTGAGCGCAGTTTTTGAAGTTTGAGCAATAGTGTTATACACTATTGCTTTTTTTCGTTTTCGTTTTCATTAAATATTCACATCTAAAAGGGCGGAGCCATTGGTCTCCCTGGTAATGGTACTTAATAGCGTTTCTAGTGTCTCAGAGGGTGTAAGGATTGTGAGTACTACACGGTCACTATAATCAGCGTTAATTACCTGCGCGTTGAAGTCTGCAATAATTCGTCTGATGTGCTCATCAAAGGTGTAGGCATATGAGCAGGTGAACTCAGAAAGGTCTACCTTAATAGTGGGAGAGCCTGATTCAATAACTTCTTGAGTTGCCCCAGTGTAGGCGCGTACCAAGCCTCCCGTGCCTAGTTTTATACCACTCGAATAGCGGGTGACTACTACCGCAATATCACCAATTTTACGATTCTGAAGGTAACTCAACATTGGGCGCCCTGCAGTGCCTTGTGGCTCTCCATCATCACTCATACCGAGGTGCGACCCTTGAGGGTTACCCGCTATATAAGCCCAACAATTGTGCGTTGCAGTTTTGTGGCGCTCTTTTATAGATCCTATAAAAGAGAGGGCCTCTTCTTTTGATAGAACAGGGTGGGCGTGTGCAATAAATCGACTCTTTTTGATCTCTTGCTCAATAGTAGTAGGGTGTGCAATTATTGAATATGGTTTCATAGACAAAATATAGCATTGGGATTCCCTAATGGAAGGGGGGAGAGGTCTGGAATATTATATTCATTTTTACGTAGTAAAAGGAAGTTTTGATCTCTTAAATAGTATTATTTGTAAAATATTGGCAAATTATTGAAAATGTAAAGGAAGTTTTATGATAATACTATGTAAGGAATTAGATTTGACTTAAGGAGTCACATGGATACAATTTATCACTACTCTAATTATCGCATATACCTTAAAGATCACTTTAAGGTATTAAGAGCTGTTGACCCTCAGTTTAGTCAAAAGAGGGTGATGATAGAGCTTGGGGTAAGTTCTTCTGGTTTTCTGTCAAATGTTCTGTCGGCAAAAAAAAACCTTAATCCTTCACAGGTGGAAAAATTATCTGTAGTGTTGTCTCATTCAAAAATGGAAGCTCGATATTTTAAGGCACTGGTAGGATATGATCAGGCAAGAAATAGTGCTGATAAGCAGAGTAACTACGAGATTATTCAAGATGTTCAGACCGTTAAGTATAAAGACCTTGAAGGGGTGGAGTTGAACCTTTTCTCGCATTGGTATTTTGTAGCGATTCGAGAGCTCATCATGCTGCGCCCATTTTTGGAGGACTTTAAAGCATTAAGTCAATCTCTTCGCCCTGCAATTACTATGAAAGAGGCGCGGGAAGCGGTCTATTTCCTTGAATTAGGTGGTTTTATTGAGCGTGATCCAAAAGGAAAATATCATGGTGTCGACGCACTTATAAGTTCTAAAAATGAGATTCGTTCCACAAGTGTTGTGGGGTTCCAAAATATAATGATTGATTTTGCAAAAGAAGCATTGGCGATTATGCCTGTGGCAGAGAGGGATATTTCTTCCATATCTTTTTCGGCTTCTCAAGAAATGTTTGAAAGAATTAAAAAAGAGATGCAGGAGTTTCGGAAATATATTCTCGATCTCGCTGAATCTGATCAAACTGATACGAGTGTACTCTATCAATGTAATATGCAGTTTTTTCCCATCTCGAAAGAGATTGATAGTAAAAAAGGTGGGTGGTAATATGGGAAGTATTGGTAATCGTTATTGGGTATGTTTAATTGGAGTACTGTTGGCGAGTGCGCTGTTACACTGTACAAAGGAGCCAGATTTTGTGGGTACCGAAGCAGGTAATGCCGAACAGGTTGCTTCTATTTCTGGAATTGCTTTTAAAGGTGGCTCACCAGTCTCAGAGGCCACAGTCTTGTATGCATCAAGTGACTCATGTTCTCGCGTGTCTGATTGTGCGCAAAGCGCAATAACTGATACCGCTGGCTTCTACCATCTCGATTCCTTGCAGCCTGGTGAGTGGGTGGTGCAGGTGGCTGATGAGTCTGATGGTATACTCTCAACGGTTGAGGTCACGCAAGGGAGTGTAACCCAAATGGATACTGTTTCTCTCCTTCCATTGGGTTCGGTATCGGGCATCTTAAGTGGTGGGGTTCAGGAGTTTACCATAAGAAACTCATTTGTTCAGCCTATAATTGATTCTGTGCACGCTACTTTTACGGCGTCACATATGCCGCAAGGAGAGTATCAATTCGTCGATACAATGGGAAATGCCATAATTGATGTAGTTGTTGAAAGTGCTGAGCCTCAATTTATGGGATATCTCAATATTGATACAAAGGAGACTGAAAAGGTTGAGGGGTATGGTTTTTGCGAAAACCTTATACTTCCAGGGTATTTTATGCCTCAATTCATAATTGATTTACAAAAAGGTGTTGAGGATACTTCAATTGTTACGGAAAATAATTGCATAAGGGTGAATTTATCTGCGACTGGGCAGTATGGGTTTGACTTGACTCAACCCGGTGGTATAGCAATTGATGAGAACTGGGTCCTTAATATCTCGTATCGAACATCGGGGCCGGTATCCTTGAACTTGATAGATATACACGACCGAGAGATTGTGATAGTACTCCCTAAAACGGGGCTTTCTGACTGGATGGATGATGCGTTCCCTATAAATGGAAGTGATGGTTTTGAACTCAATCATATAAAAAAGCTCTATTTTGTAAGCGAGGATGATGACCTGGTGTTATGGGTGAATTGGTTCAAATTGAGTAATGAATGATGGTGATAGCAGAAAGGGAGAAATAGTATTGCTATTTGTGATTAATAGTTAGACAATTGTTATATATAGAGTGTTAAATGTAAGCGCGAGCGTGATTGATGAATCCTGAAGACCAAGAGATACTCCTAAAAAAAATAGCTGACTTAGAGAGTGAAGTTACACTCTATAAGAGAGCCCAAGAAATTTCCGGTATTGGGCACTGGTCGATGGATTTAAAGACAGGGGTTCTTACTTGGTCGGATCAACTTTTCAAAATGTTGCAGATTGACCCCTCCACTGCAAAAAACCTTGCTGATGTTATGGCCTCAATGGTCTACCCAGAAGATCGAGGGTTGGTAAATGATACCATAACTAATGGGATTAGTAGTGGTGTTGTTGAGCCGATGACTTTTAGAATTGTCAGGACAGATGGTGAAATTGTACATTTTTTGTGTGTTGGTTGTGCGGAGTATTGTAATGATGAACCAGTAAAATTGTTTGGAATAGATCACGATATTACTGAACAGGTCAAAATTGAGCAAGAACTTAAAAGTGCAAAAAATGCTGCTGAAACTGCTGATAGAGTCAAATCGGCATTTCTTAAAAATATATCTCATGAAATCAATACCCCCCTTAATTCGATTCTAGGTTTTTCTGAACTGCTCAACAAAACAGGTGAGTACAACCAAGAGTATGTTAAAAATATCTATTTAGGTGGAGCCCGGTTACAGAATATGGTCTCTAATGTGGTTGATATGGCTGAGATCGATTCAGAACAGATGAAATTGGTTATTGATCATGCTGATATCACAGAGCTGTTTACTTCGGTGTATGAGCAACAGACTCGCTACCGTATTGATCCACATGCCATTTCTCTGTCATTAAAAATGCCAGAGCCTAATACTATCCCAACTGTGGTTACTGACCCAGATAGACTCCAAAAAGTGTTGGTAAACCTTCTTGACAATGCCATAAAAAATACTCCTCATGGTTCTGTGGAATTGGGTTGTCGAGTGACTGAAGTGGGGCTTGAATGTTATGTGCGTGATACCGGTGTAGGAATTAGCAAGGTAAACAGTAAAAATATTTTTAACCGATTTCACAAAATTAAAAATGAGTATTGCGAAGATAGTGGAACAGGGCTTGGTCTTGCGGTTTCCCATGCATTGGTAAGGTTACTTGGAGGGGAGCTCAGTTGTGATTCAGAAGAGGGGGCGGGAAGTACTTTTGCATTTACCATCCCTATTGTGAAGCCTATTTCGAATATATCTCCGGAAGTGGAAGTGTTTAAACGTGCTCAACCAGTGTCATTGAATGAGATGCCTGTAAAAAAGAGAGTACTTGTCGTTGATGATGAAGAGTTGAACTTAAGGTTTATTGATGCAGTGCTTGAAGACTCTTATGAGGTCATAACTGCCCGTAATGGCCTTGAGGCAGTCGAGTATATTGCTCAGAATGCCGATGTTGAATTGGTATTAATGGATGTTAAAATGCCAATAATGGACGGAATAGAGGCGACTAAACGTATTCGCATTGATCATGGTACACTCCCCATAATAGCCCAGACTGCCTTTACTCATGTTAGCGATAAAGAGGCGATCACCAATGCGGGATTTTCAGATTTTCTGCCAAAACCAATATCTATCCAACAATTGATGGGTATGATAGATCGCTATATTTAGGGCTGCTCTTACATACTTTCTTTTTAACAGCACTATTTGAACAGATAGTGCTGTTGGTTCTTAAAAATCGTTATACGAGAATACATATTGGGATACGAGTACCTATTTTAAAGGCTCGTGGGTTAAGAATGTGTGAATTAGAGATGAAAATGAATGTATCGATAGTGGGATTATGTACGATAATCGTGGTGAGTGTCGTGGGATGCCTACCTAATAATGCTGATAAAAATGTTACTGTGGATTCAAGTAGTGACGCATCACTGTCTGATGATGCGTCATCTTTGGTTTATGACGAATCAAGTGAAGTAAGAGAGAATAGCTCAGTAGAGCAGGGTCTTTCCTCAGAAGAAGGTGAATCCAGTGATTCTCAGGATGACCTTCCTCAAACGGTTGTATATACTGAAGGTTACTCCATAAAGGTAAAAGAGGGCGAGAATGATAGGAACTATATTATAAAAGGTGTCTGTTGGAGTCCCTATGATGTCGGTGATGCTCCGCACTCGGGGCAACTTCCTCAGTATCGTGAGTGGGCATCCAAAGATGCAGCCCAGATGAAGGCCGCCCATATTAATACTGTTCGTACCTATATGCCTTTTAAAAGAACTGATACATGGAGAGCGGTACTTGACACGCTTCATTCCTATGGTATAAAAATAATTATGACTGTCTACGCGAATCATAGGTGGGATAAAGAATCAACTGCGATTAATACCGTCAAATACTTTCGTGATCATCCTGCTATTCTTATGTGGATGGTGGGGAATGAGATCAACAATAACAATTTGTATAATGAAGAGGATTTTGGCCTAGACCGCGCCATAGCAATAACGAATGATATGGTGGAACAGATTAAAGCAGTTGATAATAATCACCCAGTTGTAGTGAGCTGGGGAGGCCCTTGGGAAGGGTATGATGTCTTGAATCAATTAAAGGGAGATGTGCTTTCATTTCAGGTGTATGCCAATGACTCTTTTCATAACCTTTTTGATGATCATTTAAAAGAGAGTGATAAACCTCTTATGATGTCTGAATATGGAACTGACTCATTCAATCGACTTATTATGGCAGAAGATGAAGAGGCTCAAGCCTATGCCATTGCAGCGACGACTCGTGAAATACGGGATAACCTCTCTGCAACAAATAGTGGGTCGGGTGTGCTTATTGGCGGAACAGTCTTCGAGTGGAATGACGAGTGGTGGAAATATTCGGGAGCGGGTGAATTTGAAGGATGGAATACCCAAGATACGAATACTACATGGGAGTCCGAGAGTGGATGGGGGCCATGGCCAGATTTGGTGTGGAATGAAGAATTTTTTGGGGTCGTTGATGTGGATCGTAATCCAAAACCAGCATATGATTCATTAAAGTCAGTCTATGGTACCTATTAATACTCATTAAATGGCTTAATTTGCGGTAATATGCCCTTTTTGAGATATTTTAAAAGGTGATAGAAATGATTAATGTGCATTTTTACAAATAAAGTGTATATTAGGGCTACTATTTTATGAGGCCTCTGTTGAAACAGGTACTAGCATTTACTCTTCTCTTTACACATCTCTTGTTCTCTTTTGGGGGAGCTGTTGAAGAGGTATTCTATCTCTGTACAGATATAGATGAGACTCATATTGAGAGTTCACACACTACTTGCGAGAGTCATAATGAAGTCAATGCATCTGAGAGTGATGTAACTTTTCATCCAGTAGAAGAGCATTGTATTGATATTACTCTTGTACCAAAAGCAGAACAGATCGATGCATCCCTTGCTGAATATGTGTCAATTTTTATCCCACACACAGTGGTCCAGTGGCATGTACTCGTACAGCCAAATCTTAATAATCAAATGAGCCCTGTTCTAAAGTTCATCGAACGAAGAAGACGGGTTGCTCAAAGAGCAACTGTTATCATTCTTTGTTAACCACTATTCTATAAATACAATATGGTTGATACTTCACACGGAATGGTGTGCTGTATCGTGATGTAACGTTTTATTTCCACTAAATATTTGATAAAGGAATCGAAATGGTGTTTAAACATCTTTTCTATAGGAACTATAGAGCTAGAGTAGTATCAGTAATGGGCGTTGTAATGATGATGCCGTTGATGGGGGGCGCCCAGACGACGCTCACGTATGCACAACTCCTGAGTGAAGCGCTTGAGAATAACCGTTTAGGAGTTATTGCAGAGCAGCATAAACGTGAAGCGAGTCATACAGCACGGCAGATATCTCTGCTGAGTAATCCAGAGTTTGAGTTGGGGACCGAAAACCTAGGAATAGGAGAGGTTGAATTGATGGTTTCGCAAACAATTCCCTTAGGGGGGCAGCGGGCATCAATAGCTTCTTTGCAGCAATTAGAAGTTGATAAGGCGGGTTTAGTGGTACAACAGCAGAGACTCAAAATAGAGGCTGCGGTACAGCGGTCATATTTTGGGGTTGTTGGGGTGTATCGCCGTATGGCAATTATGGATTCTGTTATAGGGACTGCTCGGGATGAACTTGAGAGAATCAAGCAGCGAGTGCTTATTGGAGCGGGCATGGCGCTTGATACACTCCGTGCTCAAACAGAGATTACCGTATTGGAGTTAGAGGCGAAAGAGTTGGCCACGGCGTTAGATGGGGGGTACATAGATCTCTCAGCAACTCTGGGACGTGATTCAATTGAGTCGTTCCTCATTAAAGGGGCCTTCCCTAGGTCGTATCCTGATGTGAATCTTACAGAAGTATTGCGCAAGAGTAAACAACATCCAGACCTTCTTTTGAGTGAATTTGAATGTAAAGGGGCGCGACTTCAAACTGCAGTTGCACAGACTCAATCATTTTCTGAGCTCTCTCTCTCGGGTGGCGTAAAAAGAAATAATGAAGATGGAACTATGAGTGGACTGTTGTCGGCTTCTATAGAAATCCCGGTCTTTAATAGAAACCAAGGAGAGATTGCTGCAGCTCAGGTACGTGAAACAACTGAGCGTGTGGCACAGAAACAGTTGATCGGTGAGCGTGGTGCAACGATACAACATTTGGTCAATGAAATATCTCTATTAAAAGAGAAAATTGAGGTGGTGTCTCGGGTAGTAGTACCCAACTATCTTAAAACATACGAAACATTAAACGAATACTATATGCAAGGCAAGATAGGAATTCGAGAACTTTTTGAATCTCGAAATGAATACCTTGAACAACAATTTTCATTAATAGCATTACAATTAGAATGGACGACCCTGGCAGCGGATCTATTAGAGATTTCGGAATATACGCTTTATACTCAGGAATCAGAAGGAGTAGAGAATGAATAAGAGAGTAGTTACAGGAATTATTTGTGGAATGATAGCATTGAGTTATGGTGTTGAGCAGTATCGTGAAGATGCGGCTCATGGAGACGACGATGATCATGCGGGGCACGCTCATGAAAAAACCGAGGTGCCAGAGCAAGAGGAAAATCATTCTGATGATGGGCATGCACCATTAGAGGAGGGGGTTATATCTCTTACGGCTGAAGGGGAGAAGATGATCGGACTCACTCTTAAATCAGTCACCGAGCGTGAAATTACAACAATATTTGAAATTCCCGGAGAGATTGTTCTGAACCAAGAGCGCCTGACCCATGTCACACCTCGTTTTTCGGGGGTTATACGTGAGACCAATAAAGAAATTGGAGCATTTGTTAAAAAAGGTGAGGTACTGGCGACTGTTGAAAATAATGAAACCTTTACACGGTATACGGTGAAGGCCCCGATGAGTGGTCGAATTATTGAAAAACATGCATCGGTTGGTGAGTACGCTTCAGAAGAGACTACTCTCTTTGTAGTAGCAGACCTTTCAACGGTGTGGGTTGACTTTAAACTGTTCCCTAAGCAATTAAGGTATGTGCCATTGGGTACTCAGGTGAGTATCAATACTATTGGTTCTCAAATGAAAACAACGGGAAGTGTTCGCTATATATCTCCACTCCTTAATCCTGAAACTAGAACGGGGATAGCTCGAATATTACTCAGAAATAGAAAAGGTCAATGGCGCCCGGGAATGTTTGTTCAAGGAACTATTGAAGTAAAAGAGAGTGCTAAAACTATAGTGGTACATAATAGTGCTATTCAGCTCCTGGATGAAGAAATGGTAGTGTTTGCTCCAGCGAAAGGGGGATATAAGGCTCATCCTGTGAAGCTCGGTCGGCGTGGTGTGTCATTTACTGAGGTGGTATCAGGAATTGAGTTTGGTGACACCTATGTAGTACAAGGAGCATTTGATCTTAAAGCTGCTGTGGTAACCCAATCCCTT
The DNA here is from genome assembly GCA_051532035.1 of Fibrobacterales bacterium. Taxonomy (GTDB): domain Bacteria; phylum Fibrobacterota; class Fibrobacteria; order Fibrobacterales; family JAOPTW01; genus JAOPTW01. The sequence continues at coordinate 124,205 of JAOPTW010000015.1, read as the reverse complement.
TCGGGCCATGCTGGGCACGGGCACTAAGGAGAGTATATGTTTGCATTTATTACGTATTTATTAAGAAACCGCATACTGGTTATAGTAGCACTCATAGGAATTCTTGTGTGGGGAGTATTCTCCTATCGTTCGCTTCCTACAGATGCCTTTCCCGACATTTCTCCTGTTATGGTGCCTGTTTATGCCGAAGCTCATGGCATGGCTCCAGAAGAGGTAGAACGGCTTATTACTTTCCCTATTGAGTCGGCAATGAATGGGTTGCCTGGTGTCAGTCTGGTGAAGTCGACCTCGGCATTTGGCATGGCTGTTATCTATATCTATTTTAATGATGATATTGATATCTATTTTGCCCGTCAATTGGTTTCAGAGCGCCTTACATCGGCAATTGCAGAACTCCCTGAGTCTGACGAGCCACCAACCCTTGGCCCGATATCAACAGGGCTCGGTGAGGTATTTATGTATTATCTCACCATAGATTCTACTGCTGATACAGAGAATAAAGGCGCACTCATGTATTTGAGGGAGATAAATGATTGGGTTGTTAAGTACCAATTGCAAACAGTTAAGGGCGTTACCGAGGTGCTCTCTATGGGGGGTAACATACTGCAGTATCAGGTTGAACTGAACCCTCATTTAATGATGAGCCTTGGAATAGGCCTCGAAGATGTTGTTGAGACCATCAATGCTAATAACCGAAACGCAGGGGGGCAATTTCTTGTGGTTGGGTCCGAAGAGTATTTGGTCCGAGGAATTGGGTTACTTGAAAACAGTGATGATATTCAAAACCTTACAGTTAAAGAGGTCAATGGAGTCCCTATTCGCATTAAAGATTTTGCAGAGGTCTCTTTCGGTTCAGAAATTCGGCGTGGAGTGGTGACACGAAATGGTGAAGAAGAAGTTGTCGCTGGGATAGTGATAAAATTATATGGTGAAAATACTTCCCATGTTATTGATCGTCTCGAAGATAAGTTTAGTGCGATACAGAAATCGTTACCCAAAGGGGTGACACTGGTACCGTACTATAATCAAAAAAGCCTAGTCGAGAGTGCTACGTCAACGGTAGTTGATGCACTGTGGCAAGGCGGGATTCTCGTGTTACTCACGTTGTTACTCTTTTTAGGAAATATTCGGACTGCACTTATTGTTGCACTCTCCTTACCGGTGTGCGCGCTTTCTGCTGCTATTGTGATGGGAGTGACAGGTATGTCGGCCAATCTTATGTCTCTCGGGGGAGTAGCTATTGCTATTGGTATGCTTGGTGATGGGGCGATTGTCGTGATAGAAAATGTCCATCGACAATTATCTGATTCGAATCGGAGTGGAGTGAGTCGATTTGAGATTATCACTGTTGCAGTTTCAGAAGTTGCTCGACCAATTCTATTTTCAGTTGCCATAATCATTGTTGTCTTTTTACCACTCTTAACACTCGAAGGGGTGGAAGGGAAGATGTTTGCTCCAATGGCTCTTACTATTACCTTTGCCTTGATAGGTTCTGTTGTCTCGGCCCTGGTATTCTCACCGGTATTGGCATCGCTCTTGCTTAAGGCTGTCCCTGCTCAAGAGTTTATACTTGTGAGAGTGTTAAAACGAGCTTATAGACCTCTTCTCATTACGGCACTCCGCTTTAAAAAAACAGTGGTGGTTGCGGCCTTTGTGGCCTTTATCGGTTCGCTGGCTACAGTGGCGACCATTGGGACAGAATTCATTCCTGCACTTGAAGAGGGGGTGCTTCAGGTTAACGTAACCATGGCTCCGTCAATATCTCTCGAAAAAGCAACAGAGACCATTTTAAAGATGGAGCAAATCATAGGTAAAAATTATGGTGATGCAATCTCTCAAACACTTGCAAAAATTGGCCGCCCCGAGGCTGGGAGTCATCCTCATCCCGTTAATTTTGCCAATATTCAAATGACTCTGAAAGATCATGATGAGTGGCAACGCTTTGAAACTAAAGAAGACCTAGTCATGGCATTAAATGGGACTTTGAGCAACTACCCTGGAGTACAACTTAATTTTACCCAACCCATTCAAAACCTCTTTGATGAGTTACTTTCAGGTGTACGTACTCAACTTGCTGTAAAAGTGTATGGCGACGACCTGACGGTGCTTCGAAAAAAAGCAGAAGAGATTCAAGAGGCTGTTGAAGGGATTCCGGGACTCGTTGACCTTGCAATTGAGCAAAGTTTTGGACAGCCCCAAGTGCAAATTGTTGCAAATAGAGCTGCCTGTTCTCGATATGGTGTGACTGTTTCGGAAATACTTGAAGTAGTTGAACTTGCTATTGGTGGTGAAACCATTGATCAGGTGTACGTAAATACTCGCCGGTTTGGTATTAATGTACGGGTACATGAGAAGTATCGTAAAGATCCTGAGGTTATTAAGCGTTTATTGGTACATACCCAAAACGGCACTGTAATTCCTTTAGGTGATGTTGCAGACGTGGTAACGACTATTGGACCCATTCAGGTGAATCGTGAAAAGAATCAGCGTCGCTGGGTTATCGCGGCAAATGTTCGTGGAAGAGATATTGGGTCGGTTGTTAACGATATGAAAGAGCGTATCGCAGACCGTGTAACGTTTGACTCAGGATATTTTATTGAATTTGGAGGGCAATTTGAAAATCAAGAGCGTGCCATGAAACGCTTGGGGATTATTGTACCATCAGCATTTGCAGTAATCTTTCTTATGCTCTTTCTTTCTCTAAAAAGCGGCAAACAAGCAGTGCTTATATTTATTAATGTCCCCCTTGCTCTCATAGGCGGAATACTTGGATTGATTCTTATCGATGAATATCTTTCGGTTCCTGCATCAGTTGGATTTATTGCTTTGTTTGGAATTGCAGTGCAAAATGGATTGGTTCTGGTGACCTATATCAATCAACTGCGTACGGAAGGGGTTGCCACTATAGATGCAGTTATTACAGGTGGATTAATGCGGATAAGGCCAGTACTCATGACTGCTCTTACGACAATACTGGGTTTGGTACCCCTATTACTTGCAACTGGCGTGGGCTCTGAGGTACAGCGTCCCCTTGCTGCAGTGGTGGTTTTTGGCTTACTCTCCTCAACATTTCTCACGCTCTTTTTAATTCCCGCCATGTATGAATGGTTTGCACCTAAACTTGCAATAGAGTATACTGAGAGTAAGGAGTCGATATGAAAAAAATAGAAGCGTATATTAAAGAGATTAAGAAACGTGAAGTTATCGAGCGGCTTCATAAAATTGATGGGCTTACTGGGCTTTCAATTACTCGAATCGAAGGGTATGGTCGAAGTAGGGCACAGGATAAACCAATACATGTTGTTGATACGCCGGTTGATGATACGGTTCATGTGCGTCTTGATATCGTCTGTAGTGAAAATATTGTGCAAATAGTACTTGATGCCATAGAACAGGGGGCTCATACAGGCCTTCGGTCGGATGGCAAAATTTATGTGTCAACCATCGATACGGCCATCCGTATTAGTACTGGTGACCGGGGTGATTCTGCAGTGTAATAGGTAAGTGGTCGCTTAAGGCTTTACATCCTAGGTTATTAATCTACATTATACTTAGTCGTTTAGCTAAGTATGAAATAATGATTGAAATGACGTTTAAGGCCTTGGCCGATCGAAACCGCATTAAGATAATTGCCGCTCTACTCCATAAATCGGAAGTGTGTGCTTGTCAGTTACAGGAATTTCTACAGGTTTCAGGCGCGACGGTCTCAAAACATGTCTCGTTACTTATTCAGACAGGTTTTGTTCAGAGTCGTAAAGAGGGTCGTTGGGTCTTATATACAGTCTCTAAAGAGGACGTTAGACTTGCTGCACTCTTCAAGTGGGTCTCCCAAGAGATTAAATTTGATAGTGCTCTACAACATGACCTCACTCATTTTAATACTATCATGAATATCGACCCCGAAGAGCTCTGTAAAACACAGAGAGAAAATAGCTGTTGTAAATAATGAGGTGTAAATCATATGTTTGATATTTTTACCCAACTCGCTGACGCTATAGTGTGGAGACTCATTGCTCTTGATCCACAGAGTGCACTTGGAAATGCGGTTCATTTCTTTATCGAAGATACCAGTAAAATCCTTGTTCTTCTTGTCGTAATGATTTATTTCATTGCAATTATTCGTGCATCCCTTAATTTAGAGTGGGTGCGTAATCATTTACAAGGTCGTTCACGGTGGTTTGGGTATGGAGCGGGGTCCCTTTTTGGTGCAGTAACCCCTTTCTGTTCATGCTCGAGTATTCCAATGTTTTTGGGGTTTACTACAGCGGGTATACCTACAGGTGTCACCCTTTCGTTTCTTATTACTTCACCTCTTCTCAATGAAGTTGCTCTGGTGCTTCTTGCCTCAATACTTGGGTGGGATTTTGCTTTGGTCTACGGAGCTTCAGGCCTTATGGCAGGTATTCTAGGAGGAATATTTTTTGATACTATTGGCTCAGATAAATACCTTCAACCTCTCGTAACTAATCTCAAAAACCAGCAACAAGCAGTTGCATCATCTTCACGTGTATCACTTTCTCTAAAAGAACGACATCAGTTTGCGGTGACTGAAACCAAAGAGATTATGCAAAAAATATGGAAGTGGGTTTTTATCGGTGTTGGTGTTGGTGCGCTCTTGCACGGGTATATTCCAGAGGGATGGATTGCAAGCCATTTAGGATCGGGTTCCTTCTGGTCGGTTCCTGCGGCAGTGCTTCTAGGGATACCGCTCTATAGTAACGCCTCGGGTATGATACCCGTCGTCGAATCACTTCTTGCAAAGGGGCTCCCCGTTGGTACAGCCCTTGCACTGATGATGTCTACTGTAGGGGCGAGTTTTCCAGAATTTTTATTACTCAGACAGGTGCTCCAACCGAGGCTCCTCGTCTATCTCTTTATCTATTTCCTTATTGCCTTTAGTGTAATAGGGTGGATAATCAATATCTTTTTTTAACCATGGTGGAATATATGAAACAGGTAAAAGTATTAGGTGGTGGGTGTCGTAATTGTGAAGTTCTCGCAGAAGAGACTGCAAAGGCAGCTGCAGAACTTGGAATAGAGATAGCGCTCACTAAAGTAACAGATTTTGGTGTTATTGCTGGCTATGGGGTTATGAGTACCCCTGCACTCGTCGTCGATGAGACACTTCAGTTTCAGGGGCAAGTCAAAAAAGCAGAAGAAATTAAACCTTTTTTGGCATAACGCTATAGCGAGATGCAACAAAGCCACATTTAAAAGATGCTGTTTCTCTATGTTCGAGAGGTATCATATGAGGGATGGATCCAAAGAGAGAAAGTCCCTCTCCTAAGAGAATAGGGATTGTTGTGATTGTGATATCAGTAATGAGGCCAGCTCCTAAAAACGATTGAATGGTCTTGCCTCCATCGATGTAGGCTCTTTGGTAGTTTCGTGATTCTAATAGAGAATTCAGTTGAGTGAGTGACCCTGAAAAAAGTTCTAACGTTGCGCCTTCAACATCAGGGAGCTGCGTGAGTGAAGTGCTGAGTACAATGACGGGCATGGAACCATAGGGCCAGTCAGGAAAAGTGAGTACTTTTTCGAATGAATTCTTGCCCATTACTAAGACATCAACACTCTTAATAAATGAGTCATAACTAAACGTCCCCATAGCACCAGGGTCACCGGCATTCATGAGCCAATCGATTCCGCCATCTGATGTTGCAATAAATCCATCTAAACTTGTAGCGATAAAAACTGAATAGTCCATGAATGTTCCATGTTGAATAATGTCATGGCGAATCTAGAAAATAATTGTGGGAAAATAAAAAAGGACGAGGTATTCTCGTCCTTTTAATACCCCCTGACGGACTCGAACCGCCAACCCTCGGTTTCGAAGACCGATATTCTATCCAGTTGAACTAAGGAGGCAATAATCATTAGTAGGGTAAAAGTAATTAATCTCCTATAACTGTCAGGAACTTTTTAAAAAGATTTGTAAAAACATTAATTGTTGATTCTGTTGACTTTATTTGATCAAAGTTGTAAAAAAGAAAGCACCTGAATGGCTTTTGTTTCTGATAACCTGAATGATTTCATGGTGTTATAAGTGTTGGTAGTCTGTTTGTATCCTTGTTGATGTATGTGGATAGGGGCCTAGAAGCTGTTACTTGTTTAGCTTTGTGATGTAAACTTATTGTAAAACTCAAGAAGATCATTGCTTTTGTAATTTTTATTTTGGATAATTGTGTAAGTAAAGGAGATACAAATGATCGAACACAGCTATACTGTTGCATTCAAAGAATTGGGTGATGAGTTTATCGCGTTTTTTGAAGAGCACCGTGATGAACTAAAGCTGTTTATAGACGCATCAAACTATGCGAATAATAAATCTCTCGATGAACTTCTTGTTGAATTTATCATGCACATGGAACGCCCACTTGATCAAGAAGAGTATATCAATTCCATGCAAAAATATCTCAATGATATTTTTAATGAAATACGTAAGTCTCATATTGAAGGCTTTATTCAAGGGCACCAAATAGGTGATTATCTCGATGAGAAAATGCGTATCCATAAGAAGATGGTAATGCGCCAACAACTTGAACGGTTTAATTTATGTAAAGATTATGTTGTTGAAGGGGTTGAACAGGCTTTGCAAAATGAGCCATCAGCAGCTGTATAGCTGCGATATTTTCATTACTTAAGATTCATTAGAATTAAATTGTTGTCTGTGATACAAATGGTGTTGGTGCATAGAAATATGGATCACGTGGGGCCCTGAGCTCTTTAAGTTCATCTCTCTTTTGGGCGAATGATCCCTCGAGTAGGCTTTGAAAAGTAAGTGATAAAGCCTTCTAATAGTGTAGTGTTAAGCTCGGTTTCAATTTTTGCAAGGGCAACTGCAACAGTATCACCACTTCTATAAAGAATTCTATAGGCCTTATTAACCTCTTCTTTACTCTCTGTATCTATACCATGCCGCTCCAGAGCTTTATGGTTTAGTCCTGCCCAAGCAAGTGGGTTGCCCAGTGCTTTTGAATAAGGAGGTACATCTCGATCTGCCTTGAGGGTGCCGCCAATAAAAGACAACTTTCCTACTCGGCAAAATTGCTGAATAGCAGTCATACCGCCAACGACAACACCAAAACCGAGTTCTACATGTCCACCCAATTGTACACCATTTGCTATAACAACATGGTCTTCAATAAGTGAGTCATGGCCAACATGGCTATAGGCCATAAGAAGAACATTATTACCAATGGTGGTAGTCTTACCTTCGTATGCTGCACGATTTATAGTACAGTACTCTCTAATAATAGTGTTATTGCCGATAGTTAAGAAGGTTGTCTCATTAAGATAACTAAGGTCTTGAGGGTTGGAGCCAATAATGGCACCATCATATATTGCACACTCATTGCCAATAGTAGTGTTTGAGTAGATGTGAACATGGGATGTAATGGTGGTGTTGTCACCAATAGTCACCCCATCTTCGATAATTGAGTAGGGCCCGATTGATACCCCTTGCCCTAATTGTGCTAGGGGAGAGATAATTGCAGTCGGGTGAATCATATTATACCATGGTTGCCATGAGTGTTGCACTTGCGGCAACTTTTCCATCGACGGTAATTACAGCACTCCATGTTGCAATGCCACGACGCCATTTTTCCATAGTTGCGGTAATAGTAAGGACATCACCTGGGCGAACTGGGCGTTTGAAACGTGCACTGTCAACTCCCATAAATGCGGGGCGTTTCCCTTTAGTCTCTTCTTCATAGCTCAGTGCTATAAGGATACAACCAGCTTGTGCCATTGCTTCTGTTTGAAGTACTCCCGGCATAACTGGATCTTCAGGGAAGTGACCTTGAAAATAAGGTTCATTAAAAGAGACATTTTTAGTAACGACGATAGTCTTCTCTAATTCCATTTCAATAACTCGATCTACCAAGAGGAAAGGGAATCGGTGTGGTAATACTTTAGTGATACCAGCAAAATCTATAATACAGTTGGCGGCTTCAGGCTTTGGAAGACTTTCTAAAAGTGACATAGTGAAACTATCCTTTTAATGAGTTGATGGGTGAGCCAGTGCCCACCATTGTTTATCGTGATCTCTAATGTAGGTAATTTTGGAGTAATGAGGAATATGTCCCCAAGAAAATCGAGGATTTTGTGGCGCACAAATTCATCGGGGAATCGAAGTGGGGCCCCACTGACTATGATGATATCATCGCCTTTTTTTTCATAGGCTATGCCTGAGCCATCTATTGCTCCCGCGAGTAAGGTATCACTTTTTTGAGCACTCAGGAGTGAATAATTGATGTAGGTTCGAGCGCTTAAAATATCTTGAATAAATGGGGTAGTGTGGTCTACTACATATGTTTGTTGGAAGTCTGCTGAGTCAAGGGTGTAGGAGAGGGAAAAGTGTGTGGCGGGTACTACAGAAATCGAACCAGTAGTGCTCCCCTGCCATGAGTGTTGCCAAGAGAGGGGAACGTTATAGTGTTCTAGAGTCGAGAGGGGAGTATAGTGTTTTGAGAGGGCTTCAATTATTGGAGTAGCACTGCCGTCGAATATGGGGACTTCATCTCCAAAGAGTGTTATCTCGAGATTATGGTTCGAAAAAAAGGCGAGAGCTGCAGAAAGGTGTTCGATAGTGCCAATGGTTATGTCTGGAGCTATAGAAAGTGATGTTGCCCGGGCGCAATCAGCGATTGTTGGTGCTGTATGGCTGAGGGAGTAATGTATGCCACTTTCATTATGAATAAGGGTATGGCCGGCTTCTTTGTTTGAGTGGCTAATAGAAAGTGAAGTAGGGGTACCGCTATGTACTCCTATGCCTTGTAGTATTATGGGACTCACTGTGCAAGATTCCTTAGTGCGAGTACACTTTTTCGCCACAGTGATATCTCTGTAGCGGGGAACCCTGCGACGGTCATTCCATGAGGAATAGAACGAGTAACACCACTCTTTGCGGCAATAGAGACGTTCTCCCCTATAGTGAGATGGCCTGCAATTTGAGCGCCACCACCAATAGTAACGTGAGCACCAAGATGTGTTGAGCCTGCAATGCCTGCCTGACTCACCATGGTGCAATGAGCCCCGAGGCTACAGTTGTGTGCTATCTGCACAAAGCTATCAATATGAGAGTACTCGCCAATAGAGGTGGGCTCTATGAAGCCTGCTGCGACAACTGTCTGGGCACCAATAGTTACATGTGCGCCAATGATAACGCCTCCGAAATGGGGGACTGGTAATGTTCTTCCATTGTTTTTATAAAAACCAAATCCGCGAGAGCCTATTACAGCGCCAGCTTGAATTGTACACTGCTTTTTTATGGTAACACCGGAATATACCGTGACCCGTGCTTCTAAGTGTGAGTCAGCTTCAATTATTGAACCAGCCATGACAATTGAATGAGGGCCAATGACAGCGCCTGCTTCTACACGTCCATCCACCACGGCAGTATCATGTATTTTTGCTGAAGGGTGAATGTCAGGTTGAGCTATTGGTTCAGCGGTGATCTCTTTAAGGAGGGTAATCATACTTTCATAGGGAGAGTTACAATAGAGCAGCGTCTTTGTACCTTTCAATTCGGGAGAAAGGTTTTCGTAACTTAGAGGAACGAGAACGACACCCGCCTCTGACTGGGTAAAGGTTGTTCCTGCTGGTTCTGCAGTGGAAAAACTGAGAGATTGTGCTGTTGCGAACTGAAGTGAGTCTATGGAGGAACAAAAGGAGTGATGACGTTCATCTACCTTTGCTCCAGTGATTGAGACAATTTCTTCTATAGAAAGGTTCGCCTGCATAGTGTGGCGATGATTAGAAGTTGTTGTTAAGGATATCGGTTACTTTTTGGGTGAGGTCGTGATCACTCTTCCAAAAAATGACTGCTCCAGAGGCGCGGTCAAGTACCATGTCATATCCTTCTTCAATTGCTACATCATTAATTGTTTTTCTAATTTGTTTAATGATGGGTTCTGATATTTTTTCGTTTTCGCTGACAAGTTGCCCTTCACGACCATAAATTTTATCAACAAAATCATTGAGGTCAGTCTCTTTCTTTGAAAGTTCAGATTCAAGGGTTCGTTTTTTCTCGTCACTGAGTATCAGAGATTGTTTCTCAAGGCGTTCACGAATACTGGCGAGCTCTTGTTGTAATATGTTGGCTTGCTGCTCCCAGCGAGCTACCTGACGGTCATACTCTGCTTGGGCCTTTTGGGTGCCGCGGTATTTCTGAAATATCAGTTTTGAATCCACGTGTGCAATGCGCAACTCCTCTGCATATGATGCAGAGAATGTTAGGGCTATGAGAATCAGAATAACTGCTTTAAATTGCATAGTACCTCCGGTCTGTTAAAATCCTTGTGAAATAACAAAGTTTGTTTGCATGGCTCTTGATGTGCTCACTCCTTGCGGTCTTTCACCATCATCGAGTGGCCATCCAAAATCAAAACCGATAATTCCAAGCATTGGAACCACAATTCTAAAACCAAAACCGAAATCCTTTTTTAGAGACTGTGGAGTAAATTCAGAAAGAGGATTCGTTCTATTAACTTCTTCTTTGGTAATGAGTCGTTCTCTTATATCTGAAGAACCGGGGATTGGAGTGTATAATTGCTCACCATAGACATTACCGGCGTCAAAAAATGCGAGGGCATAGAATGTGTTCTCTGCAATAGGATAGGTGATTTCAGAAACCATTGAGACGAAACTTCTTCCGAGACGTGAACTCCCGATTGACCCAGGAGAGTAGCCTCTTAGTTTTCCTTGGTAGCCGAGCATGCCACCCATTTGGTATCGTGAACGGTATTGTAATACATCACCTGATATTAAGCCCACTTGATTGTCAAGACCGAGTGCGAGGCCGCCACCAAGAGGGAACCACCATTTGACGGTAAAATCTGTTTTAAGGTAACTAAACTGTCTAAGTGGTTCAGCGTTATAAGAGAATTCATTAAAAACTCCTGGGACCTGAAATACTTTTTCAACGCTCACACTGTATCGGGATCCTTCAGTAGGGAATCGAGGAAGGTTTTTATCATCACGAGTAATGGTAAGGCCAACAGCTGATTCTGATCCTGATTTAAGAAGTACACTTCCCGGAACATTGGTTCCTTGTTGATTCATCTGCCAACTGATGTCACCTTGTATGTAAAAGTAATCATCAGGCCATTTGAGACGTGTACCAAGGAACATACGCCCTCCATAGCGACGAATGTCATTATCTACAGAGTAATCACTTTTATACCAGGTGTAATTGAGCGTACCACCAAGAGTGATGGGGCGGTCTTGAAACCAAGGTTCTGTAAATCCAATGGTGTAGTTCTGTTTCTCTTGACCAAATTCAACATTCAGTGATGCTTGCTGGCCATCGCCAATACAACAGTTTGGTATGGTGAGGCCGAGGGTGCCCATAAAGTTATCTTTTTGACTGTATGCAACACCAGCAGAGAATTGTCCGGTACCCGCTTCACGTTCCATTGCATCAAATACTAAGTCTACCTCTTGATTTTCACGAATTTTTATGTCGGGCATTACATTGTCAAAATAGTTGAGCTGCATGATGTCTCGAATAGATCGCTCCATCAGAGATTGTCGGTAGGTGTCACCAGGGAAGAGTTTAACTTCACGGCGAACTACTTTGTCTTTTGTTGTAGTATTGTTCTTAATAAGGACTTTATGAATACTGGCGGGGAGCCCTTCAGTGATATCAAAACTTATATCGACAATTGAGTCGCGATATTCTTTTTTATCAATAATTTGAACAAAGAGGTACCCCTCTTCACGGTACATAGACTGGAGATTGTAGAGGAGCATCTGATATTTAGAATTGTCAAAAATGTCACCTGAGTCGAGGGTGAGTTGCGATTCGAGTGCTTCTGTTGAGTAGACTTTGTTTCCGATAAATGTGTATGTTCCAGAGTAGTATTGACGACCTTCGCTCACAGTAAAATGAAGTCCCAGATTAGAGCTCGTATTGAGTTCATCATAGGGCATGAGAGGAAGGAGGGCTTCAAGAGTAAGGCGTGCGAGTCGTTTTTCTTGAAGGTCATCCAATGTTTTTAGAGTCGTTAATGAATCAATTTCTGGAGTATGTACTGTGGGGGATGCTTGTTGGATAAAGTCCTGACGAACTTCTTTGAGCATAAGTATTCTGTTGAGCAGTGTGAGAATCTTTTCTTCGCTATCAAGTTTTGGTAAAAGAACAGCTTGATCTTTCTCGGCTATGTTACGGCGTGCATGACGGTAGTAATGATTTGATCGAACAAGTGATGTGCGAACAGCATCATAAAACGCGGAAGATTCATTTGCAAGCGCTTTGGTCACTGCAGTAATGAGTTGCTCAGAAGTATACCCTTCTTTAAGAGCTTGTCCTGAATAAAACCGGAAACTGGGGTCTTTAATATATTCAATTTCTTTATGGGTTACCGCCGCATCTAAATATCCTTTAGAACGATAGATTGCTAGAATTGAGTCACTATCAGCTTCGAAAGATTCTTCTTTATATTCGCCTTCACCCCACCAGTGATCTACTTCTGATTCGAGGTTATCAATAATGTCACTACTGTGTACATTGGTGTTCCCGTGAATTATAATTTCTTGTACCACAACTTTGTCGCCCTCGTTAATGTCAAGAACGAGCTCCACTTTTCCACTTTCTGGGTCAATGTTTTTGTTTATGACTACTTCTGCAAGTAAAAAACCATCTTCTTTGTAGCGGCTAATGATGCGCTGACGATTGCGTTCGATATCTGATGGGCTGATTACTTGGCCTTCAACGAGGGTGACTAGTACATCTATTTCTTCATCAGCGATTTCTTCATTGCCTGTTATTGAGTAGCTTTTGAGCTGGGGGTGCTCTTCGACTGTGAAAATAAAAGATACCTCTCCAGATTCACCATAGATAATTCCCACATCAATATTGGCAAAGAGGCCTGTCTCATAGAGCGACTCAACAGAGGCTTTAATTTTATTTTTGAGGACTACTGGGTGGTAATTTTGCCCAGCTACCACACTTATTCTTTTCAAAATGAGGGATTCATCAATGAATTCGTTATTTTCAACGGTAATCTCTTTAAGGTTGTTTTCGGCTGTAGCGCCTCCCTGGAGGGGAAGAAGTTGCCCAAAACTAGAAGTGAGAGTACAAAATATGATACAGAGTGTAAAGCGGTTCAACAAACGTTTCATGATGTCCGGTTTTGTAAATTATGCAATGCAAATGTACAAAATTAGGGTATAAAAAGGCAGGATTTTGTTAAAATTAGCCCCTTCAGTAAGTGCTGAAGGGGAAAGCGCTATTCAAGCCAAGGGTTGACCCAGTTAATGTGATCACAGCTTTTGTTAGTAAGAGAGTCAGTTACCAGTCTTAATGTTTGGACTCGGGTAATATCAATTCCTAATTCTGTTCCATTGGTAAGTGTTGCGAGCTCTTGCGCGTGGAGAGTATCTGAGGTAAAGAGTAGGCGGTCATCACCAAATATTTTTGCGACAATACCATCGCCACACATGTCTTCATCATCAAGGCCTAATTTGCTATAGAAACGAGTGTATTTGCCGTTCAATTTGAATTGGATGGAGCTAAAACTGTGAGAGCCGAAGCCAAAGCTAAACCGTTTTCCGTCGATGGTGAGTTCATTATTCATGACGCTCTTGTTGATTCCAAGGGAGCCCCAGCTCTGTAGGTTTTTCCATGCGGGTATATTTGTGAGCTGTTGAGCGTCTTGAGCATTAAAAAGGTGGCTATTGTAGGTGTATTGTGTTGAATCGGGGAGATTAATAGAGACTGAGAGTGTATGCATCCCTTTTTGTAGATCGACAATGGGTATAGAAAAGCGTCTCTCTGTTTGAATCGATGTTTCAGTATATATTTCGTTGTTTGTTGCTGTTGCAATAATGGAGAGATGCAGTGTAACAGCCTCATCAAATTTTTTGCGAATAGTTATTTTAGTTTTGCCTTCTGTAACAGTGGGGGGTTCTATGTATATATTACTCTGAAAAGGGCTGCGCCCCTTTCTGTTTTTAAGTTGTGTTACAGAGAGTGGGTAGCCAAAATCCTTAGAATTTTTGTACACCTCTTTGGTTTCGAACATTTCAAGAATCTGAGTAACTTTGTCGGTTGTTTTAAAGCCTACTACTCGAGATTTTTTATTGACGGTACCAAACCCATCTTGTCCCCGTACAATGTAGATGTTATCATTCGAAAACTCTTTCCACTTAGCGTATTCGGCATCAGACCACCGAAGAATTTTTGATTCACTAAAGGCGTTCAAGCCTTGTGCAAGCATCTGCCAAGGGCGACTATAGATATAAATAGCGTTCTTAGGAAGGTTTTTGAGTTCGATATTGAGCACTGCTTCTTCGGTGAGGAGTTTGTTGCGTCGATACTGAATGTTTTCTGTAAAGCTTTCATGATGGTAGAGTGTTAAAAAAGTCATGAGAGCGAGTGCGGCGATAACTGTTGAATATTGCGGGAGTGGCTTTTTAAGGTTACTTATTTTTTTGAACGCAACAGTAATGACATAACTAATTGCGGTAATGAGTGCGGCGAAGAGCACTACCTTCCATATGAGTTCGATGGCGGCACCAAAAAAGGAGTCTGAGGGGAGTGAGAAAAAGCGATCTTTATGATAGGTGAAAATAATAAAGGCACCTATCCAAGCGCCGTTGAGTGCGCCAAATATTTTGGGTGCCAGAGGGTTTGTTTTTAACAAGGCTAAACGATTACTGACATCGTGGAGAAATATCCCGAGAATAAGCGCAAAAGAGGGAAATGCAACGAGCACATAGCGTTGGTTAATACCTATGGTAAAGTTTCCTGAGACGTTGACCATGATCACAATTGCTTGAAGTTGATAGGCAAGAACTAAGAGGTAGCCCCAGCGATACTTTTCATTAAAGAGAACGCGTGCAGTAAGGTATATTGCTCCAAGATAGAGAAGGATTGCAACAGTGGTGTTCCATGGACTTTTGAGGAGGCCGGCATAATCAGATCCCCAGTTCAGCATTACTTCAACATTGGTCCATAAGTTGGTAGTAAGGTTCCAGAATGAGTGTGCATCATATTCGCCACCTTGAAATCCATACCCTTTGTAAGCACAGATAGTGTTGAGCACTGGTAGTGAGGCGAGGAGCACTAAAAAAGTGAAAGCGGGGAGGTACCATGATTTCTGTTTGAAAAAGGTGTGAAAATAGAAGACAAAAGGAAGAATACAGAATACAGTCTCTTGGCGAGTCTGTGCAAAAAAGCCGAGAAGAGGGATGATTAGTACAAAATGTTTTAACTTGAGTTGCGTAGTACCCTTTGTCGGGGACTCATTGTGAAAGAGTTGTACAACAACGAGCAAAATTGCGAAAAGGAATACATACATGACCTCGGTCGTTGCTGTTTGAGATTGAAACATCATTGTGGGGAATGACGCAAAAAAGATGGTGGCAATGAGGGCGATCGATTCGTTTTTTGTTGCAAGGAAAAACCCGTAGAAAAGCAAAAGGATTGAAGCGATATAAAAGAAGTAGTTTACCTGTAATGCTTGATCTCTGGTAGCGTCACCAAGAATGCTAAAAGCGATTTTGTTTGCAAGACCAGATGCTTTGCCTTTAAAATTATTGACTTCATCGGTGCAGACGAGCGCCCCTTCTTCATAGTAGCCTTGGTTACAGGTGCCCGCTCTACCGTTGAAATGCATGTTTATAGCCATTGACTCCCATGATGTTTCATCACTGAGAACTCGATGTTGTTTTTCTATCTGTGTCCAGGTGAATCCTCCAAAAAAGAGTACAATTATACCCAGTACAATAAGTGATTTTTGATTGGGGAGGTGCTGTTTGGTACGTTGAATGATATCCCGGGCATTGAGAATAAAGCCGAGGCACATGATGAGTGCGGTTCCCACCATAAATTCGTAACTCCACTCGAGATCCCATGCTTTAGCGGCACTTGTATCCGTGAGTTGAAATATGATTCCTGCAATGACCACTATGATGGAAGCGTATATGAGGCCCGTCCAGCCGGTACGGTTGAATGTCAAGAATTGTTTAATAGGTGTGTTCATAAGGTACTCGCTATGGTAGAAAAGTGTTAAAGGTTTTTGTTGCTACCTGGGTGCCATCAATGGCGACCATAATTGTCCAAGGACCTGCTTTGTCCTCGTAGGGCTCACAAAATCTATCCCCGATATAGTATCGGTACTCATTGGATTTAATGTAGGCCTCTCCAGTAAAGTCAGGGACCATAGTCCCGTTTTCTTTCCATGGTGGGTGTTCCATTGTGAAGGTGAGCATGCTATTTTTACACTTCTTAATAAGTAATAGTATGCCAAATTCACTAGTAGGGCCAATAGGGATATCGGTAGTGTATTGCACAATGCGAGGAAGAGGTCCGCCATGGGAGTCCCAACCAGTGTATAGTCCATAACTTTCTATTGTGATATCGGTATTGCTCGCCACAAGGAATAAAAATCATTTAATCTCAGATAATTAAATATACCTAAAATAGCACTAATCTCAACAGATCAGATTGTTATCTGGCTTAGATGTGGGTAATGAAGGCTCTGTATGTTAGGGTTACATGTTTTTTAATCGTTCACTCGGATTGAGTAGTATAACAAGTCTAAATCCAAAGTGACCATTTATGACGACAACTTCTCCCTTGGCTAGGGTTTTATCATTGACGATAAGATCGACATTTTCCCCAGCGGTTCGAGGGAGTTGAACGATTGACCCTTTTTTCAGATTCAGTAGGCTCCTGATTGTCATGTCTTTTGTACCGAGCGCCATCTTTACAGGGAGAAAGATATCTTGGAGCTGCTCGATGTCGAGAGACTTTCTGGTGGAACGATAATACTCTTTCTGATGTGCCATAGTGATAGTGCATTGAGGGTATGTATCTAATATATCGTATTTTTCTTCTTTAATGTTGAGGAAAAATGTTGGAAACGGCTAAAAATGCTAAAAATAGGTGAGATTGAAGAGGATGAGAGATGAGAATTGAGCTATTTAACCCTCTGAGTGTGGTCTGTAGGGGGCCTTCTGTTGCAGAGAAAGTGCTATTTTTATACATTTCATCTCAATATAAAAAAAAGATATGTGAGTAAAATGTACAGTGTCAATAAATTATCTGTTCTTGCAGTAGTACTGTGGGGGATTGTTGGATGTGGTTCTAATGATATAGACCTTGATGGCATACCTAATGAGGTTGATGAGTGCCCTAAAATCAGTGAGGATCGTGACAACTTTGAAGATAATGACGGATGTCCAGACCCTGACAATGATCGAGATAAAGTGGCCGACTCAAAAGATAAATGCCCGCTCGTTGCAGAAGATCTTGATGGATTTGAAGATGATGATGGTTGTCCTGACACTGATAATGATAAAGATGGAATGCCTGACTCACGAGACAAATGTCCGCTCGTTGCAGAAGATCGTGATAACTTTGAAGACACAGACGGGTGTCCCGAACTTGATAATGACCAAGATGGAATCCTTGATATTAATGATAAATGCCCTCTTGATAAAGAAGATCGTGACGAATTCCAAGATGATGATGGGTGCCCCGAAGATGATAATGATAATGATGGTATAAAGGATGTTTTTGATAACTGTCCTAATGCTCCAGAAAATTTTAATGGTAAAGATGATGACGATGGATGCCCTGATGCCGGTGCAGATCCTATTCCTACAGAGACCTACCTCGATATCTCTTTCATTACTGGCACTCCCGAGCTTACCTTTAATGATAAAATTATACTAGATAATCAATTAGTGACTGGGCTTAAAGCCTATCCGCATCACAAAATTTTCATATACATCTATATGAAGAAAATTGAAATTGAACTTCCTGAGTATATAGAACTCTTGAATGACCGCACCACCGCAATTGTTGAATATTTGGTGGAGCAAGGGGTTAATAAAGAGAATCAAATTAGAGTACGTACAGTAACTGAAGAGCTCTATGAAAGCTTAAAAGACTCTGAAGATGACTATAATCAAATTAAGAAGTTGAAGATTATCAGACGATAACACATATTGCAGCAACTTTAAAAAGCCTCCCCCTCATATATTCAAAGAGGGGGAGGCTTTTTTGTTTTTTAACTCCGAAAAGAGTGCCGTATTAGTTGCCGATTTTCGCTTTCTTATATTATTAGTCTAGTGAAAAAATCATTGTAACTCTCGCGTCATAGGCTCCAACAATTTTTGTGATGTGTTAAAAATTATTCTCTGCGCTGGCCTAAAATTTCAAAAACTGAAAAAGTATCACCATTTTACCCCACGCTTACCCGAAAGTCTCATTGTGTAGAGGATGCACTTGACCCACAATATGTTGTGTTTAGGAGGGTGCTGACAGGTAAAATAATCTATTTACTAAAAACTTATTCTAAATAGTGGGGAAGAATGGTATCTTTAGGGTAATTATGGGTAAAAGTGAATTTGTATGAGTGTTTTAGGTTTCTTTGGAAATAGCACGACAACTTTAGATACTAAAGGTCGTTGTTCATTCCCAAAAGAGTTACGTAAGCTACTCCCTGCTGAAAGCGAGGGACAAGTTATGGTGACGGTTGGGCCGGAACACTCTCTCAGACTATATTCAATACCCGCTTGGAACGATTATCTACACGAGCTTAAAAGCCTTCCCAAGACTCGCTCAAATATTCACTCACTCCGCAAATTCATGGGGGGAGCTCGTCTTTCAAAATTAGATGGTCAACACCGTATCACTCTTACAGAAGAACAACGCGCCCACGCAGGTGTTGAGGGAGAGGTGACCTTTCTTGGTGAGGGGGAACATGTCAGTATTTGGACACCTGAACGCTATGCAGAAATTTGTAACCCAACTGAGGATCAATACGACAACTTCTTCTATTTTGATGATACAAATGAGGGTTAATTAATGAGTTATCATTTGCCGGTAATGGTGTCAGAAATTCTTGAGTATATGCTTGTGCAACCAGAGGGGAATTATGTTGATTGCACTCTTGGTGGTGGCGGTCATTCTCAGGAAATATTAAAACGGATTACAGCAGGGAGTACTCTTGATTCATTTGATCGAGACCCTGAAGCAATCGCCTATGCAACAGAACGTCTGAAAGAATTTTCAAATTTCAAAGCTCACCATCGTCCTTTTTCCACAATAGGTGAAGTGTTGGGTGATGCAACGGTTGATGGTATACTTTACGACCTTGGGGTCTCATCGCATCAACTTGATAAAGCTGAACGTGGCTTTACTTTTCGGGAAAATGAAAAAGTTGATATGCGTATGAATCAAGACTCAGGAGAGTCAGCATACGATTTTTTGTCGGCTATATCTGAAGATGCACTCGCCCTCTGTTTTAGAAAAAATGGCGATCTTAAAAAGAGTCGCCATCTTGCTGAGAAAATAAAAGAACTCGTAGAGTCTAAGGGTGAAGATGAACTGTATCCTTCAGACTTTAGAGCGGTACTCCAAAAAGTGTACAAAGGTCAGCCACATAAACATAATGATTTTCTTGCGCGGGCATTTCAAAGTATCAGAATGGAAGTTAATGAAGAACTGAAGCAGATTGAAGAATCATTTGATTCCCTTGAACGTATTATGAAGCCAGGAGGCCGAGTTTGCGTATTGAGTTATCACTCAGGCGAAGATCGATTGGTAAAAAATATTATGCGAGAGAAAGAGCGTGAATGTACTTGCCCACAAGAATTACCTGTGTGTATGTGTGGCTCAAATAATCGCACCTTTAAAAAAGTATTCAATAAACCGTTGCCACCAACTGAAAATGAGGTGGCACAAAACTCACGGGCTCGCTCTGCAAAGCTAAGAGTCTATGAAAGGGTATAGAGAATGAAAGGGATAGTGATAATAATTGCAAGTATTTTGGTTATGGCATTGATCGCGTCATTTCCGGTGTGGAAACAGAACAAGTATAATGACATCCAAAAAGAGAGTACACGGTTAGCGGCGATTTGTAGAACACTTGAAAGTGAATTACAGAAAAAAGAGTTTAAAATTAATACCCTTCGTTCCCGTCAAAGAATTGAGCAAATAGCTGCGGAACGTGGCCTAGGCTTTAATGCAACCTATACGGCGATAACAGAGAAATAAAATGCACCAATATCGAAATAACACCTCTAGCATTGAGTCGAGACTGATAGTCGTTCTCGCCTTATTTGGAGTTATGTGGTTTTTGATAGTTGGGATCACCTTTCATATACAAATAGTTAAAGCTGATTACTTCAGCAAGAAATCCGATCGACAATCAACTCAAAGACAGGTAGTGCTTCCAGAGAGAGGTACTATTTATGACCGCAATGGCACAGTCCTTGTTAAAACGCATATAGAATCGGTGAAAGACAATAGTGTTCGTCGTTTTTTACCATACGGTAAGTTGGGGTCACAAGTGTTGGGGCACCTCGGTCGTGATGGTAAGGGTATGCTTGGAGTTGAACGCTATTTTGATAATCAGCTCCGGGGTATTGATGGCTGGCGTTATAAGAAGGTTGATGTTAAGCGACGTATTTATGAAGGAATGCAGCTCGATGGTGCTGCTCCTGTTGCTGGATTAGATGTAGTTTTGACCATTGATAAAGAGATTCAGCATATTGCTGAAGGAGCACTTGAGCGTGGTGTTAAAAAGGTGAAAGCTGATCGTGGTACTGCTGTAGTTATTGATCCTCATACGGGCGAGATTCTGGCTATGGCAAGTTACCCCGACTATGATCCTAATGATCTCTCAAAACTTGATTTGTCGGCTACAAAAAATGATGTTGTTGCCAAAGTCTACGAGCCAGGATCTACCTTTAAGGTTGTTGCAGCTGCAGCTGCGATCGAAGAGCGCATTATGCAATCAAATGATTCAATCAATGGTAATATGGGTGTCTATAAAATTTATGGTGATGTCATTCGTGATACACACAAATATGGGTGGATCTCATTTGCTGATGCTATGGCATTCTCATCTAATGTTGGCTTTGCCCAAGTAGCAACAAAAGTCGGTAAAGAAGATTATTTCAGATATGTACGACGATTTGGGTTTGGTACAAAGACAGGAATTCAGATTCCTGGTGAAGAGAAAGGTCGATTGAAAAATATTTCTCGCTGGAGTGGAAGAACCTTAGTAACTATGGCCATGGGGCATGAGATTATGACCACGCCTCTTCAGGTTGCGATGGCTTACGGAACAGTGGCGAATGGCGGAGAGTTGCTCAAGCCGAGGATTGTAAGACAACTACGAGAGCGTACCACGGGTGAGGTAGTTCTTGACAACCCCAAGCAGACCATTAGAAGAGTGATATCGGAAGAGACAGCATCTGAACTTCGTAATATGCTAGCTGGTGTTGTTAAATATGGAACTGCCAGAAATTTACAATCTGATATTATCTCTACTGCAGGCAAGACCGGAACTGCTGAAAAGTATAGTGTCGATAAAAAGCGGTATATTCGCTCATCAATGAACTCATCATTTATTGGAATGGTACCAGCGGCACATCCTCAGTATGTCTGTATGGTTGTGATTGATGAGCCAAGAACATTTACCTCAGGTGCACGTACAGCTGGACCAGTCTTTAAAGAGATTATGGAAAAAGTACAGGTCTCTCCAAGAATAAATAGACAGGGCTTACGAGGAACATTCGTTAAAACTTTACCAGCGACTGATCCAAAAGATGTGATGTCTCAGGATGACCAAGTAGAAAAAAGAACAATTATGCCAAATTTAAAAGGTAAATCCCTTAGAGAAGCAGTTGCTCTTATGGCAGGCCGTGGTGTTGTCGTTGATTTTTCGGGCTCAGGATGGGTAGTGAATCAATCACCAGAAATGGGTGATCTTCTCGGTACCCGTTCAAAATGTACCATAACCTTAATGGAGAATATTTAGTATGATGCTAGCCGAAATTCTCAAACAGGTTAATGGAGTCGAGACAACAATGGAGCTTTCGACATCCATTTCGGGGATTACTGATGATTCACGTTTGGTGACTCCGGGTATGGTGTTTATTGTTATGCAGGGATCAATGAATGACGGAGCTCAATTTATACAAAGTGCTCTTGAAAATGGTGCTATTGCAATAGTATCTGAGAGCTCTCTAGAGAGTTCTGTACACATTAGAGTTAATAATGTAGTACAGGCTCGTGAGCAAATGGTTGTTGCTTATTATGGGAGTCCCGCAAAAAAACTTTCGTTTGTAGGTATTACAGGAACCAATGGAAAAACAACTATTAGTTATCTTGTAAACAGCTTTTTAAAAGTTAATGGAATGCGTACAGCACTGAGCGGAACAATTGCCTCTGAGATTGCTGGTGAAAGAACGATAAGTGATTTGACGACTCCTGGCTTTATAAAAATGCAAGAACTCTGTGCTGCATCAATAGCAAAAAAATGTGAAGTGATGGTAATGGAAGTGTCATCACATGCGCTCCATCAAAATCGAGTACTCGGTATATCTTATGATGTAGGGGTTTTCACTAACCTCAGCCAAGATCATCTTGATTATCACAACGATATGGAAGAGTATTATCAGGCTAAGAAAAAACTCTTTACCACATATTTAAGGCCTGGTGGAATTGCTGTTATCAATATGGACGACACATCAGGTGCACGGTTAATTCGTGAGCTGTCTATACCTGTTATTCGATACTCTCGGACTAATGAAGATGCAGACCTCTATTTTGTGGGGAGTTTCGAACAGTCAGGTGTTAAAGAATGCACTCTTCGCTATAGAGGCAGAGAATTTAGTGTGTGCACTGCACTCTTTGGTGCGTTCAATGAAGAAAATATACTTGCAGCTGTTGGTGCGTCATTGGCTTATGGGCTTTCTGAAGAGCAGCTTGTTGATGCGATAGCAACAACAACAGTGCCTGGACGTATGGAACTGATATCTTTTAGTAAACATAAACGTGTATTTGTCGATTATGCTCACACTCCAGATGCCCTACAGCGAGTATTAGAAAATGTACGCCCTATATGCAAAGGGTCATTACGAGTGCTCTTTGGTTGTGGCGGTGATCGAGATACTGGCAAAAGAGTACTGATGGCGCAGGCAGCTGAATCTGTTGCAGATGTTGTCTATGTGAGTTCTGATAACCCGCGTACTGAAGATGCGAGTGCCATTATTTCAGATATACTTAAAGGGTTCACAGACGAAAACAAAGTAATAGTGGAAGAAGATCGCAAGAGAGCAATAGAGAAAGCCCTCTCTGATATGAATGAATACGACTGTCTTGTTGTGGCTGGAAAAGGGCATGAGGATTATCAAATTATTGGAACGGTAAAACATCCATTTGATGATAGAGTAGTTGTTAAAGAGAGTATAGAAAATGAAGCAGTTAGAGCTTAATATTACAGAACTGGCTGAACTGCTTGAAACAAGCATTGTAGGAGATGATGTTGGTGCAACTCAGTGTTGTATCAGCTTTGATTCGAGGGATGCAATGGAAAATGTCATTTTTTGGCCATTGGCTGGGGAACGATACGATGCACACACATTTATTGAGAGTGTAGTGAAAAAAGGAGTACTAGTGACAGTAGTGGCAAAAGAGTGGATAAAAGAACATCCAAATAGTGTAAAAACATATATACCTGTTGATAATACCAACCAGGCTCTTCTTAAGTTGGCAAAAGGGTATGCTAAGCGTTTCCCTATACCAAAAATTGCTATTACTGGTTCTAATGGTAAAACGACTACTAAAGATATGCTCAATGCAATACTCTCTGCATCTCAATGTGGCATTGCCACAGGTGGTAATTACAATAATCAAGTGGGTGTTCCCCTCACTATATTCAGACTCAGAAAAGAACATCAATATGGGATTTTTGAAGTAGGTACCAGTGAGAATGGTGAAATAAAGGTGCTTTCAAAAACAGTTGCACCGCAATATGCTGTCATTACAAATATTGGTGCGAGTCATTTAGAGTTTTTTAAAAATGAAGATAATGTCTTTAAAGAGAAAATTCAGATAGTTGAAGGACTCCAGAAAGCGGGGACCCTTTTCGTGAACGCTGATGATCCCTATTTTGTGAAACTCAAGTCAACGACTCAGTATAAATTGGTCACTTTTGGTATTAAGCATGGCCAAATTAAAGCAAAAGATATTACATGGGACGAAAATTCATGCGCATCGTTTAAAGTGGGAAGAATCCAGTATCACTTGAATGTTCCAGGGCTTCATACGGTGTACAATGCACTCGCCGCTATCGCGGTTAGTAAAGCGATGAAAATTAGACAACAGGATGCGGCAGTAGCACTTTCAAAATATACTGCATCCAATTTAAGAACCGAAATGAAACAGGCTGATGGCTTTAAGGTTTTTGCAGATTGTTATAATGCAAACCCTTCATCTACTGCTTCTGCACTTCACTCAGTTGGTGAAATGAGTGTTGCGGGTAAAAAAATAGCGGTGCTTGGTGATATGCTCGAACTTGGCGATGTATCAGAAGAGAGGCACCTTAAAATAGGAACACTTGTTCCTGAACAAAATATTGATCAACTTATTACTGTTGGCGAAGCGGCAGAGTCTATTGCAATTGGTGCCCAAAAAAGTGGTATGAAATTAGAAAATGTGACTCATTGCAACTCACTTGAGGACGTTACTCGATTGTTAAAAGAGAGCGTTTCAGAGGGGGACCTAATATTAGTTAAAGCTTCTCGTGGAGTGAAGCTTGATACCGTCGTTGATGCAGTAATGAAGTTTGAGCTTACGAAAGGATTATAAAATGATCTATAATACAACAGCACTTACTGTGGGATTAATGGCGAAAAGCTTTGAACTGCAGCTCAATAATATAACTGATGGGCTCATTGCAGCCCCTCGTAATGCACGACATCGTTTTACGATTCGTCTTCTCAATAGAATGCTTCGTAGTTATGGGGTAAAAATTTATACTCAGCAGGAAGAACAGTCACAAAGAGGCCGTTTCTTAAGTGCACCAGTATCTGACTGTCTTATGTTAGCGCGTGCAGGGCTAGAGGATGGGGTATTGAAGCCTCAACATAATTTATTTGGCATTGCTACTTCAAAATTTGATAGTGATATTGACAATGGGTTCCATGAATCACAGGTACAGTTTGTTGTGGAAGATCTTGTCGATATGGCGATGCATCCACGCCCTGCAGAAGAGACAATGCCATTTAGTGTTGTACTCAAAGATGGGATGATTGTGGTTCGTGAACACACCCTTTCTCATATTATTGGCATTTCGAGTAGCTTAAATATTCCCGATGGCACCTATATCGAAAATATTATCACCGCGATTTATGTTGCAAAGTCACTTCATGTCTCTGTAGAAGAGATACGTGCTGCTATTTCTGAACTCTGTCTTCAAAGTATGGAAATGGAGATGGTTGCTGAAAAGCATGGTATGAAATATTTTGATAACTCAAATATTATCTCACATCGTGATGCGACAGAAATTTTACACTGCTTTGAAGGTGAATGTACCGTAATACTCGGTGGTTCTAACTTTAAAATGACTCCCGCTTTTGAAAATGCGTTAGTAGATGCTAAGGCATATGTTGTTGCGCTCCCGGGTACCGAGGCATCATACCTTAAAGGGCTTCACGAACGGTTACCTAATGTTTTTGATCATTGCCAATCTATGTCAGAAGTGGTGCATGAATCCGAGTCGCTTCTTGATGACGGTGGTGCAATTCTCTTTTTTCCATCACTGAATGGAGCCCGTGGCGGTATGGAGAGTTTTGATTTCTTTAGAGAGGTATTAAAAAGTTGAAAAGTGTTGCTATTGACCGATTACTCTTAATTGCAGTTTTTGCACTTATCGGAATTGGTATCGTTATTATCTACAGTGCGAGTAGCCCATCAGCTCTCGAAGCAAAAAAGGAGGAGACCTATTTTGTGTTAAATCACTTGGTCAAACTTTTAGTAGGTGTAGCACTCTTTTTGGTGACAATTCAGATTGATTATGCGGTCTGGATGAAGTATTCACGACTCTTCTTTATTCTCTCATTTGTATTGATGCTCGCACTGCTTGTTGGTCCTTGGGGTGTTAAGGTTCACGGGGCTACCCGGTGGCTCAATCTCGGTGGACTTAAGTTTCAACCCTCTGAGCTGATGAAAATTTCAATGATCTTTCTATTAGCTACAAAGCTTTCTGAATGTAAAGATCAAATCGAAGATTTAAAAATCGGTTTTTTACGACCACTTATTATTGTAGGAGTTGTTTTTGGACTCCTCATCCTACAGCCAAATTATAGTACAGCTCTTCTTGTGGTGGTGATTAGTGTTATTATGTTTTTTGTTGCCGGCGTACCAACAAAGTATATGCTTGCCATTGGTGGTCCGGGCTTTGTATTCGTTTCCATTTTTGCGTTTAGTAGTGACTATAGATTAAAACGTGTTATGAGTTGGTTGGAACAGATATTTTCTCTCTTTGGAAGTAATACACGAGTTGAAGGTTCGTACCAAGTAACTCAGGCATTGACCAGTTTGGGGAGTGGTGGCATGTTTGGTTCGGGGCTTGGAGAAGGTACACAAAAATTGGGGTATCTTCCCATGCCATTTACTGATACCGTTTTTGCGTCACTTGGCGAAGAGATGGGTTTTATTGGGACCTTTATAGTTATGGCACTTTTTGGAGTGATTGCATGGCGTGGTATTGCAATTGCAAGTAGAGTTGAACCCCTTTTTGGCCGTCTTGTTGTTATCGGTTTCACTACTTCACTGTTTATAAATGCATTTTTTCATATTGGAGTGTGCACTAGTTTGATTCCTCCAACAGGACAACCATTACCATTGGTGGGATATGGTGGAACAAATCTCATATTGAACCTCTTTGCCCTCGGGGTGATATTGAATATCTCCAAAGCGAGTAAGGAAGTGGGAGGTTTACGGGTATGAGAACTATAAAAAAAGTGCTTTTTGCCTGTGGTGGAACGGGTGGACATGTTTTCCCTGCGGTTGCAATAGCTGAAATTATGGCAGCAAAATGTAATATCGCAGTTTCGTTTGCTGGTCGAGCAGATAGTATGGAATCACGGATATTAAAAAACGATAGATTTTTTCCTATCCAAGCAGTGCCTCTAAAGCGGGGGAAGTTTTTTGAAAACCTTTTACTCCCTTATCGACTAGTGCGATCAATTGTTAGTGGCATGAGTGCCGTATCTCAAAGTGGTGCAGAGGTTGTTATAGGTACAGGTGGATATGTATCGCTTCCCGTATTGATTGGTGCATGGTTAAAAAGAGTACCTGTATATATTCAAGAGCAAAATAGTGTAGCAGGGGTAGCAAATAAAATTGCAGCTCGCTTTGCCAAAAGAGTGTTCGTACCGAGTCAGTCTGTATGTGCACAACTCGGTACTGAAAAAACTGAAGTGACCGGTAATCCTATACGAGGATTTGATATGGCAACAGCACCTAAACGTCCTATGGAGTATCAAGATGCTGGAGATAAGAAGATTGTATTGGTTCTTGGTGGATCACAAGGTGCAAAAGGGATAAATGAAAAACTTTTTGAATCTCTCGAACTCCTTGAAAACCAAGAAGAGTTCTTGTTGCTTTGGCAGGTGGGTGCTGGTAATGTTATAGAGTATACTGAAAAGACGGCTCACTGTAATAATGTGATAGTAACAGGCTTTATTGATTCAGTCCTTGCGTGTATGTATCACGCTGACCTTTTAGTGAGTAGAGCAGGAGCGTCGACTCTTGCCGAAATTTTAGTACTCAATAAACCATCGATTTTAGTGCCATTTCCTTTTGCAACAGCAAATCACCAAGAGCACAATGCTCGGGAAGTGGAAAAAGTGGGAGCGGCTCTTGTTGAGTTAGAATCAGATTCTAATACATTAGCCGCTAAGATAGCAGAATTAATGGCAAGTGATGAGAAGCGAGCAACAATGAGAGAGGCGACAAAAGAACTGGCCAAGCCTCATGCAGCGCAAACGATAGCAGAAAAAATTATTGATATGGAGAGCAACAGATGATACCAAGTTCACGAATTAAAAAACTGCATTTTGTAGGGATTGGTGGTGCTGGTATGTCAGGTATTGCTGAGGTCCTCCAT
The DNA here is from genome assembly GCA_051532035.1 of Fibrobacterales bacterium. GTDB lineage: Bacteria > Fibrobacterota > Fibrobacteria > Fibrobacterales > JAOPTW01 > JAOPTW01. The sequence continues at coordinate 96,282 of JAOPTW010000015.1, read as the reverse complement.
GAAAATGGGTTTAATATTACCGGGTCAGATATGAATATGGGGCCGGTTATTGAATATTTACAAGGTAAAGGAATGACTATTGCAATTGGGCATTCTATAGAAAATATTACTGATGCAGATATAGTGGTGCGTTCATCTGCAATAGCACTTGATAATATTGAAATAGCTGCAGCTATTGAACAGAATATTCCAGTGGTACGTAGAGCCGAAATGCTTGGCGAATTAATGAGACTCAAATACACCCTGGCAGTTGCAGGCACTCATGGTAAGACAACAACAACCTCAATGGTTGGCGCTATTTGGAATGAAGCCAAGCTCGATCCAACTATCATAGTGGGTGGCGTTGTAAAAAGTCTTGGAACTGGTGCACAATATGGTTCAGGTGATGCACTTATTGCTGAAGCGGATGAGTATGATAAATCATTTCTTCAAATGGTGCCATCAATGGCGCTTATTACTAATGTAGATGAAGATCATCTCGATTGTTATGCTGATATGGACGAAATCAAATCAGCATTTGTCCAGTTTGCTAATAAAGTTCCATTCTACGGCCAGGCAATTGTTTGTATTGATGATCTAGGGATTCAGGAGATTATACCTTCTATTGTAAAGCCCGTAGTGACCTATGGCTTTTCTAAACAAGCAGATTACAGAGTCGATTCCGTTGAGCGTGATGGCTTTATTACCCGTTTTTCTGTAGTGGCTTTTGGTGAAAACCTTGGAACAATAGAGTTACATATACCAGGATCTCATAATGTAAATAATGCAATGGGTGCAATAGCGCTAGCCCACGAAGAGGGAATTCCATTTGAAGTAATTCAGTCTGGGATTAAAGGATTTTCAGGGGTAAAACGTCGGTTTGAAAGAGTGGGATCAGTCAATGGATGTCCTGTGTATGACGATTATGCACACCACCCTACAGAAGTTGCGGCTACACTTGGTGCAGCTAAAGAGCATTTTTATGATAAAAGAGTTGTTGTCGTATTTCAACCCCATCTGTATAGTAGAACACATGATCACTATGAAGCATTTGCTTCAGCATTTGTTGACTCCGATACCGTAATAATAACTGATATTTATGGCGCCCGCGAAAAGCCAATAGAAGGGGTCACGTCTCAGTTGATTATTGGGGCGTGTAAAAAACTTGGACACAAAGATGTGCGCGCTCTTTCAGATTTTGATGAGATTACTGCTACGCTTAAAAGTGAACTCAGTGAGACAGATGTGGTGTTGGTGATGGGTGCAGGAACAGTTTGGAAAATAGGTGCACAGCTCGGAGCCGAGGGATAGAACTATGAAACGAATAGTGATATGGATATGTGTGTTAGTAATAGTCTGTTTTGGTGCGTATAGTGCCGTGGACTCCGTGGTAGAAATAATACCTGAGTCACCAATCAAGGATGTGGTGGTAAATACTGACGGTGTACTTCACAAGAATAGAATTATGTCGATCATTGGTTTTGAATATGGTATGGAGTTGTCTGATAGTAGTGTTGCTGAAGCAACAACTCAGTTGAAGGCTCTTCCTGAGATAAAGACAGTTACTATTGAGCAAGCTTCATTTGGAACAATAATTATCACTATTGAGGAGCACTCTCCCCTTGCATCACTTTACGATGGAGAATGGAAGTATCTTCTCGAAACAGGGGATGTGGTTACTGCTGATTTGTATCATAGAGGGGTGCTTCCTATAATTACTCAAAAAGAACATGCACCGATTATGCTCCATATGTTGAAACAGATTAAACGTTCTAATCGGTCACTGTATGACTCACTTTCAGAGATAACCTGGAATGCAAAATTGTCGGCAGGAGTACTGTTTGTATTAGGAAAAAGTCAGAGAATTCTTGTTGGAAAAGATACAGATTACCGCACGTTGGCTCATAAGTATCGTTTGATTCAAGATGAGCAATTAACAAGTGAACTTACAGAGAATATTATTGATATGCGTTTTGCAGACTTCGCATATCTGAGGTAGGGAGAAAAGGCCGGAATGAATTCGAAAATCATAGTTGGATTGGATATTGGATCTTCAAAGATTGGCGTTGTCATTGGTGAAATCGATGAGGAAAACAACCTAAACTTGGTTGGTATTGGCACGAGCCCATCTGGTGGGCTCAATAAAGGGTGTGTCGTTAATATTGATAAAACAGTTGTATCAATTGAGAGAGCGGTAGAAGAAGCCAAACTTATGGCAGGCACCGAAAACATTAAAGATGTCTATGTGAGTCTATCAGGTGATCATATACGTTCTATTGAGGGGCGAGGAATGACTGCGGTTATGCGTCCCGATAATGAAATTACGGCGCAAGATGTTATTAATGTTATTGATCAGGCAAAAACGATATCGTTGCCTTCGGGTAAAGAGGTGCTTCATGCATTGCCACAAGGGTTTGTTGTTGATGATGAAACGGCCGGGATAACTGATCCTATTGGGATGACCGGAGTAAAGCTTGAAGGCTATGTTCATGTAATTACTGGAGCGACGACGGCAAAGCAGAATGTGCTTAAAGCGGTTACGAAAGCTGGCCTAAATATATTGGGCATTGTGGTAACGCCCCTGGCTGCGTCTTACTCAGTTCTTGAGGATGATGAGAAAGAGCTTGGCGTTGCTGTTATAGATGTGGGTGGTGGTACGACGGATGTGAGTATCTATCTTGATAACGCTATCAATCACACATTTAGTATTGGATTTGGCGGAAAAAATGTTACTTCTGACATCGCTATTGGAATTAGAACACCAGTCGAAAAGGCTGAAGAAATTAAGAAAAAATATGGGTCATGTGGAACCTCAAATATAGAGAATGATCGTTTTGTGGTGGTGCCTGGGGTAGGTGGTCGTCCACAACGAGAAATTCCACAATCTGTCGTTTCCTCAATAATTCGTGCACGGATGCAAGAAATCTATATGATTGTTCTCAAAGAGATCAAGCGTAAAGGGCTTCTCGATCGTCTTGGTGCGGGAATTGTACTTACAGGAGGTTGCTCAATAACAAAAGGTGGCATGGAACTCGCAGAAGAGGTATTCGGTGTGCCGGTTAAGTTAGGTAAGCCGATCTCGTTTGGAGGCTTGACAGATGTAGTCTCAAAACCTGAGAACGCTACAGGGGTTGGATTGGTTGTATATGGACAGCACCAAGCCCGTGGTATTGGGGGTGAGACGCGAGTGGGCCTAGGAAATGAAAACCTTAAAAACGTATTTAATCGCTTTATCAACTTTTTAAAGAATTATATTTAATTACAGAACCAGGGAGAGCCAAATGGTTATAACGCTAGATGAAACAAAAGAGAACCGAGCCAAGATTAAGGTCATTGGTGTAGGTGGTGCCGGTGGTAATGCACTCAATCGTATGATTGAAAGTGGATTGCACGGCGTCGAGTTTATTGCAATTAATACTGATGCAATGGCACTCGAAAACAACCTTGCCGAAAGAAAGATTAGTATCGGTCAAAAATTATGTAAAGGTCTTGGTGCTGGATCACGTCCTGACAAGGGCTTTGAAGCGATCCAGGAAGATAGAAAACTTGTCGAAGAAGCACTCTCTGGTGCTGATATGGTTTTTATCGCCGGTGGTATGGGTGGCGGAACTGGTACAGGAGCTGCTCCAGTTGTCGCAGAAATTTCACGCGAACTTGGTATACTTACGGTTGGTGTTGTGACTGAGCCATTTAATTGGGAAGGCCCTATACGCAAACGTCACAGTAAAAAAGGGTTGAATAACCTTACGAGTAACGTTGATACTATCATCGCGATACAGAATCAGAAAATTTTTGATGTAATCCCTAAGAACACTACTGTTCTCGATGCATACAAGACTGTTGATGGGGTACTTATGGATGCGGTAAAAGGCATTTCTGATATTATCTTAAATCATGGATTTATGCAGGTTGACTTTGCCGATGTTCGCGAAATTATGAATAATGGTGGCGAAGCACTTATCGGTACTGGTATTGCAGAAGGCGAAGGGAAAGCACAACTTGCTGCTGAACTTGCAATTCATTCACCGCTTCTCGAAAATATTTCGATCAGTGGTGCTGGTGGTATTTTGGTAAATATTACTGGTGGTGATGAGTTGGCAATGCATGAAATAAACGATGTTATGACATATATCTATGATATGGTTGGTGAAGAGAATGAGCCACATATCATCTTTGGTAATGTTATTGATAGCTCTATGGGTGAAAGAGTTGCAGTTACTGTTATTGCAACAGGATTTACTAATGGTAAAGTTACTGAGAAAACAACAGATGTTCAAGGCGTTGTTGCGCCTCAGGTTACTCCTGGGCTAGAACCACAAGTGGTTGAGCCGGTACAAGAAGAGAGTCGTATACCTCAAACTATCGAACCTATTATTTCAAAAGAAGAAGTTGATGCGCTCCAAGAGGTGCACACTACGGAGGCTCCAATTGCTCCAGAGCTTACAATAGATGCCTCAATTCCTAAAATGAATCCAGAATTTGAAGAGTCATTCTTTGGAAGTGCTTCTAATGATGAAAGACCAAGCTTTTTGAGAATGAATGAAGAGAGTTCTTCCATAGATGTACGTTCACAAGAGGTTGAAGAGACCATTGTTGCAGAACCACAAGAGATGTCGGACTATTGTAGTGAGCTTCAAAAAGATAATGAACAAATAAGTCATGTTGTTCGCCCAACTCAGCGCATTCAAGAGTTGAACCGAGGAATGATTGACGATGGAGTCGACTATTCAAAGCCTGCATTTCAACGTATTGGTGGCTTAAAAAGTGTTGATAGTAAGATGACAGAAAGTGAAGACCTTTACTCTCAAGAGAATAGTAAAGTAGATGAACGCCCTGCGTTCCTTAGATTTCAAGATTAATATTCATTAATCTTGATAGAAGCCAGACTGCACTCTCCCGTAGTCTGGCTTTTTTGTATCCACCATTAATTAAAATATTCTCAGTGTAGATTACATTCACTTTAGTTAAGAATTATTATTTTCTTCGGTTTGTTGTGAAATGAATCTATGTAGTAGTAATACCCTGAAGGGAGTTTAGAGTTTGTTGAGCTGAGTGCATTATTCCAAATAAATTCAGTGTGTCCAGTTTGATTCGTTTGTGTTTGAGCGGTGAGGGTTTGTACGACAACACCCTTTCGCGAGAAAATGGTTATGGTGGTTCCTACAGGAATATTATCAGCGGGGAATGTTATTCTTTCATGGGTAATATTGCGATAATTAAATGGATTTGGATATGGGGGAGATATTTTTGGGGGAAGTGGAGGAGGATCAGTTAGGGTGATCTCCTCTTCAGATACTGTTATTTGGATAATACCGTTACTTTGTGAGGATGAACTGCCACTTGCTTTATAACTTATTGTAAGAAATGATGGATTCGTGAGTGAATCCCCAATAAGTTTAATAGTGGGACCAGAGAGTGATGTAACAATGGCGGTATCCAAGAGTGTGTCAATCTCGATAAGTGAGAGAGAAATAGTTGGTAAGATGGTAACGAAGATCGAATCTCCTGGTTTTATGCTTTCAAGGTCAAAGGTTTTGGCTGTAAGTGATGTTGAAAGAATAATGGAGTCGAGGCTTTGGGTAGAGAGCGTTTCTGGATATATCATAGGGAACTGACTCATGTCAGAGTTAAAAGGGTCAGGGTCGCTGGAGCTTCTAAGACCAGAAAAGAGTAATTGAGCTGAGTAGTCATTGTAGACTTCATTAAAAGTAGTATTATAGTAAGTGCTAAATACAAAGTCAAAACTTTCAGCAATGGGTGAACCTGCGTTCGCAGCTCTATGTTCCCAGATTTGTTTTTCGATTGCATTGGGGAATCGATGGAGGATGTAGTGTAAAAAGAGGCCTTGTCCATATTCATGTTTGCGGTTGGTAGTAAGGATACTTGAATCAGGACTATTGAAGAGGCTATTTGTATACTGCCAATAATCATTGATATCTGGTGAAAGTATATCTTCCATTCCTGTTGCCGAGGCTTCGAACCAGAAATGAAGAGTCTTAAAGTTCTTTTCGTAATTGAATTGAAATGCATGATAAAGTTCATGAACTACAGTTACATCAAATGCCTTTTCTTTTTCAGATGCATAGCTTACGGTTGCACCACTACTTTCTGAGATGATGGGGGTGTTGCTCTCGTAGTAGGAACAGGTGCCTTGAGGTGATTCAAAAAGTTGCTCGGGAGTGCCTCTATAAGTGTAGAGATAATCGTTCTCAACAAACATATGGGTGTAATTGAAGTCTTCTTTGTTAGGGACAACAAACCCATATATGGCTTCGAACTGAATGTCATCTTGTAGATCGGTCCTTTTATCTGAGCGTAAGTGGTGCACGTCGACAATTTCGATGGTGTACTTTCCAGCGATTGCAGGTTGGTCATATTGATATGACGTAGGAAAGGGTTTCGATACATCGAGTTGTAGTGAGTCGGTGTAAAAGTTGTAGGCTTGCTCAAGCTTAATTCCCATTGTGTCAAGATATTTTTGGTATGTGTTATCAGTAGATCCAGCAATTTTATGTATACCGGTACGTGTGTAATAGAGTACAAAGTGTTCGGATTCAAATGAGTAGACAGAGTCATTAAAGTCAATGTGGGTACAGAGCCTATGGCTGGCTGAAACCTTTTTACTTGTATGAGTAACACTCATGGAAAGATCGGTAGGAGAGCTATGGTGATGAGATGAGTCATAAAAGTAGCTCGACGCACACTTTCCTTGTGCTGAAACAAGTGACGTAGATAGGGCTATAAGTATAGAGAGGTATTTAATCATAGTGTTAATATATTCAAAATAGAAGGCATACCTAAACTTATAATATTCTTAAATAAATATGTGTAACTCTGGGTAGCGTTGTTTGAGGTTAGCAATTTTTTGCTGCATCGACTCCTGAAACTGGTTAAAAGAGAGGCTTTTGGGGTTTCGTGGCTTATGATTGACGCTTTTGAGCAGCGCGGTAACGTCATGAAAATAGTCACAACTTTTCGAGTCAAAATAGGTTTCAATAAAACGATTTAGAATTATTGCAATTGCAGTCTCGTTGGGGTGGGTCAATGAGGTATCATAAAAACGGTAGTCACGGAGTTCATCCATCATGATTTCATATGAGGGGAAGTAACTTGATTGCTGGTTAAATCGTTCTGTTAGGTTGTGGCAAATATGTCTAAGGGTTGCTTTACTCAGAGAATTTTCGGTAGGGCAGTCTCGTAAATGTCTTACAGGGCTAACGGTGAAAACGATATGTAGTTCAGGTCTTTGGGTGAATAGCTGAGTTAGGACAGCTGTAAGCGCATCAGATCCTTCATCAATAGAGATTGCTCTTCTTTCAAAGAGAGTGCTGTTGAGTTTGTGACAATTGTTGGTAATGGCGCCTTTGAAAAAATGACCAAAGGCTGTGCCAAGGCTGATAATAAGTAGCTTTGAGTCAAATAATTGTTTGTGAAAATTAAGGAGAGCGCTATTCATTGCATTGCAACTTCCCTCAGCACTAGGGTGTGAAAAATCACTATGAAAATCAAAATGTGACCAAAGTTCATTATGGAAAAAGAGGGCATTGGGTTCAATGGGGTTCTGATTGAGGGTCAATTGCAGAGATTGGGCAATTGAGAGTGGGTTGTATGTTGTTCCTGTTGGATTGCTTAAAATGGGCCAAAATTGCTGTTTTAGAGTTGTTGTGAGGTGCTCTGCAAAGCATGAACCAATGGAGGTAATTGGCCCTCCAGGCGCTAGAGGGGTAAAATTGCGTGGTTTCTGAACTGATACGGGGGTAGTGAGTTTAGGTTGTGTCATAATTGTAGTATATAATACAATTTTAATGTAAAGGAGCAAAATTAGTTTTCTTTGGAGGGTATTTTAGTAAATTTTCAAAAAACAAATAAATACCTAAGTAGAAGAAGGAAGTGTATGTCAGAAGTTAAAAATATTACTGAAGCTGATTTCGAAGGCGCTATTGCTGCCGATAAACCTGTTGTTGTAGACTTTTGGGCAACGTGGTGTGGGCCGTGTAGAATGATCGGACCAGTACTTGATGAGCTTGCCGCAGATTATGGTGATGCAGTATCAATCGTAAAAGTAAACGTAGATGAAGAGCCTGGATTGGCACAAAAATTTGGTATTACTTCAATTCCAAATATTAAAGTGTTTAAAGGCAGTGCAGAGATAGAGAATATTGTTGGTGCAGCGCCAAAAGCAAGTCTTAAAGCATCAATCGATAAGCATCTATAAACAAAAATACTGATTATAGGTCTGTTTTATAGAAAATCAAAAAAAGCTGCACACTGTGCAGCTTTTTTTATTGAATAGGTTAGAGACGACCCTTCTTAAGGCCTCTGAGCATAGCCTTAATCTCTTTGGGTGATTTATTCTCTTTTCTGTCTTTCTTTACCGCTTGGATGGGTGCACAAGATTCACAAAGGAACTCAGTTTTGATTGAAAAGGATGCAGAACCTTCGAGTCGATCAGTACTGGGGAGAGAGTAGCGTTTTACAGGGGCTTCTTTTCCACATTTTTCACAGGTAGTCTTCTTCTTGATTTTGCCACTTTTGACATCTTCAAGATATTTGTCTTTCTTATCCATTTCGTAGGCCATGCTCAATGCATTGTTCTTGCGAAGAAAGGATTCGTGTCTATCGTTACTCATAGTACCTCACTAGTAAGAAATAAGAGAATGTATCGGAAACGTTCCGAGTTTGTCTCTTCCATTTAAAAATTGTAATTCAATGAGAAATGAATATCCTGCAACGATACCACCTGTCTCTTCTACAAGTGATCGAGTGGCGGCGATAGTGCCGCCAGTGGCAAGAAGGTCATCTACCAGAAGAACTTTTGCACCCGGTTTAAATGAATCGGTGTGCATTTCAAGAGTGTCTGTCCCATATTCTAAAGCATATTCGATAGAATGAGTGGGGCCAGGAAGTTTTCCTGGCTTACGGGCAGGTACGAAGCCTGCTCCTAAAATTTGTGCAATAGCTGGGGCAAAGATAAATCCGCGAGCTTCAGTACCAACAACGATATCGATGTTGCTCTCTAAAAAAGGAGCTGCCATCTCTTTAATGGCGGTAGTAAGCGCATCTGGGTTGGAAAGGAGTGTCGTGATATCTTTAAAAACAATCCCCTTTTTTGGGAAGTCAGGGATATCACGGATGCTCTCTTTAAGTTCATTAAGTGTCATGAATTAATCCTTTGTCGTGCTATTAAAAGTAGCATTATTTTCGATTTTTATCAAAAGAGCTTCTGCTAGTAGGTGAGAACCGAGTTGTGTCAGTTGGCCATTCGAAAAATGGAGTGAGTGAGGTGCTCGTTTGTAGTGTACTTCTGACTCGTGAAATTGATTAAATGCTCTGTTATAATCAATAATATGGAGGTTTTTATGAGTATATTGCTCAAAAAGAGAGTTTATCTCTATTGCTGCCTTTTTCTTGTCGGGTGAGATATAACTTTCAATTGCCTGATTGCACAGGTAAAGTTGAATATCTGAGATGGAACAAATATGTTGAATAAGTAAGTCGAAGTGGGCGCAGTCAATGGTGCCATTTGTAAGGGAGTCGATGTCGACCCACCCCACAGAGAGAATGATGTGGGAGCTCCGTTTGCCGATGATATCTTTCCCATCATGGGCATTGAGGTGCTTAAAGGTATTTTGAATAGAGTTGTTATACGAAAGTTGAATATCGACACTGGGGTTTCGTAATAACAGGGTATTACCCACATAATGAGGGGTTTCTAAGTGAGAACCCCATTGGGTGTCACCAATAAAATAGAGTGCATTTTGATTCATGGCCAAAATGTAAGAAAATTAAAGCTCTTCCCATATGAATAAGTTACAAGTGCGGGAACTCAAATAGTTCTGGGCTCAGATACAACTGTTTTTAGTCATAAGATTGAGGACAAAGTGACTCAAATTAAATACATTATGATAAATCCAATTAGATGAGGCTCCTTTGCCGAATTCAAAAAGAGACTCCTTTGATGGAGTAACACTTCTCGAGCAAATAATGGATAGTAGTGCAATTGATGCTGCTATTCATTCGTGTGCTGTTCAAATTACGAATATGCCCGATTACCAGCAGGTTGTCCTCATGGGTAATGCAACTCGAGGGATTCCTCTTGCAGAGCGAATAGGTGCAGCAATTGAAAAACAGACAGGAGTTCCCATTGAAGTGGGTTCACTCGATGCATCTTTTTATCGAGATGATTTTCACTATCGCATTAAAGCCGCTAATCCACAAATGAAAATTACTACGGTGCCTCAATCTATTGCAGGTAAACGGGTGATCCTCGTTGATGATGTACTGTATACTGGACGGTCGGTGCGCGCAGCTATGAATGCTATCTTTGACCTTGGGCGCCCTGCTTCTATAGGATTGGTAGTGTTGATTGATAGAGGATGTCGAGAGCTCCCTATCTGTCCTGATTTTTCGGGCAAAGAGGTAGTTACAGAGAAAAACCAGGAAGTACGCGTTAAAGTAACTCCTGTTGATGATGAAGATGCCGTTTGGTTAGTTGAGGTAAAAGAGTAATGTCGCAGTTATCGATTAAACATTTGATTGGGTTGAATGGAGTCTCCAAAGAGGATTTGCGGAGTATTTTAGATACCGCACAAAGCTTTCGAGAAGTTTTGGAGAGGCCCGTTAAAAAGGTTCCATCACTCCGTGGCGTCACGGTTTTAAATCTCTTCTTCGAAAATAGTACTCGAACTAAAATTTCATTTGAACTTGCAGAAAAAAGACTTTCGGCGGATGTTGTTAATTTTTCAACATCGAGTAGTAGCCTCAAAAAGGGTGAAACCCTTTTAGATACCGTTCGAAACATAGAGTCAATGAAAACTAATGTTATTGTGGTGCGCCATACAGGGACAGGAGTTCCTTCGTTTCTTGCAGAATCAACCGATTCAATTATTGTGAATGCGGGTGACGGAGCAAATGAACACCCAACTCAGGCACTTCTTGATATGCTTACAATGGAACAAAATATAGGGTCACTAGAAGGCAAGCGCGTTGCAATTGTAGGTGATATCAAGCATTCGCGTGTGGCGCGATCAAATGCATTTGGATTAAAAACCATGGGTGCCGAAGTAGTATTTTGTGCACCACAGACGTTGATGCCCAATAATATGAATCTTGTTGGCGCTGAATGTACTTCCGACCTTGAATATGCAATTAAGGGAAGTGATGTAGTGATGGCACTACGTTTACAAAAAGAGCGTCAGGCAGGTGGGTACCTTCCGTCGGAAATTGAATATAGAACCCAGTTTGGTATAACTCCTGAGCGAATCAGAGATTGGAATCCAGATACTCTTATTATGCACCCAGGACCGGTTAATAGGAATTTAGAGATGGACTCAGATATTGTTGATAGTGAACGCTCTGTAATCCTTGATCAAGTAACAAATGGTGTTGCAGCCAGAATGGCAGTTCTCTATCTTCTAGCAGGCGGAGGGGAAGAATAGTATGGCAGTTTGTTTTAAGAATGTACAATTATATACGGGCAAAACATTAAGTAAGCCACAAGATGTCTACCTTTCAGAAGGGAAATGGGTTGCCCCCCTAGAGCCGGGAAGTTATAAAGAGATAGATGGGACAGGTAAAATGCTATTTCCGGGCCTAACAGAACTCAGTGCTTGTTTTGATCTCCCTGGTGACGGTATTGTATACTCTCTTGCTGATGGTATTGAAGCGATGTATCGTGGCGGTTTTAAACGGGTAGTTCTTGAGCCAGAGTCTGAAGAGCAAATTGATTCACCGGCAAAAGCTCTCTACTTAAAGTCATTTCTCTTTGAGTGCCCTCTTGATGTTCAAGTCTCTTCTCTTATCTCTAAAAAAGGGGATGGTGAACAACTTGTTGAGATGGCGGAACTGCTTGGTCGTGGCGTAACAGTGTTTAGTTCAGGTCTCTTTCCTTTGGTGGAAAACTCTTTTTTACGGTTGGTTATGGAGTACGCGATGCAACTAGATATTCGCCTCCATCTTTTTTCTCTCGATAAATCTCTTGCAGGAAAAGCACAGGTAAGTGAAGGTGCCTATTCCGATCTTCTTGGTATGTATGGTGTACTCCCTCAAGCCGAGACTATTGCAGTCTATTCTATTTTACAGATGGCACGGGTCACGGGCTGTAAAGTACATATTAAACATGTAAGTATTGGTGAGTCATTTGATTTAATAACGCAATATGCCGAGCAGTGGGGAGTTGATGTAACGTGTGATGTCGTACTTTCTAACATTGCGTTTGATGATTCCGTACTGCCTCAGTTCAATACATGTCATCATGTAACGCCGCCACTGAGGTCAAAAGAAAATGTCGCTGCACTAAAGATAGCCCTTTCAAAAGGTGTGGTAACAGCGCTCTCGGTTCAACATAAGCCGGTACTGCCTGAGTATAAGAATATTAACTTTGAAGACTCTGAGCAGGGGTGTGTCGGTCTTGAGACAGCACTGGCAGTACTTAATACTGAATTGGGCGCTTCACTAACGCGTGGCATCCTCGATATTGTAGACCTCTTTACAACAGGACCCTCAAAAGTTCTTGATCTTGAAGCAGCTGAGCTCTCAGTGGGTGACTCGGCAGATCTCTTTTTATGGAACCCGAACAAAGAGTGGGAAATTAATCGTTCTCATTATGTACGCCGTTCTAATTCACCCTTTATTGGTAAAAAGGTACAAGGCGCAGTAGAGGCGTGTTACTTTAATGCGTATTTAAAGGAGTGGTAGCCCATGGGGATTCTCGAAATAGTATTTGGATTGGTCATTATTGGTGTGCTCCTTCTGTTTATGAAGGAGTTTACTCTTCCTTCTTCTTTTTATAAACGTAAGGATACACGAAGAGTTCAAAATTACATTGATCAACGTGAGAAACTCATGGTTGAGGAGCTGGATGTTGATGCTGCTGATGAAGATGAAGATGGGGCAGACTCAAAAAACCGCTAATGAGATTATAAGAGTTGCATAAAACTTTTCGCTTTAATAAACTCTTTCTCTCCTTCTACGAGGAGTTGTGGCAACGCATCATAAGGGAGCTGTATGCTCTTCCAGTTGTCATCGGTAATGTTTTGTAAGTAGGGGTCACCGCCACTCCCAATATCTAATGCTCGGGTTAAGGTGTCGGCAATCTGGATAATAGTACTTATGGAGTGAAAATCGAGGCTCTTTTCTGGGCTATGATGATTCAGTATTACATGAGAGAGATAGTTAGGGAGTTGCCACTTTTCTGCAATCCAAAAGCCTACATCACAATGATTAAATCCAAAGACTTTTTCTTCAGCTTCAATGAGCATGATTTCTTTTTGTTCAGCAATGATAATTGCTTTTTCAAAATCATGGGTTAACGCTGAGATAAGAATTATTTTTCCTATGTCATGAATGACGCCAGCTAAGAAGAGTTCTTCTCGCTTATCAAATGAGATAGTATTACCGATAACTTTTGCAAAAGTGCCAACTCCAAGGGAGTGAGCCCAAAACTGATTTTGGTCAAAATAGGGGGACTGAATACTCGACTTAAGAGAGGTTAGCAGAGAGGTTGTCATTATTAAGTTTTTAATAGTATTAAAGCCAAGTATTGCAACGGCGTGAGAGATAGTGTTGATTTTTTTGGAAAACCCGTAGAATGCACTGTTAACTAGCTTCATGATAGCGAGGGTTAAGCTCTGATCATTACTTATGATTTTCCCAATTTGATCCGCAGTAGTGCGTGGGTTTTGCATTTCCCTATTTATTCGAGACACTACATTTGAAAGAGTAGGAATTGAATCAAGGTCTCCGATCATTGACTCTATACGGACAAAACGATCATTCATTATTTTCTCCCTCTTCGTTTCTGAGTATGTGCTGTTCTACAGCTGCATATAGGGTATTCATGGTAAGAGAGTCAGTACGGTTACTAAATTTTTTAATAAGATAATCCCGATTTGAGTGCTCGGGTGTGGTTTTGGAGTCACTCTTTGGAGGCGTGGCATCATTTCCCTCAACGGTAACTTGCAGTATGCCTCGTGATTCCAGACGTCGTGCAAGACTTTTTGTAAGTGTAGCGCCTTGACTGAGGATAATTTGGCCAGAGTTACCTATGACCGGTTCTTGAAGAATCATTCCGTCTTCAATGTTTGCTATTGAAATAGTGCGCATATATCACCTAACGGTTAATTGCCAATGGAGAGCAGTTCAAGTTTGTAGAGGAGAATTGTATTTGGGGCTATCTTCGAGCCTGCGCCTTTGTCTCCATAGGCGAGGTCGGGAGGAATATAGAGGTGCCATTTGGCGCCTTCACGCATAAAGAGAAGCGCCTCTTTCCAACCATCAATAGCGCCAGCAAGAGGGAATGTTACCGGTGTATCAGTAGAGTAGGTTGACTCAAATTCTATGCCTTCAACGGTGGTGCCTTTATAATGACAGGTTACTTTTGAATCTGACCTAGGTCTGTTACCTGTGCCTTTACGCATTATACGATACTGAAGGCCGCTCTCAAGGGTGACGATGCCCTCCTTGTTTCGGTTGTTTTCGAAAAAAGTGAGAATAGGGTCTGGAGGAATAGAGTCTTGTGTAGTAGAGTCAATAGATAGTTGTTCTGTTATAGAGTCGCGGTAGTGGTTAAACTTTTGGGTGTAGTGTGCAGCATCGAGTGTTGAGATTAACAGTGAGTCGTTCTGGGTTACATCAGTAAATCCTTGAGCAATGAGAGAGGTATTGAGGGTTATTCCCGATTTTAAAAGAGTCTGGGCAAAATTGACGCCGAGCGCATAACTAATGAGATCTTCACCTTGGGTGATTGTGGTTACACGACTGTTTTGTGTTGAAATTTCTGTGAGGGTATCGGAGAGTGTTTGTTCAATCGGTAGTTCTTTGAGGTGGGTTTTCTTCACTTTAGGTGTGTGCTGAATAGGTGCCGTACAGCACATGAGTATCGATAATAAGCCACAGGTAAAAACCTTGAACATTCAGAACCCTTTTTTATGAAATTGTACAAAAAAAGGGGTGCAAAAGCACCCCTTTTCAATAGTTCAAAAGAGATCTATTTTTTATCAGCTTTTTTTGGAGCTTCAGTTTTAGGAACAATGCTCAAAAGTTCGATTTCGAATTTGAGTGCAGCATTTGGAGAAATTTTTCCAGAGCCTCTTGTGCCATAACCAAGTTCAGGAGTTATGTAGAGTTCCCATTTAGATCCAACTTTCATCATTTGAAGCGCTTCAGTCCAACCTTTGATCACACCTTTAAGTGGGAATTGTGATGGTTTACCGCGTTCGTATGAAGAGTCAAATACTTCACCGTTAAGGAGAGTACCTTTGTAGTGACACTCAACTTTGTCGTCAAGAGTAGGAATTGGGCCAGTACCTTCAGTAATTACTTTGAATTGAAGACCTGATTCAGTTGTTTTCACACCTTCTTTAGCTTTGTTTTCTTCGAAGAATTTTTTGTTTTCTTCAATATTTTTTTCGCCTTGAAGTTTTCTGTCTTCAGTTTCTTTTTTTCTTTTGTCTTGCATTTTTTCCATCATTACTTTTTGGAATGATGTCATAGTTTCGCGAACTTCTTTTTGGTCCATAAGTGGAGTTTCAGTAGCTGTAAGGCCGTCTTCGATCCCTCTAAAGAATTTAGTAAGCTCTACTTCGATTTCTTGTTTTTTGAAGTTTGACCCAATATCAAGACCGATAGAGTAACTTACTTTATCCATTTCAGTTTTAAGAGATGCTTTAGTAACACTTTTGGTGTCAATACCTTTTTGACAGCCGACAAGCATCATAAGAACTGATGCTGAAGCAATTAATTTTTTCATTGTTATCCTTGTAAAATGTAATATTTTTAGAAAAAATAAGAAATTTCTCAAAAAAACCATACTTCTCTTGCGCAAATATGAAACTAGTCTGCTTTTTTTTTGAAAATAGGGTCCTAAATGGGACTTAGAAGGGGATATTTAAGCAAAGAGGGTAGAAATAAAGGAAAGTAATTAAATAGTAAGGTCTGGATTTAGGAGTGTTGGCCACTCTTTTGGTGTCCATCCAAGGAGTGAATAGACAAGAGAACTATCCATGTGTACATTTTTAACTCGTGGAGGACCATTTTTTTCTTCATGAGTATATCGTCCCTTGAGGAGCGATTTATCGTATTTTTCACTGAATTCACTGATAACATCTCCCATTTCATAGAGGCTTACCGGTCTTGGGCCGCCTGCATGATATAATCCGGTGATCTCTTTGTTAAAAAGTTGGTTAATAATCTCCCCAACATCATCAGTGTGAATTGCCGAGCGATATTCGTCATAGAAGAGGGTGACGGTACGGTTTTTTTTAAATCGGCCTTCGATCCAATCAACAGCAGCTTTTGAGCCTTGAATAGAAGGGCCCATAGGCAGCCCCATTCGCACAATGGCAGACCGAGGGTGCTTCTCAATCTCTTTCTCAGCTAATAAATAGGTTTTACCCACAACACTAACAGGGTCAGGAGCGTGAGATTCTGAATACCCAGCTTGTGGAGGCTCTACTCCTGAAAAGACTAGGTCGGCGCTACAATACATTAAATATGCATCCTGAGAAAGTTCTCGAATAAGCTTTGCCCCATCGACATTAATTCGGTGGGCCCGAGAAGGATCCGCTTCACATCCATCCAAGTCGCATACTCCGGCCGCATGAAGTACATGTGTTGGCTGTACCTCTTCAAAAATAGCTCTATATGCGTCAGGATTGCTCAACGATGCTGAAAATATATTTGGTCCAGTGGGGGCTTTAGCTTTTGGCGGTTTTATGCCAAAAACTTCATGGGAATCATCTTCAAGGAGTGCACAAAATGCAGGCCATGTATGAATCGCTGTTATTCCGGTGCAGAGGATGCGCTTTGGAGTAGTCTGTGCTATTGAAGTCATAATTAGTAAGAGTGATAGGGAGCGGCGTGCTCTTTTAGGTTTCAAATATAGAACAATTGATCTATATTATCACCGGGATTGGAAAAATTTGAGTTAGAACATAGACACACATATGGAATCACGACAGAATATTTATCTAAAAATTGTCAAAAAAGTAGTTCTCTATTGTTGGAGAGGGTATCAGATTGTTTTGGGCCTCATACTCATTGCGTTAGTTTGGGGACTCTTGTCGCTTGCAAATTACCTGAAATATTGGGAAATTAAAATGCTTGCTGAACATAACCCAACAACTACATCTTTTATGAATGTTGAGTATGAGCGATTACAGATGAGTAACTCAGGCTCAGAAGATATTCTCTATAGCTGGATATCTTACGAAGAGATCCCTGCTGTACTCAGAGAGATGGTCTTAATCGCTGAGGATGCTAAGTTTTATGATCATGCAGGGTTCGATCTAAGTGAGATAGAATACGCGATTGTATCTAATCATCAAAAAGGTGAGAAAGCGCGCGGGGCAAGTACCATTAGTCAGCAGTTGGTTAAAAACCTCTATTTAAGCTCCGATAAAAAAATGTCTCGAAAAATTCGAGAAGCGGGAATCACGGTGCTCCTTGAGAATAGTTTAACTAAGAGAAGAATACTTGAGTTGTATCTCAATATTGCACAGTTTGGTCCAGGGGTTTTTGGGGTAAGTGAAGGGGCGCACTATCATTTTGGCAAAGAGTTGTCGCGACTGAGTATTCCACAAATGGCTCGTCTCGTAGCTGTGATTCCGAGCCCAAGAAACTGGCGTGCCAATTCTCTCAAAGGTTCTTACAAAAGACACTTTAAGAGAATTCTTAAAAATTATGCACTCTACAAGGGACTTAAAAAACGAGTTGATTTTGATGACCTTGATTGGAAAAAGGATCTTTTCAATGAGTTGAATAGCATCATTGATGAAGGTAAATGGGGGAAATTAAAGACTATGCCTGCTGTAATGTTAAGCCCGGACTCATCAGAAAGGCTCGAAGACCAACTCAAGATTAATAAAAAAGTATCAAAAAGAAGACCAAAACGAGCATCTAAAAAGAAGAAGATGCCTATAACTAACTGGTAAGTGGGTTAAGAAAAGTATGCAGGACGCTTCAAACTATATTAAAGGTAAATATAAGAGTGATGCGAATCCACGCCCTTTTTGTTACCGCTGCTGGAAGGTAGAAGAGCTTTGTCTCTGTGCAACGATACCAGAACTTACTTCTCGGGTACGTATTGGAATACTCCAACATCCAAACGAACGGTACATGCCTATTAATACTGCTCGCTTTACCCACCTTGCTCTTACTAATTCAGTCATGTTTCATGGGGTTTGTTTTAATGAACATGAATCCTTTTTGTCAGACTTTAAAAAAATTCCAATA
Source organism: Fibrobacterales bacterium (assembly GCA_051532035.1). GTDB lineage: Bacteria > Fibrobacterota > Fibrobacteria > Fibrobacterales > JAOPTW01 > JAOPTW01. Next base: position 78,072 of record JAOPTW010000015.1, on the reverse strand, counting down.
GAAAAAAATGGTCTGCTCTTTCCTTCGCCTCATGCGGTTGACCTTTCTGAAGCTCCGGAAGATTTGCAGAACCTCTATGTGGTTGATGGCACATGGAGAGAAGCGAAAAAAATGATTTATAACTCATCAGTTCTCAATGACATTCCTCATTATAGTATCAATCCTAAAAGTGAAAGCAATTATCGCATTCGCAAAGAGCCAAAAAAGAATTTTATCTCTACGGTTGAAGCGGTTGTCATGAGCTTAAGGACTTTAGAGAAGTCTTCGGAGGCTTACGAAGAGCTTTTAGTGGTGTTTGATAGAATGGTTGAGAATCAATTGAACTTTATTAATTCAAAACCGCAATCGCGGCATCGTGATTTTTCTCGACGTAAAGAAGCTCGTAAAAAACAGGCAAAAGAGAACCTCAAAAAGTATTCAGGGTACAGTGATGATCAAAGCGAAGGACTTCCTGACTGATGGCTCAGTGCTATCTCTATGTGAGAGACAATAGCAGAACAAAACTCTTCTATATTACGATGCTCTTCATTGTTAATGCAGTAAAAGAAAAATTGCTTTCCATATTTAGGGGGCATTTTAAAGAGCTTTTTCTTGGCGTGCTTTTTAACAAACCCGTTTGTTGCCTTATGATTATGAATAAAGATTAATGTATCCATAGCAAACTCATACTCTTTCGTATCAATTAAAATTTGAGACAGGTCGAGGAGGCTTTCAAGTATGATAGGATAAGTACCACTTTTATTTGCAATAGGGAGTAGTGTATGAAAACGGTTCAACGCTTCCGTAATGTCTTTAGATGTCAAAGCCAATTTGGATAAATTGTTTATTGCACGCATCATTCCATTTTCATAGTTGAGATGCACACTCATGGTGTGTGCTTTTGTGAACGACTCCTCGGCATTTATTAAATTTTCAGTAAGGAGTGCATGTGTACCAAGAATATTGTAGTAGTCAACCGTAAAAGTACTTTGAGGAGGGATGAGCTCTGTATCAATTTTATTGAGGTAGTCACCCATAAGGGTCAGTTTATCACTCTGCCATTGGAGGGATGCTAAATTTAAGTATGTGTGGTTAATCTCTTGGTGGTGTTTCATTTTTTCAAAAAGTGTGAGCGCTTCATCGAGTTGACTTTTTGACTTTTTAACGTTCCCTAGTGAGCAGTGAATCATCCCCATGCTTAATAGGGTGTCTCCAATTACCTTGTTGTTGCCAATGTTACTGCTGAGGATTAAAAGTTTTTCAGCATTGGAAAGAGCTTTTTGATAGTCACCCACTTGGTGGTATATAGAAACAAGAGTTTCTAATTTTTCAATAGTGAGTTCTTCATGGGTTGAGTTGTAGAGTGTGAGGTCATGTGGATCTGTGGTCGATTCAGATTCGAACTCAGAGATTGAAGAATATTTTTGAGCTTCACTAAAGTTGCCGCTGTTATACAAACTTCGTGCCAAATTATGTTGTGCCCATTTGATACCTGCAGGGTAGTTACTGTATTGATATTGAACGAGGCTTTCTTTAAAATGATTTGTTGATTTTTCACACAGGTCCATCTGAAGAAAAATGAGTCCTATAACCCCTTCTGCCCATGCATGAGCAGTGCTATTTTGTTTGGTTACAAAAACCTTCAGTGCTTTTTGAGCATGAGTAAGTGCTTCTTCTTTTTTGTTGAGTTGAATCTTCAGAATACTCATTCTCAATAGCGTAACTGCTTGATTGTTCTCTATATCCTGCCCATCTATGGTAGAACGAGACGACTCTAATAATTCAGTTGACAATGAAAGTGAACGAATGAGGGCTGCCTCTGCTTCTTCAGAAGAGTGTAGATGTGTGTAACATGATCCAAAGATTGAATGGAGTTGTGCTTTACACGAAATCACGTCAGGACTCTGCATTAGTGTTTCTTCATCAAGGATAGTGCGGAGAGCATCAAAAAGTATAATGATTTCAGCATAGGCATGAAGTCTGTCTAATGGTTCAAAGAGGGCGTTCATAAAAAGTACAATTTCTGCAAGAGAACCATTATTGAGGCATAGATGCCATGCAGAGATTATGTTCTCTTTGTTTTGATTAAAATAGAGCAAAATGTTTTGTTGATGAGACGAGTGGATTTTTGGTAAATTTTTATTGAGCACCTCTAGATAATAGTGATAAAAAGAGAGGTGTACACTGTTCATAAAATCAGAGGCAAGAAGCTCTTCATAAGCAATTCTTTTAAATACTTTTTCCATTGTGTAGAGTTCGGAAGATGTTTTAATTAAGGGCGATTTATTAAAGAGTCGCGCTACGGTAAGTGCTTGTACCCCTGTGGCTTTCTGTGCATCATACACGTTAAAGCTATTCTTAAAGATTGAGAGCTTAATAAATGCATCATATTCGTCCCGTTTTAAGTCCTGTAATGTAGCTTCAAACATTGCACGGAGTGCATTGTTTCTTTTAGGGAGGCCTGGTATTGTCTGATCGTGCTTTTCAAATTCAGGAATTAATCGCGCGAGGGTTTCATTGAGCTGGTTTACTGTCAGGGTTTTACTCCATGCCGCTGCCATTAAAATTGCTTGAGGTGTTCCCTGTAATAGAGTGCAGATATTTATAATCATTTTGACGGTGTTATTATCGAGCAGTAAATCAGGGTACATATAAAGGGCGTGGTTCAGATAGAGTAAAAAACTACTCTCCCCAAAGAGGTGTTCGACAAGAGGAGCATCTTGTTTGGGAGTAGGGAGGTTGCCTAAGGTAAAGACCTGCTCGTAAATAATGCCTACAGGGGCGCGGGTCACTAAAAGGAGTTGAAGGGATGAGGTGTTTTTAATAAGGGTTGTGAGAAATTCATGATGGTGAGAAAGAAACTGTGTACCACAATCAGCCATCAGGAGGATTTTCTTGGTATGTAGGTGTGTGATAATTTGTGCATCTATCCCAGAGGCAGAGTGTAGGGTAATATTGAGATGAGTTGCAAGGGTAAACAGGTGCTCTTGCAGGTCTATTTGGTCATTAAAGTCGATATAGAAAACACCATCAGAAAATATTTTATGACACTGCGCTCCTAAGTGGTGGCTTAAGCGGGTTTTACCTACACCGGCTGGCCCAGTTATACTGAGCACCCTATTGTCGAGAAGCATATTTCGCAACACATTGAGTTCGGATTCACGTCCTGTGAGGGGTGTTTCATAGAGTGGAAGGTTAGTGGGGGCAGTGATTCGTTTTTCGGTTATGTGGCCTGGATTGAGAATTGCAGAACTCGTGGTACCAAAAATGTGATCGGGAATAAGTAAATCGGTGAGGAGGGGGCTCCCATAATCCATAACATTAGAGTTCATGAATGTGGGGAGGGTTTCATAGGCTGATTTAGGGAGCAGGATTTGCCCACCAGGACATATTGTATTCAGTCTTTGGGCTTGTGCTACAGCAGAACCAATAATATAGGATTCTATTGATACAGAAGGACCAGTACCCATAGATATTCGTATAGCTCTAATGTTTTTAGATCCAATAAGTTCAAGTAACTGATCAAAGATTTCCTTCGCGCATTTTAAGGGGAAATCATTAGTAAATGACGCGAAATAGTGATGGGGGTGCGTAGTAAAAGAGTGCCCCCCATATTTAAGTATTGCAGTAATGATGGTGTCATCAATAGAGTCCATAACTTTTGAATCACTCGAAAACAACGATTGATTTTGTCTGGTAGGAGTTATGGTTGTAAGTAAGATGTATTGCATAGTTCAGAATGGCTGATTTTTAATGATTATCCTATTTTAATTGCAATTTATGTCTAAAAAAGAGCGGCGAGGCCCTTTCAGTGATAAAATTGTGGAGCAAATCAATGGTATGTTATTAGAGGTGTTCTAATGGAGGGTATTTTGTATATTTTATCCCAAATTGTCCAATAAATAGAGAAATTTGTGAAGATATTATCACTCCTGCTCTGCGTGAGCTTTTTGCTTTCTGCATGCCTTTTCGATGAATCTAATCTTGATGCAAGTCAGGGCTACTTAGAAGCACAAGGTGTTGAACTTACTAATGATACTGTTTCAGTAACATTGAGTAACCTCACGCCAGACTCACTGACACTACATAAATCGAATCGAACACTGTTCGATGCCTCAGTTAATATTGTAGGGAGTGAGAGTACTATTGGTGACTTTTCTGCTGGATTTGGCTATGAATTGACTGGAATAACAGAAAATAAAAGTGTAGAAGGGCTCGATTCCCTCTTTTTTATCCAACCTTATCTGGTATTTGATGTTGATACACTCTATAGCAGTTATGCAAAACAGTATGGTGCGCCACTCTTTCAAAATGATTCAGTTGAAATACGTTACTCTGTTATTTTGCATAAGTACGCTGAGGATATGAAAAATAATCGCCAAGATAGTGTTGCCTTTTTCGGTAATCCTTATGTAACAGGAAGTGAAGATACCCTTGCACAGTTTTTTAACGATCTTATGGATCCCAATGACCTAGGTGTTGCAACTTATCGAGTCATTAGAAAAGAGATAATCGACACTATCAGTTTGAGTGATCCCCTTGGTAGTCAGGGAGGTATTGTTCTTGATTCACTCGTATTAGCACTCTACAACGCTCCAATTATCGTGCCTTTAGGAGAAGAGCTTCGTGCGCAAGTGATAGCACTTAAAGACTCTCTCCTTGCTCTTTCAATTGTATTTACCAGTGTGAAGCCGATAGACTCTACAGGTGTTGATACCCTTGGTGGGAAATTGGTCCATCTACAAGTTGATTATCCTAAACCGACTCTGTGCTTTTCTGACTCACTCATGATTACCCATTCCATTGATCGGTTTTATGTTAATCGTGTTGATACCGGTTCATTAACAGCACTTGGATTTAATGTTAATTCTAGTAGGAGTACGAGAGGTCTTGACTCGGTGAGCTTTAAGTTGAATGGTGACGCTCTGTTGGCCCAGTTAGAGCAGAGTATTGGTACCATTTCGGGGCAATATGTAAATCATGTGGTCCAACGTGCAACGCTTACCTTCACTACTAATGATAGAGTGTGGTCGGAATTTGATCAGCCTTTTGTTCTTGAAGCTGTAAGTGAAACATTTGATATGAGTTCAGTGGGGTTCAGCGGCTTTAAAGTACTCGAGAGACAATTCGCTGGTTCAGCGTTGTCGAGTATAGTTGATACAACTGAAACTGTTTCGGTTGATATTACTGAATCAGTTAAACATATTGTTAATTTGGGTCGTGTTGGTGCGGAGCCAGTAACCTATTTATATCCATCAAAATCAGTTGTTGACCCCTCTAAGAAGTATCTTTTGTGGAGTTCTGTGGAAAACAATACAATTGAAACAGATGATAACCGTTTTAATCGGTTTCTTAAGTCTATTGATTTTAGTGCTTTAACTTTTGATCTTCACATCGAGCTCATTGAGCTTGGTGCTATTTAGGGGCCTTCATGATACGCAAATCGTTACTTACTCTTGTTATTACTACGTTACCTCTCTGGGCTGCCTCAACATTTGGCATTAACCAGCTTGGTGTTCCACAATCGCCAAACCTCGCCAAAGGTATTTCCTTAGGTGGAGCAAATGCAACATTACTTGATGATGCACATTCATTAACAAACCCTGCTAAAATGGCTTTTAATAACAAAACAAGTTTTGCTGCAGGATTGATATTTGAGTCAGTCGAGTATGGAAAGACTACAGAGAGTGGCTTTAATATTCCGTACATCTCAATGAGTATACCAATTGGACCCGCAGGAAATATCTCTCTCGCTTATTTTCAAAAATATGGCTATGACTTTCATTACGAGCAACTCGTTGGGGCAGACTCTCTTAAAACAACTATAGAGGGAGCAATTGCAGAGATCGTTCCTTCTTGGTCTATCACTCTTTTTGATCGTTTCGCTATCGGGGTAAATTATCATCACCCGATGGGTGCAACCCAGGTGTACGAAGAAAACTACCAACGTGTTAAAAATACAACCGTCTCTTACGAATCTGATGCACAGATAGGGTATGTCGCTACTTCAGTTCAGTTTAGTGGTAAAGGTTGGGCCCTCTATTTGGGGTATCAACCTGAATATACAATCAAGCAACTCTATAGTGGTGATATCGCCTTTAAAGAGAATGTACAGGACACGTCACTCTATTTCACTGATGCCAATAAAAATCAGTCTGAAGTGATTTTCAAAACCGAAAAAGAGCAGACCTATGGTGCTAAAATATCTGTTGGTGGTTCGATGCGTCTGAATGACCGACATATACTATCCGTTGATGGGGATTATCAAAGGTGGGATGGGATTAATGCTGTTTCTCCTCTTACCGTTGTGACTGAGAAGAGAGAAACGGCGCTTAATGATGCTTTTTCAGCAGGCTTAGGTTACCAATTGACGCCGTCACGTAGAGCTTATGACTTTTATCTTAAGAGAGTCTCTTATAGAGCGGGGGTTCAGTATGGACAGCTCTATGTAGATGATGCAACTGAGGTAAAAGGGTCGGTCGGTTTTGGTTTTCCTCTTGGAACTCGTAGAGTTTCTAATCTAGATGTCTCATTTTATTATGGCATTAGAGGGCTAGGAGCTGATGATCCGCAGTATGAAGAGCATATTATCGGTGGAGCAATTAGTTTTACTGGCTTTGGAGACTGGGGTAAATCGTCTCGCCGCTATCGCTAATTTTTATAGAGTTTTGAAGGCTGTATAAAGGTATGTCGTGCAGAAGTGTCGTCTTTTGTAAAAGCAAAATCATCAGAAATATGGAGTCCGCGAGACTCCTTTCTTTTTAATGCACTGCGTATTGTGAGTTCTGCACAGAGTGCTATGTTTCTGAGTTCAATAAGATTTAACGGAGTACGAACAGGGCTCTGATAATCAGTGTCAGCTTTGTCTCGGATGGTTTGAACGAGTTCAAGTGCTTTTTTGAGATTGCTCGTTGTGCGTACAATGCCTACCTTGTCCCACATAATTGATTGGACTTGTTTTTTCAAAAAGTCATAGTCAGGTGTTGATGGAATAAAACGTTTCTTAGGGGGGAGAGCAATAGAGCTGGGGGAGTCGTGTAAATTTTTTGCACTATGGATAAATGCTCTCAGGGAAAAAACCACGCTCTCAAGGAGTGAATTCGATGCAAGGCGGTTGGCTCCATGAGTTTCAAAACAGCCAGATTCACCACAAACGTAGAGTCCGTTAAGGTCTGTTTGTGCATTGTGGCTTGCCTTTATACCCCCGCAAATATAGTGAGCCGCTGGTACCACAGGTATCCAATCTTTAGACATGTTGATTCCAACTTCGAGACAATGTTTGTATATGTTAGGGAAATGCTTTTTGAGGTTACTCTCATTTTTATGAGTGATGTCAAGATAGACATGAGGAGAGTGATGCTTTTTCATTTCGCGGTCGATAGCACGGGCAACAACATTACGAGGAGCCAATGACTCAAGAGGGTGTACGCCTTTCATAAATGGTTCACCCAAATGGTTCTTCAAAATACCACCATGTCCTCTCACTGCTTCAGAGATAAGAAAGGTTTTCTTTCCAGGGTTATAGAGTGTCGTTGGGTGGAATTGCATAAATTCCATATCTTCACTGGTACACCCTGCTCTAAACGCCATTGCGATTCCATCACCCGTAGATACTCGTGGGTTAGTAGAATGTTTAAAAATCTGAGCAGCGCCCCCTGTTGCGATAAATGTCGCACGAGCTGCAATATTCTTGTAGCGCATTGTCTGACTATTTAAAACGGTTACGCCAACACATCGGTTATCTTTATCTGAACTATCGGTTACCAGATCAATAGCGGTATGATTTTCAAAAAGATCAATATTTGGATTATTGCAGACTTTATCGATCATTGCACGCATGATTTCTTGCCCCGTAAGATCGTGGGCGTGTAAAATACGACGTTCGGTATGCCCACCTTCGAGAGCAAGATGGTAGGGTGAACACTGTTTTGAATCGAGGTCGTTCTTAGTAAACGAGACCCCCCAATCAATCAGATTTTGAATCGCGGCGGGGCCCTCTTGTGTGAGAATTGCGACACGTTTACGGTTACAGAGTCCTGCACCAGCAGCTAAAGTGTCATTGATGTGTTTCTCAAAACTGTCTTCAGGGAGCATTACACTCGCAATACCGCCTTGGGCGTAATTAGTAGAGCAGTCGAGACTATCAGTTTTTGTAATGATAGCGACAGAGTGGTTTTCAGCTGCCTTTAGGGCGATAGTGAGACCGGCTATTCCAGAACCAATGACCAGATAATCGTAATTTTTCATGGCAAAAAATGTAGAAACTCATTTTAAGCATTAATAGTGATATTGGGGATATCCTGTATAATTCTACAATTTTGGTCATTTCATGCTACTTCTCTTGTTTTATCACTTAAATATGGATCAGTAGTCAGGGTTTTTGCTATTTCGCTTGACGGGGCTGTTAAACTTCCTAAATTTTCACCACTCTAAAAAGACATTAAAGGATAGAACTCTTATGATGATGACCTGGATTTCTGATAAAGCGGTGAAATGGATTCTCTACATTCTTGCACCTCTTATTGTCATTGGCCTGCTATTTATGGGAATGACCGGTTTAACTACACAAAAAGAACCAAGTGTTGGTATTGTAAATGGTGTTAAACTCAATAATAGTGAGTTTAAAAATGCCTTACAAGCTTCAGAAAGGCAAAATACCCAACAAGGAAGAAGACTTACAGACAAGCAACGGTCTGAATCTCGCCGTCAATTATTTGACCAAATGATTGTATCGCAGCTTTTGAAAGAGAAAGTAGATGAAAATGAGCTTCGCGCTTCAATTTTTGAAATGCGCAAAGAGCTTATGGAAAATCCGCATCCCTCTTTTAAACGCTCACCAGAGTTTATGACTGACTCAGTGTTTGATCTTAAAAAATACCAGGCATGGTTTCAAAATGATTCAGTGTTTGATCAATCGTGGATGGTTGACCTTGAAGCTGATCTGCGTGATAATCGCGTACCAATGAATCAATTACAGCTTTTTGTTTCTGCAAAACAACACATGTCAGACCTTGAGAGACGTTTTGCAATTCAACAACGTGACAATAAATATGATATAGAATATCTATCAGTATCTCTCGATTCATTTGGGATCAAAGAGAGTGATGTTACTGAAAAAGAGATTACAGAATATTATACAGCACACCAAGACAGCTTTACTGTTGCGAAAGCTCAAGCGAAATTTGATTATCTCTCAGTTACAGTAGCTCCTTCAGCATATGATGATACTAATGCAAAACTTCATACACAGTGGGTTCTTGATCAAATCAAAAGTGAAAGTTCTGATTTTGCTCAAATGGCAAAAACAAATTCTGAAGATCTTGCATCTGCTCCACAGGGTGGATCACTTGGTGATTATGTAGCTCCAGAACAGTGGGTTAAACCTTTTGCAGATGTGGCATTTGCCTTGAAAGAGGGCGAGATTTCTGCACCAGTTAAAACTCAGTTCGGATATCACCTTATTAAGTCACATGGTAAGAAAGTAATAGATGGCAAAGAAAAGGCAAAATTGAGCCACATACTGGTTAAGGTAACTGCTGGGCCAGAGACCATAGATAGCCTTCGTCTAATGCTCGAAAATGTTAAAACACAAGTTCTTGCTGGAAATTCATTCGAGTCTGTTTCTAAAGAGAATAATCTTGTCATTAAAAAATCTGAGTATATTGCTCGCGGTGATTCAATAGATGCGCTGGGCTACCTTGTAGGTCTTTCAGATTTTGGTTTTGTTGATCGCGATAATAAAGAGCCTGTTTCTCGTGTTCTTCAAAATGAAAAAGTAATGGCACTCTTCAGTAAAGCTGGTGAGCTCGCTCAAGGTACTACTTCTCTCGAGTTTTTCAAAAGTGATATCAAAAAATCAGTATTGAAAGAGAAAAAAGTAGCAGCGGCAAAAGCTTATTTAAAACAACAACTAGCTACTTTAGGTGGAAAAAAGGTTGATTCTACTACAGTAGCAACAATAGCAAAACTTGGATTTGACTCTGCTGAAAAAATTACAGCATCTGGCTTCATACCGAAAGTATCGTACGGCTACGGATCTTCTGTTGTCGCAGAAATATTAAAGCAAACAGTTAATAGTTGGGGTGAGCCAAAAGTTGGAATGGGATATGCTATTGCTGCTCAAGTAACTGCTAAACTCGAACTATCAGAACAAGAGCTAGCTGAAAAAGTGAAATTAGAGCAAGATGTACCTGCTAATCAATATGCAAGACAGAGTGCTTTTAATACTTGGGCTATGAATTTGAAAGAGATGGCGATTATCGAAGATAATCTTGATCTCTTCTACTCTGAATAAGTCTTAAGTATAACTCGTTAGAGTTTACCATAAAGTATAAGCCCCTAATAGGGGCTTTTTTTGTATCTAATCTGAATATTTGGCCTATAGTGTTGCATCACTGAGGGCTTGTATCGTATAATAAGAAAAAATAGTCCGGGTTACGTATGAAGATTTTGATTGTTGACGATAGCTTTGTCAGTAGAAAATTGTTAAAAGTTATTCTTACTCCATTAGGAGATTGTGACTTTGCAACTAATGGTAATGAAGCTACAGAAGCAGTAATCTTGTCATATTCTGAAAATACGCCATATGATCTTATTTGTCTTGACGTAATGATGCCCGAAGTTGATGGTCATGAAGCACTTAAAAAAATTCGGGAACATGAAGAGAAAATTGGGATTGACATTGCTCATAGTGTGAAAGTGATTATGATAACAGCAATGGATGATGAGGGAAGTATTTTCCAAGCATTCAGATCTGGATGTGAAATGTATATTCTAAAGCCCATAGAAGCATCTAAAGTTAAAGAAGCTGTACAGGAGCTAGGGTTCCCTGTTGATGATTCTTAAAGAATAATATTTACTATTCTATATTGCTTGCATAAGATCAAATACTAGACGTTGTGAGTCCCAGGGTTCGCCTGAAAAAGGTTTAGAAAAATCAGTTTTAAAAGAATAATCAAGTCGGATAGTGAGTACTTGCCACCTGTATCGTAACCCTAGGCCGAGTGCAGTACCCGTTTCGCTTTTGTAATCTGGGCGAGGGTCCCATACTATTGCCCAGTCTATAAATGGAACCACCTGGAAATTTTCAAGCGATTTAGAGGGAGGGGTAATTCTTACTTCAAATGCGGCTCTCACGTAAGCTGGTTGCCCACCTTCTTGTTGTACTGAGTTTTGATCTGATGTTGTATCAGTATTTAATGAATTTGTAGTGTCAGGAGTATAGTTAGGGCTAATTTCTCCAACCTCCAAGCCCCTTATTGACCGATCGCCACCTTGATAATAGGTTTGGTAGTCAAGTGCTGTGAATGATTCGTTAAAAAAGCGACCATGATCGATCCCGCTCGCAATTTGAAAGTGTTTAGAAATTCGTTTGTAAAATTTTGATTCTATTGAGCCGTAGGTGTAGCGATTATCTAGCTTAAATTCACCACCGTTTCCAAGTGTAAATATTAAGCGTACTCCATTTTCTGGTGAAATGGGCTGGTCAACAAAATCTAAAAAAGATACTGTTTCAAACTTAATAGTCTGCTTCTCTGGTTCCTTTTTAGTAATAGTATCAATTGTAGTGTTATATCGAATTTGATTTCTTAGTTTTACCGATCCCATGAGTCGAAAATATTCTGAAAATCTTCGAGATATAGAGCCTCGATTATTCACAATATACGTCTCCCTTGAATCTATATTAGAACGATTAAACGTCAAGTTATCTTGCTGAATTGATAATTCATTTTCAAATCGAATAGGTAGGTTGAACAGAAGTGGATTAGCATATCCAATGGCGGCACGTTGTTTATTTTGGGCATAGGTACCTGAAATCCATCCTTCATGAAAACGTCCAAAGAAATTTCGATATCGTAGTTCGCCGGTACTACCTAGTCCATAAATTTGTTCATAAAAGAGTCTAAACTTGAGTGATCCAGGTACTTTCTCTACGGTATTGAGGTAAAGGGTGGAGAGGTTATGAGTACTGTCTGGGTGTATGCTATCTCTAATGGTAACCTGAGAAAAGAGACGAGTTGAGAGGAGGTTGGTCCGAAAAACATCAAGGTAGTTATTATCAATAATTTCTCCTGGCTTTTTATCCCAGAGAGATTTCAAATAGGGGACCGAAGTAAGCCCTTTAGTGGTTCCTGAATGCTCTCGATATTGATTGCTTCGTTTGCTACTAATCTTGAGGGTACCAAATTTAACGAGATTTCCAGGGTTTATACGATATACTATTTTGATTGAGTTTTTAAGAGTATCAATTATGGCTATGTGCTGTGCAGTAACATGAAGGTAACCATTTCCTCGATATCGTTTACTAATCAGAGAGAGATCAGCTGAGATGTCTTCTATATTAAATTGTTTTAAGGGATAGATATGTAAATCTTCATACTTTAAAAGGAGCTTATCTGTATTAGGGATATCTATTTCTACATCAGAGTATTTGAATAGAAGTCCCTCGGTAATTTCTATATGGTGTTTCTTTTTTGATTTGTTTTCTACTAGCGTATCACCTAATGTAATAGAGATGTTAAAATAGCCCTTCTCTTCGTAAAATTGTTCGAGACTTGCTTGAGCAAGTGTGAGAAAAAGTTTTTGCCGTGATTCGTTGAGTCTGTCGGGAAATTCATCTGGGAGACTCATTAGTTCTTGCAGTCTTTCTGTAGAGAATGAACTATTCCCAGAAATAATAATGTCCTTATATTGTGCATGAATACTTATAACGTATAATATAACGAAAATAAAAATGTGTTTAGTCATCGCAATCTCCAATACCCCAAAAACACCAAGACCAGAATTTGTAGTTGTAGCTTATGCCTGCACTAGGAATATATTCGTCACTTTCAGTTTCTGTTGGACTCTCTTGAATTGTTCCCTCAGAATCATCTGAAGTTTTATTGTCGATGTTTGCATTCCATGTTACATCACCATTTATAGATAAATAACCTTTAGAGGGGGAGTTAGAGGAACGGGTTGCACTGTTGTCAAGGACAGGGAGTATATAGTGGGTGCCAACAGTTTTTGGGTCGGCATTACTATTGTTGGTAAAAGTATAACCTCCAAAAAGTGAGAGATCAGGGCTATCATCAATAGGGTAGTAGGTTGCTTTAATAGTTGTGCCAACATCGTTGTATTTTAAGTTTATTTTGGTGTTAAGCCCCTTAATTTGGGGGTTAATAAAATTAGTTGATTGTTTCATGAGTAAATTTATACCCATTTCGGCGTTGAATCCAGCAAAATTACTTACACAGTTTGCAGCAAGGGTAGCAAAAAGGTTACTTGCCGAAAATTGACCAGGTATTGTAGATTCATCAGATTTCTCGCCATTTTGACCTGCGTTGTCGGTGTCAATATTGAGTTGTGTACATGCATCGGAAGCGGTGTGGCTCAATTCGAGGTTATTCACTTGGCCTTGGAGTGACATAGAAATATTACACTTTTCTTCCTCTTCAAGTTCTAAGAGAATATCACTTTCCTGACATTGTTCAAAATATTTATTGAAATCAAAAGTAACCTTACCTTTGGTGATTGGTTGATTATCCCACCGCAGAATGACATTGGTTATCTGATATTCTGCATCGAGAAATTTAAGGGTTCCATCTTCAATTGATGTAATATCGCCAGTGAGAAGGGGAGAGGTTGTAGTGCCTCTTACTGACAAATCTATTGTGTAAGGGAACGATGGATAATTTGTTTGCACCCATAAAGAATCACCACCTTCGTCTCGTATTGAGACATCAAGGTCTATGGGGAATGTGGTGTTATTTTCTGTTCTTTGATTTGCTGTAGCTTGGATAAACCGCTGTACCTTATAAAAGTCGGTTATTTTGAGCTCTGGGAAATCCATGTGGCGGTAGATAATCTTGCGAGTATTAGCGCTGCCACTAATGAGATGATTTTTTGAAGTACCCTGTTCATTTTTTGTTGGAATAATATAATCGAGATTGATGTTACTAAACGTTCCATTGGTTGAGCCATATGTAGGGTCGTTGTAAAAATATTGTGTTTCTTCACTCGTTAAGCTAATACGGGGATACTCAGGGTGAGGAGTGTATGAACCTTTTACTTTTTCAATAGTGACATAATGATTTTTACTTATAGGGTAAGTAAAAGAGCGAGAGATAAACTGAAGTTCTTGTAAAAAAGAAGTAGCATTCAGCTTCCCTATCATTTTAAACTTCAAAGACTCACCAACATGATTGATAAGTATTCCATTAGGTATAGTAATAAGTGAATCGTACATTGTTAAATTAAAGGAAAAGGGAAAGATGTATTCACCGCTTTGTGTATAGCTGCCCGACGCATTATTAATATTGACGGTTGGACGGTGTAGGCCATCTTTTAACATTGAACTGAAGGTGGCTTGGATGTCACTCTCTGTTATTTGTCCTATAGAATTAGGGAGGGCCCATGGGCCGTTTATAGAGAAATCACCGGTTATATTTTGTTGAGCATCTATAGTGCTGTTTAAAACAAAGAGTCCGCCTTTATCAGGAACAATTGCACATGATACCTTTTTTTGATCGCCAAAAATAGACTGAATATCTACAGCTATTTCACTGTCCCATTGATTGAGCTGTCCCATCTTTATTCGTGCAGACACTTGTAATTTGTCATTGAGTCCCTCTACCGTTAAACGAGGAACAGAGAAATAATCTGAAGTGTAGTTTTTTAAGGTAATGTCTTGAAAGTGTAATGAGCCATCTACCCCAGATGTGTCTGAATAAGAACTTGAGCCATTTAAGGTTCCAGAAGTTATGGTTCCATCGAGAAATGCATCTGAAAATGTGGTCAAATCAAAATTATCTACCTCTATAAACCCTTCAACAAGAGAGAGATTCATAAAATTACCTTCGGGGTTGTTGGCTACTCCATTGAGTTTAAGGGTATTTGATTTGTGGGTAATGGTGAGTTCATTGATCCCAACAGAGTCTCTAAAAAACGCAACTTTTGATGCAAGATAGAGGGGGGCATTATTTACAAGTGTTTGGTACAATACGGTGGCACTACCCGTGGTGTCAAATGAGTTCATGATCCATGTGCCAGTAATTGCTCCACCAAAAGGAGCGAGTAGAGTACTGTCAATCAGAGGTATCTGTTTCAGGGTGAGTTCAGATACAGTAATACTATAGTTGGCATCAAAATCTGAGTAAAACTGAGCAGCGCCATTGTTGTCTGTTATGACTTCTACTTTAACAAATTGATCGTAGTCAACCCAAGAAACCTCACCTTTAAACTGGTATCGAGAGTTGCCGGATACAAAGCGGGAATCATAAAATTGTAACCCTTCTGAATCAATAGTAAAGTTGCAGACCATAAAGTCAGCATAGGTGCTGTATGTGTTAGGAGTTGAGGTATGAATTGTAATATTGGCCGCACCTTCAAAAAAGTGCCCTGTAATTCGAGAAGGACGAATCTTAATGTTGTCTTGCGTCCAGGCAAGGGCCCAAGGCTCTCCTGGGTTTACCGTAGCTTCAAAAAGTATATCGGGTCGTCCTTTGGTATCGATAATCATCTGTCCTGTAATAAGGCTTTTGGTTGGAGTAAGTACAGAAAAATCATACTTTGATTGACTGATATTTCCAGAAAAGAGAATAGAGGGGCTATCCATTGTTTGAATTATTGAGCCGAGCTCAATCGTGCTCCCTCGGATCGAGGCTTTTATAGAGAGGTCACTGCCTTCTACACTGCCATCAAGGTCGATGGTTTCCCCTTTTGTTCCTCTACCTGCAAGGGTAAATAGTACCGTGTCTGGTAAGAGCGAGACTGTGCCATCCCACTGTGTTTGTGTTGCAGGCCAGTAGGCTGTAGTGTTGAGTGAGGTTGAAAGTGCTCCGGTTACCAATAAGTTTCGGGCATCAAATTGTAATGCGCCTTGAAATTGAACCTCATTAATACTGTCAAGTATATCAGGGAGATAAGGAAGTAACTTTGGGGTAAGGGTTAACAGTGTTGAACGGTTCTGTAATAGGCCATTTGTCTCGAAAGTAAAAAGTTTCATGTTGGATTTAGGGCTTGTTGCAGAGGCATTTATGTAGGTTGAATCTGAGTGCATTGTTCCAGTGTACCGAACCACTAATTCATCATTCCAACTCATTTGGCCTTCAAGAGAACCTGAATAGAAGTTGGTGTGTGCAATAAGTGAGTCGGCAGTAGCTATAAGCGACTTGGCATTAAGGTTCTCAGCCTGGGTTTCAAAAATTGAAATAGTATCAGAACCATTAAAAATTTGAAAAAAAGGAACGAGTGCTTTACAGTGAAGAGGAATAGAGAATTCGGGTAATGGAGTTTCACTGGTAAGGTAGTTACTATCGATTTTCGATGATGATATATCGAGAAACCCATAGGGACTTTCTAATGACACAAATGGTTTTCCTCCGAAGCCAAAAGAAAGTGGAGTGATGTGTGCAACAGGCTTATCAATGGTGAGTAGTAGGTCAGGGCCGGTAACCGTAAATGTTTCAGCAGTAAAATTGAGGAGTGATGTAAAATGGAACTGATCAGCTTTGATAGTGTATTCACCAATAATTACAGGATCTTTGAGTCGCTTAGTAACCCACGTTTTCATTACAAAGGGGGAAAGTAGAAGAACCAATAAAACAACAAGTTTTATTGATAAGAGTGTTTTGACAATAGGATTTTGAATCATCTAACGCTCATTGCTGTCCATAGTTCTACAACCAAAATGCATGCATTCTGTGCTACGCAAAATGTAGTAATTTCTTATCTGAGAAGCTCTTATGCCATCTTATCTTTAGGAAAATTATATATTTCTCAAAGGACCTTTTGCTCAGTAAAAAATGTATCCTCAGCAACAAAAAAGAAAAAAACTTCCTCCGTTTTTAGCGATAGCGCTTAAGCATGAGCAGGGTGAGGGTGCACCACCACAAGTGATAGCCAGTGGCAAAGGGCTAATTGCTGAACAGATGGTTGCGATCGCCAAAGAAGAAGATATCCCGATACATAAAGATGATGCTATGGCAGAGATGTTAAGTGAATTAGAGCTTGACGATTATATTCCTCCAGAGCTTTTTGAAGGGGTGGCAAAAGTTTTGGCATTTATATATAAGATCGACCGAAAAGTTGGCATGACTTAAAAGTCATAATTGTTTCAAACAAACAATGTTCTGACTTATAATGAAACCATTCCATTTTTGAGAAAAATGTATAACTTTGAGTTGAACAAATCCAATATTGGATTAAATTCCGGAAATTCTAAAATTATGCTAGTTTTCAAACATATCATAAGCTTTGGAGTGTAGATGGGATCGAATAGAGAAGAATCAACCTTTGTGATGATTAAGCCAAATGGCGTGAAATGTGGATTAGTTGGACAAATTATTGACCGCTACCAAAAAGCACGTCTTGCGATTGCTGCAATTGACATTAAAAAAATGAGTCGTGACGAAGCGGCAAATTTTTACTCAGAACATAAGGAGCGGCCATTTTTTGACTCTCTCCTTGATTTTATGGCGGCAGAACCAGTAATACAAATGGTTCTTCATGGTGAAAATGCAATTGAAGCCGTTCGCAAAATTAATGGAGCAACGAACCCTGATGAGGCGGAGCCTGGAACCATTAGATATGATTTTGCCCCTGGGGTTACTTTCAATGTTGTTCATGCATCTGATAGCCTAGAAAGTGCAAAACGAGAGATTGGAATTTGGTTTAAAGACGAAAATATGGTTATGTATGAACCAAAAAGTTTTATAACAACATAAGGAAACACATGGAAGCAACGAAAAGAAGTAGTGTCGCTTGGATCGGCACATATTTGACCTCGTCCGTAGGGAAAAAACAGCTCATGGCTGTAACAGGTCTATTATGGGTAGGATTTCTCCTTAATCACATGGCGGGTAATATCCCACTCATGTTTAGTGAGGAAGCATTTAATCGTGTGGCATATTTTTATGCATCTAATAAAATCCTTATGTATGGTGGTGAACTATTACTAGGCTCTTTTATTCTTATACACATACTGTTAGCGATCATAACGTGGGTACAAAATAGAAAGGCGCGTCCTGTTCGATATCAAGTTGTGAAACATTCAAGTGATGCAGGAATTGCTTCATACACAATGATCTACACTGGTGTAATCATGGCAGTTTTTCTTGTACTCCATATTAAAGCAATTAAATACGGTGATATGGGTATGATAACCTATGACGGTGTTGAGATGGCAAATATGTATGCCCTCGCCGCAGGCCTTTTTGCTGACTGGACCTTTTCACTTTTTTATGCGGTTGCAATGGTAATGGTAGGACTTCATGTCTCTCATGCTCTTCAATCAGCGGCCCAAACATTTGGATTAAATCACTCAAAATTTTGGGGAATTATTCAAGGGTCATCTAAAGCTCTCGGATTGATTATTGGACTTGGAAATATCACTATCACAACCGTTATGTTTATACAAGGAGCGAAATAATGCCATTGAATAATAGAGTTCCTGAAGGATCCATAGAAGATAAATGGACTAAACATAAATTTAATATGAAGCTGGTTAATCCGTCAAATCGTCGTAAATATAAAGTGCTTGTTGTCGGTACTGGCCTTGCTGGTGCGTCTGGTGCAGCATCTCTTGCTGAAATGGGATACACTGTTGAGACCTTTTGTTATCAAGATAGTCCTCGTCGTGCCCATAGTATTGCTGCTCAGGGTGGTATTAACTCAGCCAAAAATTATCCTAATGATGGTGATAGTGTGTATCGTCTCTTTTACGATACCGTTAAAGGTGGAGACTATCGTGCTCGTGAAGCAAACGTGTATCGTCTTGCTGAAATCAGTACCACTATTATTGACCAATGTGTTGCTCAAGGTGTTCCTTTTGCACGTGACTACGGTGGACAACTCGATAACCGTTCATTTGGTGGTGCTCAGGTTTCACGAACTTTTTATGCTCGGGGCCAAACAGGACAACAACTTCTTATTGGCGCATATCAGTCATTGTCACGCCAAATTGGTAAAGGTGCTATTAAACACCATTCACGTATTGAAATGCAAGACCTTGTTGTTGTGGATGGAAAAGCACGTGGAATTATTACCCGTCACATGGAAACCGGTGAGCTCGAAGCACATTGGGGTGATGCTGTAGTACTCGGTACGGGTGGATACGGTAATGTCTATTATCTTTCTACAAACGCAATGGGCTGTAATGTTACAGCAACCTGGCGCGCCCATAAACGTGGAGCATACTTTGCAAACCCATGTTATACACAGATTCATCCAACCTGTATACCGGTAAGTGGTGATCACCAATCAAAATTGACCCTTATGTCTGAGTCCCTCAGAAATGATGGACGTATTTGGGTACCAAAAAAGAAAGGTGATAGTCGAAAACCAATTGATATTCCAGAAGAAGAGCGTAATTATTATCTCGAAGAGAAGTATCCGTCTTTTGGAAACCTAGTACCTCGTGATGTTGCATCACGAAATGCAAAGATAGTATGTGATGAAGGCTATGGCGTTGGTCCTGGTGGACTTGGTGTTTACTTAGATTTTGCTGATGCTATAGAACGTTTCGGCGAAGATGTGATTAGAGAAAAATATGGAAACCTCCTCCATATGTATGCAAAAATTACAGCTGAAGACCCGTATAAAGAGCCAATGAGAATCTATCCTGCAATTCACTATACAATGGGTGGGCTTTGGGTTGATTATCATCTCCAAAGTAATATTGAGGGGCTTTTTGTTATTGGTGAAGCAAACTTCTCTGATCACGGTGCAAATCGTCTTGGTGCGAGTGCATTGATGCAAGGTCTTTCTGATGGGTATTTTGTTCTTCCTTATACGCTTGGTGATTATCTCGCGAACTCAGATCTTAAGAAAATTGATGAAACTGCACCTGAATTTGTTCAAGCAATGGCAGATACAAAAGAGCGAATTGAATCACTCTTTGCTATTGGCGGAACAAAAACACCAAATGATTTCCATAAGCGTTTGGGTAAAATAATGTGGGACAAATGCGGTATGGCTCGAAGTAAAGAGGGTCTTGAATCTGCTGTTGAAGAGATCAAAACACTTCGTGATGAATTCTGGTCAGACCTCAAAATGGTTGGCGAAAAGAATGGGGCTAATCCTGTAGTTGAGCTTGCTCTCAGAGTTGCAGATTTCTTAGAGTTTGGTGAGCTCCTTGTACGTGATGCACTCAACCGTGAAGAATCGTGCGGTGGTCACTTTCGTGAAGAGTCACAAACTGAAGAAAATGAAGCAAAACGTAATGATGATAAGTTTGCCTATGTTGCAGCATGGGAATTTAAAGGGGTGGGTGAGAAGCCTGAACTTCATAAAGAAGACCTTACTTTTGATTATGTAAAATTCTCTCAAAGGAGCTATAAATAATGAGTGGTACAATGAATCTCAAACTAAAAATATGGCGCCAAAAAGACAGAAACTCGAAAGGGAAATTTGAGGCCTATGAAGCTAAGAATATCTCTCCGGATATGTCTTTCCTTGAGATGCTTGATGAAGTTAATGAAGACCTTATTAGAGCTGGTCAGGACGTCATTAAATTTGATGACGACTGTCGTGAAGGTATTTGTGGCATGTGTAGTCTCTACATAAATGGACGGGCTCATGGCCCCGAAAGTGGCACTACAGTATGTCAACTGCACATGAGAAGCTTTAACGATGGTGATATTATTGTAATAGAGCCATGGAGAAGCGCGGCATTCCCTACATTTAAAGATCTTGCTGTGGATCGTTCTGCATTTGATAGAGTAATACAAGCTGGTGGGTTTGTATCAGTTAATACTGGTAATGCACCACAAGCTGAGAACATACCAATTCCAAAACCTGATGCGGATAAAGCATTTGATGCTGCAGCATGTATTGGATGTGGAGCTTGTGTTGCTGCCTGTCCAAATGCATCAGCAATGCTTTTTGTTGCGGCAAAAGTTTCTCACCTTGCGCTGGTTCCTCAGGGTAAAGTTGAGAAAAAAGAGCGTGTTCAAAGTATGATATCACAGATGGATGCAGAGGGCTTTGGTAACTGTACAAATACCTATGAGTGTGAAGCATCATGTCCAAAAGAGATCTCTGTTGATAATATTGCGCGTATGAACCGCGAGTATCTTTTGGCAACATTGACATCAGGCATAAAAAGCTAGTATGCCAAATATTATTGGCTATAATGGTAATGAGCCAGCCCTTGGTGATGGAGTATTTCTTGCCAAGGGTTCTCATATCATCGGGGCTGTTAAAATAGGGGCCGATTCGTCGGTCTTTTTTAATGCAGTACTCAGGGCTGATATTAATTCTATTACTATTGGGGATCGTTCCAATATTCAAGATAACTGCACGTTACATCTCTCCAATTCCCATGGGGTAATTGTGGGAGATGATGTAACCATCGGTCATAACGTAGTACTCCATGCTTGTGAAATTAAGAATAATGTGACAATAGGTATGAGTGCCACAATAATGGATCATTCTATTATTAGTGAAGATTCAATTGTAGCGGCTGGGACACTTATTCCTCCAGGAAAATCATTTCCACCTGGAGTATTGATTGTTGGTGCTCCTGGTAGGGCGATTCGGAAACTCACCGAAGATGAGATAGCGGCTAACAGAGCAATGGCACTTAAATATGTCGATGTTAAAAATAGTTATTTGGGAAGAAGGTGAAACAGTATAAAGTAGGCTTTTTGATCAACCCTATATCAGGCGGAGGTCAAGGGAAGGTTATTGCGCGGTTTCTTCACGAAATAATGCGTTCATTTGCATATGATGAAAATGAATGGGTTTTTGAATTCACAAAAATTGATGGAATGCAGGTACAAATTGAGACAATGATCTCTCAATGTACAAAGATTATCGCTGTGGGTGGCGATGGAACTATGAGTGTGGTAATGCAAGCATTGCTCAAGGCTCAACGTTCAGATGTTTATGCTGGGCTCATTCCTCTCGGGACGGGTAATGATCTCGCCCGAATACTTGGCATCTATCGAAACTATACCAACCGTGGACTACTCAATACTATTCGTAAGTTGTTAAGCTCTGAAGCGCATATGTTCGACCTTTGGATGGTTAATAATACTTTTACTCTTGCTGCGTACTACTCAATTGGGGCCGATGCAAAAACAGCCCATAACTTTGATGTGCTGAGGAAAAAAGGGAACCTCATTTTGAGTACTCCCTTTACCAATAAACTCTATTACATTTTTTTTGGCTTTAAAAATAGAGGATATACCATTCCAGCAGACACCACAATTACTTTTAAAACAATTCAGGGAGATTTTCAGGAGATCGATGTATCAGGATATACTTCACTTATTGTGGGGAATATCGGGTCTTATTCTGGAGGGGCAGAACCTTTTATAGACTCCGACTTCTCTGATGGCTATCTCGAAATCATTCCAGTAAAAAGTACTGTGCATTTATTACTCGTATTGGCTTCGGGGCGTCTTCCTCTCATTAAGCAAATTGTGAGTAAGAAGTTTATCAAATGCTATCATGCGTCTTCGGTTCGTATTAAACAATCAAAACGCAATTTTACACAGATTGATGGGGAGGCGGTTACAACTGCCATGCGTCACATGAAAAATGTCGACATTACCCATGCAGGCCGGGTAAACCTTCTTTCAATTGAATCATTATAGATAATTGATTATTCCATTGCTTTTTGAACAACTGCAACGTTGTCATAAAGTTTAATGTTGCGCTGTGGGTAGTACACCTGATGAATCAGAACTGAGGCGGTTACCTGACGTGCTTGGATAATAATACCTGAAGCTATAACTCGTGGGGAGAGCCCCGCTTTGTTTTTGTGTTCAAGTATATGGATTGCATCTCCCGGGTGAAAACCATCTTTGGAACCCCGATTAATTGCGATCCAATTATGAAATTTTACATAGTTACTTTCATTAAATATGTGGGCAACAGAAGCCATTTTCTGAGTATCTATACTCTCTACTGGTTGATAATAATTAACATACCGGAGTGTTTTGGGAGTGTAGACTCGAGCACGACTATGTATTGGAGATATGGGGCCAAATGCCGAAACTATTTGTGCTCTGGAATTGGTGTCACTAACTGATTTGACTATTGCTAAGCCAATGGGCTTCACGGCAGTGAATAAAACTGAATGATTTTTTGAAAAAGAAATTGGATATCGGTCGGTACTGTGTGTAAAGAGCTCAATGGTATCTCCATTGGTGAGTCCATCAATGGCCCCTGCATGAAGTACAAATTCTTCATAACTTTTTAAAAGGAGACCACTTCCCTGGAGCTCAGGTGATATTCTAAATTCGGTTGCATAGGTTCTATAGTCCGAATAAGGTTTTTCAAGAAACGGGGCCTGTCTTTGAAGTGCTTGTTTAAGGATTCTTGGTTGAGGCCGATAGGCTAAGGTATCCGGAATTTGACTTTTAAGAATATTTAAGGCATCTTCTTCTTCAATAAAGTTTTCACCTAGTGGGCCAAGTCGATTAAGAAAATCTTCGTGAAGTCGCTCTTTTATGCCTCTGCCATTAAATTGTATACCCTTTGGGAGAGTATCATTTTCAGGCTTCTCCTGAGCTATTTCTTCTACAGGTGCTTCTGCAATTGATTCTAAAGTAGGCTCTTCAGAGGCGGGTTCACCGTCTAAAGTAATTTCATCACCTGGATAGATTCTATGAGGGTTTTCAATCTGGGGATTGTTTTCCCAAATGATAGCCCATTTAAATGGATCGTTAAGTACTGAGTCACTCAAGTCCCAGAGCGTATCACCCTCTTTTACAACATAGGCAAATAAGAGAGGAGTTATGAGTGTAGAGATATACACTATACGACGCAATGACATGAATAACCTGATAATAGAGTTTATTACTGATAATATAACTATTAATGGGATAAGTAAAGAAAATAGCCAATAAAAAAGCCCGCTATTTGGTGAATAGCGGGCTTTAAAAGGCTGTATAGTATCAATTATTTAGGAGTAATAATTGACTGTTGGTAGAATTCAGGAGCTTCAAGACCCATAAGATTAAGTGTTGTAGCTGCTAAGTTTCCGATACCTGCTTTTTCAACAGAAGTGTCGATAGAATAGGCATCTCCATGCTGATTGTCATAAAAAATACAAGGAACCTGGTTTGTTGTGTGCGATGTTTTAGCAACAGGCTTTCCATCTTTTAATGCTACAGCACCTTTTTTAGTTTGATACATCTCTTCAGCATTACCATGGTCTGCAGTAATGAGAGCCATACCACCGATTTTGTCAATTACAGGAAGGAGTCTACCAAGACAAAGGTCAAGTGATTCCATTGCTACACGAGTTGCATGAAGGTTACCTGTATGGCCAACCATATCACCATTCGGGTAGTTTACGCGTGCGTAATCATAAGAACCGGTAGTGAGTTGTTTAATAAGTTCATCAGTAATCTCTGCAGATTTCATCCAAGGACGCTCATTAAAGAGAACTTTGTCGGAAGGGATTTCAATGTACTCTTCTTTTGCAGAATCAAACTTCCCTGATTTATTGCCATTCCAAAAGTAGGTTACGTGACCATATTTTTGAGTTTCAGAAATTGCAAGTTGGGTCATGTTGGCTTCAACAACTTGTTGTCCGAGAACATTGTTAATTTCGGGAGGGCATACTAGGTAGTTCTGAGGAATATGTGCATCACCATCATACTCCATCATTCCGGCATAGAATACTTTTGGGGTTTTGACACGTTCAAAATTTGAGAAATCTTCATCATCAAAAGCCTGAGAAATCTCAATCGCACGGTCACCTCTATAGTTAGTGAGCATTACAGCATCATTATCATCAATAGTTCCAACAGGAATACCATCTTTACCAATAACAAACTCAGGAAGGTTTTGGTCATCAACATCAAGCTCTTCACGAAGTGTTTTTACTGCTTCAGAAAGTGTACCAAACTGACGGCCCTCTCCACGAACGTGTACTTTCCAACCGCGCTCAACCATGTCCCACTCTGCACCATAACGGTCCATAGTTACTTTCATGCGACCGCCACCAGATGCTACTTGAATATCAAAATCACCAGAGGCATTGAGTTCGTTCATCCATGCTTCTAAAGGTTCACTGTAGTCAAGAGCCGAGCGTGCAGGCACATCACGACCATCAAGAAGTGCGTGTATTCTCACTGTTTTAACACCTTGCTCTTTAGCTGCTGTAATCATTGCCTTAAGATGGTCGATATGAGAGTGAATGTTTCCATCAGAAAGCAGGCTTATAAAATGAAGTTTTGAATCTGCATTTTTAACTTGATTCACTGCTTTTTGCCATACATCACCAGAAAACATGGCGCCTGATGCAATAGACTCGTTAACGAGTTTTGCACCTTGTGCTACCACTTGACCTGCGCCGAGAGCGTTATGACCAACTTCTGAGTTACCCATGTCGGTATCGTCAGGAAGTCCGACTGAAGTACCATGAGCATTAAGTGCTATATTGGGATATTTTTTAAGAAGTCCATCGATAACAGGAGTATGTGCTAAATGGATAGCATTACCTTCGTTCTCTTGTCCAAGCCCATAGCCGTCAAGTACGATTGTTACGATTGGGCCATCATAGCCGCCAAAACCTGAAATTTTATTTAACATAGTTCCTCGCTCATGTTAGTTCTGCACAAAACGAATACCAGAGGTGTTCGCTGCAGGAGTTGATTTGATCTGTTTCTTTTTCAAAGTTTGATTTTTATCCAGTAATCCTAAGTAGTCAATATTCAAGAGTGCGATGCACTCAGGTTGACCACTAAAAGGTTTTGAATCAAAAGGGATAATTTTTTTAATTATATATCCATGCTTTCTCCACTTACGAATCTCTTCGGGGATCATATTGATATCATTAAAAATATGCACAACCCTTTTAACTTTCTTATCGGCAATAGATCTCAGTATACCTGAAGGGAGTTGTGCGGTCGGTGAATCGATCATGAGTGTTGCTGGTATCTCATTTTCATCAGGAATAAATCGTTTAAGAAATTCACTATCAATTTTATCAATGACGATACTGCCATTCTTTCTCTTTTTAATAGCACTGTTAGCAGTAAAAGACTCTCGCGCCATTTTTTTAATATCGACACTCCAGCATTTTTTGTAATCAGCTCCTACTAAAAATGTCCAGTGAGAACTTCCGGAAAAGAGATCGATAAAATGTTCTTCACCAATTTTCTGTGGTTTGAGCATCTCTGCTACTTTTTGATCCATAGCGTGAACAATGGCACGGTTCGATCTGTAAAACTCAAAAGGGTGAATTTCTAATTGCTGAGGACCAACAGTTATGGTATCTCCACCAGAAATTTTCTTGAATTTATAGCCAAGAGGGAGTGGTTCATCAAAAGTGCAAGCTTTTCCTGATCCTGTAATCAACGCATAGCTGCCAGCATAAAAATCAACTTCACGTTCAAGAAATTGGTCAACCGATTTCAAATTTTGAATAGACCGTTTGGTCGTGTCTGATACTTGATAAATTACCACTTTACGTTCATCCGAAAGGGTACGGATTGTTATGGCAGAAATATGATTTTGTAGACTCACTAAATGAGGTTTTGAAAGTTGAATAATGACGGAATCAAAGAGTTGTTGAGATTTCTCATCAACTTGCTCAAGCCGAGTGAGCTCTTTAGGTATGTCATATTTGAGCTGCGCGCCCTTTCCCGAAACTTTAAGAGTACAATCACCACGCCAGCCATTGTGTGGCTTGGATTCAACAATCTTCAGGCATTTTCCCGGCACTTTTTGATCTTTCCAAAATTCTTTAATGGTCTGATTTACCAAAGCAGCTGATTCGCTGTAGGTATATCCAGAAAGGTATTTTTTGCCACCTTCCTGTAAATTTTTGGCCAAAATAGTTTCAAAAATAGATTTTGAGGGTTTGAGAGCAGAGACCTTAACCCCTTCGGCTTTTTGTTGCCGAGTCAGCTTAATTCGACCACGACTGTTTGTATTTACGCGTTCTGAAGATTGATCAGGCTTATTTGTTCGTCCGCCTGTTCCTTTTCTAGTATTTTTATTCGATCTCTGCATGTACCACCACTGTTAATCGCGGTGAAATGTAGCAAAATAAGGCAGTTTTTAAAGAAAAGACTCATGGAGGTCAAAGGTTGATGGCTGATCATCGAATTGATGGTGAAACCATCAATAAATTAGTCTTTATACCTTGGACATCAAATTTCATAACCTTGTGTAAACGCACGCTTTAACTATCTTTACCCTCAAAATTTGAATATTTTACCCAAAGAGAGATCATGGCTCAGTTACCAAAAACCGCACAAGAGATCAGACAGTCATTTTTAGACTTTTTTAAGTCAAAAGAGCACGAATTTGTTCGTTCTGCTCCAGTGGCACCACAAGATGATCCAACACTCATGTTTACCAATGCGGGAATGAACCAGTATAAGTCTATATTTTTGGGTGATAATCCCAAAGGACTCAAAAGAGCAGTTAATTCGCAAAAGTGCATTCGAGTCTCGGGTAAACACAATGACCTTGAAGAAGTAGGAAAAGACACCTACCATCACACTCTTTTTGAGATGTTGGGAAACTGGTCATTTGGTGATTATTATAAGAAAGAAGCTATCCAATGGGCTTGGGAGTATCTTACGGATGTTCTCAAGCTTGAGAAAAACCGAATTTTTGTAACGGTATTTGAAACAGATGATGAAGCTGCTGAGCTATGGACCTCAGAGACTGATATAGATCCAAGTCGTGTCATGCGCTTTGGCAAAAGAGATAATTTTTGGGAAATGGGTGAGACAGGACCATGTGGGCCTTGTTCAGAGATTCACTACGACAAAGGTGATGTCGCCACTCAGGATGAGTTTTGTAGAGATGAAATTCTTGGAGTAAATGGTGAGAATGATCGGTTCATTGAAATATGGAATCTTGTATTTATTCAAAGTCAACGCCTTTCTGATGGTTCACTTGAGCCATTGAAATCAACCCATGTCGATACTGGTATGGGGTTTGAACGTTTGTGTGCAATTCTTCAAGGGGTACACTCAAATTATGACACCGATGTGTTTACGCCGCTTATCACTGCAATCGCAAAAGAGTCTGGTGTAGCCTATGTAGACGATATGAGTGGCATGCCACACCGGGTAATTGCCGATCACCTTCGTGCGGTATCATTTGCCATTGCTGATGGTGTAATGCCTTCAAATGAGGGGCGTGGGTATGTAATACGTCGTATTTTAAGACGTGCTTGTAAATACGCTCGTAATCTTGGTGCAAAAAAACCTTTTATGACAAATTTGGTGCCATCACTTGTTTCTATTATGGCCGATGCCTTTCCAGAAATTTCTGAACGTCAAGATTTTATTATGCAGGTAATAAAATCTGAAGAAGAGAGTTTTATAAGAACTCTTGGGACTGGTCTTGAACGATTTGAAAAAATTGTTGCTGAGTTGGGTGATCAAAAAATGATTCCTGGTGAAAAAGTATTTACCCTGTATGATACCTATGGGTTTCCTATGGACCTTTCGCGCGTACTCGCTGAAGAGAAGGGGCTTGAAGTTGATGAAGCGGGTTTTGAAAAGGCAATGAACGCCCAAAAAGATCGTGCTCGCTCTGCCCAAAAAGAGGGTGTTAATCTCAATACTGATGAAGGGTGGGAGGTATTGATCTCTGAATCAGAGTTTACCTTTCACGGCTATCAGAGTGAAAAAGTTGAGACACAAGTTACTAAATACCAACAGGTGGGTGAGGAAATCTACATTATGCTCACCGACTCTCCATTTTATGCAGAGAGTGGTGGGCAAGTAGGTGAAGAGGGGCGCATCTATAATGACGATATTGCCCTCCATATTTTTGATGTCACCAAAATAAATAACAATTGGGTGCATCGTGCAAAAATTGTTCATGGAGATCTATCAAAGTCTTCAATGGGAAAGACATTCACAGCAGAGTCTGATCATCTAAAACGTTCTGACACAAAAAGAAACCATACAGCAACGCATCTTCTTCAAGCTGCGCTTCGTGAGGTATTAGGAACTCATGTAGAGCAACAGGGTTCACGAGTTGCTCCGGATTCACTTCGTTTCGACTTTTCGCATTTTAGTGCTGTGACAACGGAAGAGATTGAAAGAGTTGAAGACTTAGTAAATAAAAAAATTCTAGAGAATATTAATGTCACTTGTAATGTCATGAATATTGATGAGGCGAAAGCTGATGGCGCTATGGCACTTTTTGGCGAAAAATATGATGACGATGTTCGAGTAATCAACATAAGTGATTTTTCAAAAGAGCTCTGTGGTGGTTTTCATACGAGTAATACTGGAGAAATTGGTCTTTTTAAAATTATATTCGAAACAAGTGTTGCATCAGGTGTTCGTCGTATTGAGGCAGTTACCGGTCGTGAAGCAGCAAAAGCAGCTTCTCAAAATGCACATATCGTTGATGAACTTAAAACAATGATAAAATGTAAGGCGGAAACAGTGGTAGCACGTGTTTCAGATCTCATGGCTTCAAATCGTTCACATGAAAAAGAGATTCAGGCGCTGAAACAACAATTGGCAGCACAAGCAAGTGCAGGCCTTGTTGACGCTGCAGAAGAGGTGAATGGCATCAATCTGCTTATCAAAAAATTAGAAGATGGTGCAGATGTCGCTTCAACAGTCGAAGCGGTAGCGGATAGACTTAAAAATGGTATTGCAGTACTGGCATCTAAAAAAGATTCTGAAAGTGGTTCTCTTGCAGTTGTAGTCTCAAAAGATCTCGTTAAAAAAGTTAAAGCGGGTGATTTGGTTAAAAAAATTGCAGAAATTGCTGGTGGTCGTGGCGGTGGTCGTCCTGATCGTGCACAGGCAGGAACTAAGACTCCTGAGAAACTTGATGCCGCTCTTGCTCAAGCGAAAGAAATCGTGTTGGCTGCCCTGTAAATAAGCTGATGCTGTTCTGATACAATAAAATAGGTAGTAATTAAAACGCCAGGTCTGATCATCAGCCCGGCGTTTTTTGTTCTCATCGTCCTTTTAGGGGGATAGTTAATAATTTGGAATTATTTGAAACCAGTCGATACCGTGGTTTTCGCCCCATAGAACGAGGTGTATGTCCTTGGATCCACCATTGGTGGTAAATGAATTGTTACCTTCAAGTACTGTCCATATTTCAAATCCTGAATTAGAAGTGTTGTCATGATCAGTTCTCCATGTTCCACCCACAAAGAGTTGTACCTGGGTTGTACCTGTGGCCCAAGTCGATTCTCGGTATTTAAAGGTATAACTTCCGCTTTCAAGTGTTTCATTGGCCCATTCCACTGAATCCTTACTGCCACCAACATGGTCGCTATCAGCAACGTACGTATATGAGCCTTTATTGGTCGTATACACTTGATGAGATGATTCATAGTTCTCGGCTTCAAAGTGATACAGACTCTTACTCAATTCAGATTCGTTTCCAGAATCATCGTAGGCAGTTACTTGAAACTTATTTTTGCTCAGAGAGGATATAACAGTTGTTGGTGTAGCACCGTCATAAACTTCAGTACCATTATTGTAGAGCTTATAGCCAGCTATATCACTTTCAGGAGACACCGCCCAAGAGATTGTTATTTCCCCGTCTTCGTTTCCACTGCTTGTAATGCCCAAAGGAGCCGCCGGCGCCACATTTTCTATAAATGTGGCAGTGACTGTCGCATCTTCCGTCGCAAGTGTTATGGTTGTAGCTACAGATGTTGGATTTGCAATAGTTGCTGCTCCAGATGTTACAGTCCATGTATCAAAAGTATAGCCCGCACTCGCAGTGGCAACAACAGATAGTGGAGTGTTTGATGTAAGAGTGATAGCTCCTGTGGTATCAACAGTTCCTCCCGTTGAGGTAGGGATGGTCACAGTGTATTGTATTGTAGTTATAGGTACTTTCACTGTAAGATCTGTAGTGTCGCTGACGGTAAGCTCTTCGTCTGAACAAGAGAATATCGCATAGATAAAATTGCCTTCATTCAGGTCTGTAAGTTCAACACTAGCATTAGTACCAATTGAAGTTGCATTTGTGTACCCTTCGGTTGATTTAAACCATTCAATTGTGGGAGTCAGCGAGGCGATCGTTGATTCAACATCAATACAGGTAGATGATATCGTGAGTGTTTCACCTACTTCTGGTGTGCCTAAGATAGTTGATTTTTCAGTTATGGTTGGCGCATCATTAACAGGAGTTACCTCAAGAGTGATTAAAATAGTATCACTTGCTGATAGACTTGAAACGACGACACTAAACTGGAGGGGACCATTAAAGTTTTGAGAAGGAGTAAGTGCTAGCATGGCTCCTTCATCATCACTGCTAATTATTGTAGTAAGGTTGCCGGGGGTGTTGATTACAGCCCATTCTAGAGTGGTATTTGCCATTGCCTGTGTAGATAGTGCAATAGAGAGGTTGGTGTCTTCTGGAATCGAATCGGAGTAGGTGTCCCCTTGGTCTATTGTAGGGATAACAAGAGGAGTATCAGTGACCTCGGAAGATGAACTTATCATTTCAGCCGAAGATTCAATAGCTATTTTTGTTGATGAGCTCTCTGCAGAGTTAGAAGAAGAACCAATTGCAATGTCTGTACTTGATGAGGTTGGGGGGTAGGTTGTACTTGCTGTTGTTTTAAAATAGGTTAACCCGATGCTCTCCCATAAGCCTTCAACCTCTTTTTCTGCCTCGGCTAATTTCGATTCAAGTAATTCAAGAGATGACCGCGCGTTGTTAATGTCCGATGCAGGAGCACTTATTGCGGTTAATCCTGCTATAGAATTTTGCGCCTCACTTACTGCTTCAATATATTGATCGATATAGGCGTCACTCAGTAATTGAAGTTGCTTGATGAGCCCATCAACCCTTTTTTGATATGCAGTTATAAATGATTCAGAATTTTGCGCTTGTAATAGCGCTTGATAAGAGAGAATAGAATCTACATAGAGTATTAGAGAATCAATGGTGACCGTCTGTACTATTTGGGGAGTAGTAGAACCACTAGCAATTTCAAGGTTCATAGTGTTGAGGGTTGTTGTTGTCTCTGCGAGGAGGGCGGAGGCCTTATCCAAGGCTTTTTGGGCTGTAGATATTTCTTCTTCAGTAGCGCCACTGGCTTTTAGTGTTGCAACCTCAGTAGTTTTCTTTTCAAGCTCATCTTCGAGGTTCTTTTTAAGTGCTTCTGATTGACGAGAGTACTCTTCCTTTGTGGATTGTATTTTCCCTTCCAAGAGAGCTATGTCTGTACCAGTTATATTGTCCTGCTTTTGGTTTTCAAGTAGAATAATTGAATCTCTTAATATTTCAATAGCGTCAAGAGTCGGTGTACTCTCTCCTGTAGCAGTGGCGTCAAATTCTAAGGGAGCGATGGGCTCACTACACCCTATTGATAATAGAGATACACTAAATACAATTAACGCAAGGAGGCATTTCCTATGATTGCTATACATCTTACCCTCAATTATTTTAAAACCCAAACAACATTGTGTCTATTAGACACCAATATATTAATAATATACCGTTGTTTAAGGTGAAATGCAAATTGTTATTTAAACACTTTGGTCTTTTTGTGTTTTTGTTGTTGTGATAACAGTTGTTTTCCTGAGTAATGTGTGATTTTATCCAATTTTCATTTTTTTAAATTTCGTTACAGGGCGGGATGGTTGTGGAAATGGCTATTACGGACCTTTTTTGAGACTAAATAATAATTTTGATGGACATATAATGAAATACTTGCTCTTTTTTCTATCTTAAGCCCCACTATTTTCATAGGGATAGAAGTATCCCCTCACAACCAAAAGGTAAATAGATGAAAACTCAAATCATCAACGATTCAACAGTTGATAGAAAGTGGCTAGTAATAGACGCTGAAAATCTCGTGCTTGGACGTTTAGCATCAAACGTGGCTAACATCCTTAGAGGAAAGAATAAGCCAGAATATTCACCATCAGTAGACTGTGGCGATAATGTAATTATTATCAACGCATCTAAAGTGACTCTTACTGGTAAAAAAGCAGAGACAAAAACCTACTTTTCTCACTCAACATATGCTGGTGGTAGCAAAATTGTTACCTATCGCCAAGCCATGGAAAAAGATGGTATATCTCCGGTTATTCACGCGGTTAAAGGAATGCTTCCTAAAACCAAACTTGGTAGAAAAATGTTTAAAAAGTTGCATGTATATGCGGCTAACGAACATCCACATACAGCACAGAAACCTGAACAAGTAACGGTATAAGGGAAGATTAATAATGGCTTCAAAAAAATTAATTAGAGCAACCGGCCGTAGAAAAGAATCTGTGGCATCTGTTATTCTTAGACCAGGAACTGGTAAGAGAATTGTAAACGGTAGAGAGTTTTCTGACTACTTTACTTCAGAAACACAAATGATGGTAGTAGAACTCCCATTTGCTGCACTTGAAAACGGTGATAAATGGGATGTAAGTGTTAATGCTAAAGGTGGCGGAATCAACGGTCAAGTTGGTGCTACTAAACTTGGTATTGCACGTGCCCTCGTTAAAATAAATGAAGAAGACAGGTCTGCACTTCGCGCTAAAGGTCTTCTTACTCGTGATGCAAGAGAAGTTGAACGTAAGAAATACGGTCGTAAGAAAGCTCGTAAACGCTTCCAGTTCTCTAAACGTTAATATAATAATAATACAATCAATCAATCACTGTTTGAGTACTTTGGTTGGTTCTGTACTCTTCTTCGGAAGAGTACAGAACTCAATTCCTCAAGCAGAACGAATAAACCAAGGAATAAAATATGAATAAGCCTACAGTAGAACAACTCCTCGAAGCAGGGGTACACTTCGGACACCAGACTTCACGCTGGAATCCTAAAATGAAACCATACATTCTTACTGAAAGAAATGGTATTCACGTAATTAACCTCAGAAAAACTCTTGATTCATTAGATCCAGCTGCTAAAGCAATAAAAGAGTGTATTGCATCTGGCAAGAAAGTTCTTTTTGTTGGTACAAAAATTACTACTCGTACAGTACTTCAAAAAACTGCTGAAAAATATGGCCAGTTTTATGTAACAAAACGTTGGTTAGGTGGAATGCTCACTAACTATAACACTGTACGTAAATCTATTAAACAACTAGAAAAAATTGAAAAAATGGAACGTGACGGTCTATTTAAAGAACTTCAAAAGAAAGAAGTACTTGATCTTAATCGTAAACGTGAGAAACTTCTTGATGTATTCGGTGGTATCCGTGAAATGAAAGAGGCTCCAGGTCTTGTTTTTATCGTCGATATTAATCACTCACACATCGCAGTTGCAGAATCGAAAAAATTGAATGTACCAATTATTGCAGTATGTGACTCTAACTCAAATCCTGATGTAGTCGATTTCCCAATACCTGGTAATGATGATGCAGTTAAATCTGTAAGCCTCATCCTTGAGTATCTTACAAGCCAAATTAATGAAGCTCCTGCTAACGAAGACGCTGCTCCGCAAGAAGGTGCGACTACTGAAACAGTTGAAGCATCTAAAGAAAAAGCAGAGGAAGTATAATGGCAATTACTGCAGCACAAGTAAAAGAGTTAAGAGAGAAAACTGGTGTTGGCATGATGCAGTGTAAAAAAGCACTGACAGAAGCTGATGGTGATATCGAAAAAGCAATTGAAAACCTTCGTAAGCAAGGTCAAGCAGTTGCAGCAAAACGCGCAGACAAAGATGCAAATGAAGGGTGTGTATTTGTTTCTACTAATGATACAAAAGCAGTAGCAGTTGAAATCAACTGTGAAACTGACTTTGTAGCTAATGGTGAAGATTTTCAAGGGACTGGTAAAGTAATTTCTAATCTTCTTTTAGAAAATGACTACGCTGATCTTGCTGCACTTATGGCTGCTGAAATCAGTGGTGATTCAGTTGAAGTTACTCTTTCGAGCCTTACTGGTAAACTCGGTGAAAAAATTGATATTAAGCGTTATAATGTAACTGCTATTACAGAAAATAATGCTGTTGCAACCTACTCACACATGGGTGGTAAAATTGGCGTTATCGTAAGCCTTAAGTTTGAAGGTGCAGCATCTGATAAGGCTGCTCTTGTTGCAGTTGCTAAAGATCTTGCTATGCAGGTTGCGGCAACAAATCCAATTTCAGTTAATTCTGATGATGTAAGCAAAGATGTTATCGATAAAGAGCGTGATATCTATAAAGAACTCGCACTCCAATCTGGAACAAAAGAAGAATTCCTTGATCGTCAGATTGAAGGGAAACTTAAAAAATTCCTCAAAGAAGTATGTCTTTCAGAGCAAATGTTTGTGAAAGATTCAAAACTCCCTGTTACTAAATTGCTCCAAAACCTTGAAAAAGAGCAAGGTGTTACTAATCTTGTAATTGAATCATTTACAAGATTTGAACTGGGAAAATAATATGTCAGAAAAAAAAGCCCTTAAATATAACAGAATTCTGTTAAAATTAAGTGGTGAAGCTCTTGCGGGAGAAAAAGGCTTTGGGGTTGACCCCAAAGTCGTTTTTGAAATATCAAAAGAGATTATCCGCGTAAAAGAGATGGGAGTTGACGTCGCTATAGTTATTGGTGGTGGCAACATTGTACGGGGCATGGCTGCAAGTGAGCAGGGTATAGAACGTACTGCAGGTGATCATATGGGAATGCTTGCTACAGTAATAAACTGTATTGCAATGCAAGATGCTCTTGAAAAAGAGGGTGCAGAAACTAGAATTATGTCTGCTGTTGAAGTTAAATCAGTTGCCGAGCCGTTTATTCGTCGACGTGCTGTCCGCCATATAGAAAAAGGTCGTATTGTACTTTTCGCTGGTGGAACAGGTAACCCTTATTTTACTACTGATAGTGCTGCAACTCTTCGTGCAATTGAAATTCATGCAGATGTTATAATAAAAGCAACTAAAGTTGATGGTATATATAACGATGATCCTGCAAAAAATCCAGATGCGAAGAAGTATGATGTACTCAATTATACTGAAGTAATTAACCAGCAACTTGCGGTAATGGATACTTCGGCAGTTGCACTGTGTCGTGAAAATAGTATGCCAATACTCGTTCTAAAGATGGGCGATGGTAACCTTGAAAAATTACTTTTGGGTGAAAAGCTCGGTACAATTGTACATGATTAAAGGATAATGTTATGAGTATTGAAGAAAGAATGGAGAAGGCTATTGACGCGGTGTCACGTGAGTGGGCTAAAATCAGAACAGGCATTGCGACACCATCACTTCTCGATGAGGTAACTGTTGATTATTTTGGAGCACCAACTCCTATCTCACATGTTTCGAGTATATCAGTTCCGGAACCGAGGCTTCTACAGATTACCCCTTGGGAAAAAGGAATGCTTGATGTCGTTGAAAAGGCCATTCATATGGCTAATATGGGTCTCACTCCTGTAAATGACGGAACGGTTATTCGTATTTCAATACCTCCTCTAACAACTGAACGTCGTCAAGAATTTGCTAAGAAAGTAAGAAAACTTGCTGAAGATGCTCGCATTGCAGTTAGAAATATTCGACGTGATGAAAATGATAAAACTAAAAAAGAGTATAAAGCTGAAGGGATGTCAGAAGATGACCTTAAAGGTGCTCTTGATGAGATTCAATCAATAACTGATGGCTTCATTAAGCGGGTAGATGTTCTCTGTTCCGCTAAAGAAGAAGACATTCTTAAAGTTTAATTATAGTTATCACTGATACAAGCAATCATATGACGATACCTGATCATATCGCAATCATCATGGATGGTAACGGTCGCTGGGCTCAAGCTAAAGGTAAGCCTCGAATCTTTGGACACAAAGAGGGATCGAAAACTACCCATAATATCGTAGAACATTGTGGAAACATAGGGGTTAATTATTTAACCCTTTATGTTTTTTCCTCTGAAAATTGGCAACGGCCCCCTAAAGAAGTTTCTTTTCTAATGTCACTAATGAGTGACCTCATTGATATAGAAGTCAAAGGGATGATGCAGAATAATGTTAAATTAAACATTATTGGACGAATTGAATCGCTCCCTTCGCGGGCTCGCAAAAAACTCCTGGCGGGAGTTGAAAAGACAAAAAACAACACAGGTCTACAGCTCAATCTAGCCATATCTTACGGATCTCACCAAGAGATTTTAGATGCCTGTAAAGGCATAGCTCTTAAAGTAGCTTCAGGTGAGATTGCTGCCGATGAAATAGACGAAAAACTTTTTGAAAATCACCTTTACATGCCAGATGTACCACATCCTGACCTGCTCATTAGAACAGGGGGGGATTGTAGAGTCTCGAACTATTTACTATGGCAGATTGCATATAGTGAGTTTTATGTGACGGATGTGTTGTGGCCCGACTTTTCTAATCAAGAATTTGAAAAAGCAATCACATATTATTCTAGTAAACAGCGCCGTTTTGGCAAGGTAATCGACACAGACAAGGAGCTCTAATGAGCAATATGACGGTTCGGATATTGTTTGCACTTGCAGCAATACCAGCATTTATCGGATTACTCTATTTTGGAGAAATTTCTCGTAAACTACTTTTAGCTTTTCTTACTATAGGAGCAAGTTGGGAATATGCTCGTATTTTAGAAACTAAGTTTGGAAAGCCCTCAAATAAAACTCTGACCCCAATTTTAACCGCACTCGTTATATCCGCATGGTTTTGCCCATATGAGTCGATCACTT
This sequence comes from Fibrobacterales bacterium, assembly GCA_051532035.1. Lineage (GTDB taxonomy): Bacteria > Fibrobacterota > Fibrobacteria > Fibrobacterales > JAOPTW01 > JAOPTW01. Next base: position 40,561 of record JAOPTW010000015.1, on the reverse strand, counting down.
TCCAGAGTGTGAGTATTGTATTGCTCCCCATTTTTTCTTTGGTCTATATATTGAAGGCTTTTAAAAGTATTGAAGTTGAACGGCTTTTCCCTTGGGTTGCTCTTCATATATTTGGGTTCCTCTTTTTTGCGTATTGGTTTGGTACGACTTTCGAACTGATGGGTACAGGCCAAGGCTTCGAACCTGTTTCAAAATTTTTGTTTATCTGTATGATTATGTGGGTGTGTGATAGTGGAGCTTATTTTGTAGGTGTATCTATTGGTAAGCGAAAATTTGCTCCTAAAATTAGCCCTAAAAAAAGTTGGGAAGGAAGTATTGGCGGAACGATACTTACTCTGCTTTTTGGATATTTTGTAGGACCGACTATGACTGGTCTTACAGAGATAAATGTGTTATTTTTCTGTTTAGTTATGGCAATTACGGCTCAGGTGGGGGATCTCTTCATGTCGGCATTTAAACGTTATGCAGATGTTAAGGACTCTTCAAATTTATTTCCTGGCCATGGTGGTATTTTAGATAGGTTTGATAGTCTCTTTTTGGCTGCTCCTGTTGCAGTAATATGGTTTACCTATATTGGGAAGTTATTTTAATGAAACGTTCAGTAGCACTTTTAGGAGCAACCGGGTCTATCGGTACTTCAACCCTTTCAGTTTTTGATGCGCATCCTGATAAATTTGACCTCTATTCTGTTGCTGCTCATAGTAATTGGAAAGCTCTTTTAGCGATTGTAAAAAAATATGATGTACCCAATGTGGCCATGTGGGATGAATGTGCTGCAAAAAAGCTGTCTGAAGCTCTTGGAAGAGATGTTAAGACAGGCATAGAAGCATTCTTAGAATTTGTCTCCGATCCAGCTGTTGATGTTGTAGTCAATGCTCTTGTTGGTGCTGTTGGGTGTCTTCCTACCATTAAAGCAATTGAATGCTCTAAAGTAGTTGCATTGGCAAACAAAGAGACGATGGTTATGGCGGGAACCGTTATAAACAATCTACTCAAAGAGTATCCCCAATCTAAAATCTACCCTATTGATTCAGAACATAATGCAATTTTTCAATGTCTTGCTGATCGACCTATTTCTGAGGTGTCTAATATTCAACTAACCGCATCGGGCGGACCATTTAGAGAGTTACCACAAGAAGAGTTTGAGAATATAACTCTTGAGCGGGCATTAAAGCACCCTACTTGGAGTATGGGGCCCAAGATAACTATTGACTCGGCAACGTTAATGAATAAAGGGCTTGAGGTATTAGAGGCACATTTTCTTTTTAATATACCCTTAGATCAAATTCATGTTGTTGTACATCCTCAGTCTGTGGTTCATTCATTGGTTCAATTTAAAGATGGGAGTCTGATGGCTCAATTGGGCGCACCTGATATGAAAATACCGATTCAGTATTCTCTTTCTTATCCTGAGCGATGGGACCTACCAGTAGAGCAAGTGTCATTATCTGATTTACAGTCATTACAATTTTACAAACCTGATTTTTTGAAGTTCCCTTGTTTACGACTTGCTTTCGAGGCAGGAGAGAAAGGGGGGACAGCCCCAGCAATACTTAACGCTGCAAACGAAGTTGTTGTTGCTTCATTTCTTAAAGAAAATATTACATTTAATGATATTCCTCAGATTAATGAAAAAGTATTAAACTCTGTGGAAGTTATAGAGAACCCAACACTTGACGATGTTCTTCAAGCAGATACTACTGCTCGGGAAACAGCACAAAGGCTCATAGATGAACTTTAATGTTATACCACAAATTATTCTTGGATTAATTGGGCTCAGTTTTCTTGTATTTATACATGAATTAGGGCATTTCCTTGTTGCTCGCCTAACGGGTGTGAGAGTAAATGTCTTTTCGATAGGGTTTGGTAAAAAACTATTTAAATTCAAAAAGGGTGATACTGTCTACTGTATTTCGGCAATTCCCTTTGGTGGCTATGTTGCAATGGCAGGTGAGAATCCAGCTCAAGATGAATTTGAAGCTGTAGAATCCGATCATTTTCAAGCAAAGCCAATACGGGTTCGTGCAGCTATTGCATTTGGAGGTCCTTTTATAAATGTTGTCTTTGCATATCTCATATTAACACTTCTATATATGGTTGGAGTACAAGAGCCCATTAAGACAGAAATGATTGTAGGGGAAGTACTTGAGGGTTCAGCAGGAGAATATGCAGGAGTTCAATCTCATGATGTAATTGTTTCGGTAAATAATGAAAACTCTCCGGGCTGGAACCGCTTTCGGGAGATTATGAGTATCAATATTGATACACCGATTCCTCTTGAAGTGAAAAGAGATACAATCACTCTAAAATTATCAGTAGTACCAAGTGAGTTTGAAGATTTTGGAATAGGAAGTTCTGGAATTATTCAAAACTTTCAACGGGTATATGCAGGTGCAACGCCGTTGAAGGGTACACCGGCAGATGACGCAGGGATAATAGAAGCTGATCAAATTGCAGAAGTGAATGGGGTAGCCATAAAATCTGCAAAAGAACTTGTAGAGGCTGTGCAAATTACAGAAGGGAACCCACTAGCACTCACTCTTATTCGTGTCGATGTACAAGGATTGGCAACTCAGAGTGTTGTTCAGGTTATTCCTAGAAAAGATGTACAATCTGGCGCTTGGAGAATTGGACTGGCTCTTTCACCACTTCCACAACAGACCGTTGTTCGCTCACTATTTCCTGCTATGGGAAAAGCATTTGAAACGAGTATTGAATGGATAAAAATGCCTTTTGTTTTTATTAAAAAACTATTCCAAGGTGCACTTAAAACAAAAGCACTTTCAGGGCCTGTAGGTATTGTTCAAGTGTTAGGCTCAACATGGATGCTTGACTTTTCTATGCTCCTCTTTTTGTTGGCGCTTATTAGTATGAATCTTGGCATAATGAACCTTCTTCCCCTTGCTATTACTGATGGGGGAATGCTGCTGTTTTTTGCTATAGAGGCAATTAGAGGGAAGCCATTACCAAGAAATGTACAAGCGGCAATCCAGCAAGTAGCAATAATATTTTTTATCACACTCTTCGCCTATATATTGTGGCAGGATGTTTTAAAGTTCCCCCACCTAACCGTACCTAAATAGGCTTACATACTAGAAAAAACCATTTTTATTGTAATTAACTGTTATTTTTCGGATAATGAGTAACATTATATTGTGTGAGTTTTATGTCTAGGTTTATTTGGATTGCGTGTATAACGCTTTTGTGCATTGGCTGTGAGAATAAAGAATATGCCATACTTATTGTTGGGGTTGTAGAACAAAACTCTCCTGGTGCCTCAGCTGGTGTAGAAATAGGTGATATCATAATTTCAGTTAATGATGAAAACCCTGAAAGTTGGAATGTCTTTAATCAACTCGCAGAAATGAATCTTGATAAACCACTTTTCATAAAAATTAAAAGGGGCCTCGATACTGTTTCGACAAATCTGGTTCCTAGAAAAAATACTGGTCAAGGGATAGGTACCACTGGTATCTCTCCATATCTTATGATGATACTCGTGGAAGAAACTCCACCTCCAGGCTCTCCAGCACGAAGGGCAGGATTTCTCACAAAAGATGTTATTTTGAATGTAAATAAAAAACCCGTAACTTCATTTCTTGATATCATAACTCCAGTAAAGGAATCTCAAGGGAAAATGATGGAGTTTGTGGTTAAGCGTCAAAATGCTATTGTTACACTTCGGGTTACCCCTGCATGTGACAGTAATAATACTGCATGCAAAATTGGACTGCCGATGATCGGCGTATCTGCTGAAGAAGTTGATTAATCCATTTTAAGCATGTATCTGCTTCGTTTTTGAACTCTCAGCGTACCATTTGTACGTAGTCAACTTCAATGCCTTACATCTACAGACATAAATGGATAGATTTGTGCGCTCGGCTTGCTTTGCAAGTCATTGTTGTTGGGGTAAAATATTAGGTTTTACTTTGCTCGGTTTGCTTTTCAAACCAATGTTGCTATGGTAGTGTGTTGCTTCTTACATTGCTAATTATGGTAGGGGGTTATTTGGGGAATGCCGTTTGGGAAGGTGATTTCTTTCTTTAGGGGGGTGTTTATGAAGGTGATTTCTTTATTAGGGTGCTGTTCTTTAAGGAGGTGATAGATTTCTTCGGCACGACCTTCTAAGAGCCTGAGTGAGCGTATGTGGGATAGGTCCATTGTGATTTGGTTAGGGTTTATGGTGAAACGGGTATTTCTGCGATTAAACTCGATTGCAATAGCTTGGATAGCCTTTTTGACTGAGGTTGATTGCTTTAATTTTTTTTCGCGTGCTTTTTTTGCATAGCCATAGTCACCATTTTTTTCATAGGCGGCTATGATTATGTCCCATGCGCTGTCATTATATGGATTCTCTTCCAAGGCTTCGGTGAGTAACAGCACTACTTTATGAGGGCTTGGTTCGTTTATGGCTTTTTTATACAGTTCATCAGCCTTTTGTATTCCCTCAATAGGGGCCATAGAGGTAGCAACAACTTTTGTTGGGCTTGGGACATGGACTCCTTTAGGGGTGGGCTCTTCATCAGTGTAAATGAAAAAGAGGATAATGAGCGGGGCAATAAATAGTATCAAAAAGAGCACTTGGCGTTGTAAGGATAGCGGTTTTTTTATAGGCATTGTAGTTGTTGGGACGGTTGTTGTACCTTTGTGTAAAGATTTGTACGGCTTGGATGTTGAAACTGTTTCAATGAGTTGGTCGGAATGGCTAGTGCTGGCGATCTTGGGTTCTGATGTGGTTAGATTTGATGAGTAACCGTCAGTTGGTTCATTGCTATCAGTATTTTTTTCAAAGGTGACCTCAGAGTCAGGCATATTTGTCTCTTGAATGATTACCTTAAGATCAACACTCAAGGCCATAAGCCTATTTTTAAATTTTACTATGTATTCGGGGCTTGTTTCCAATGGAATGTCCAAGGGGAGTGATTTTAACCCTGCGATAATCTTCTCTATAGTGAGGCTTTTTTCTCTGAGGATAATTTGAACCATCTCCTGTAGAGTGTTTTTGTCTCTCACTCCTAAAATTCTTACAATATAGTGCATCTTTCCTCCTCTAAATAAAGTAATCTAATTCTAATCATAAGATGTTGGAAATTACAGGTCAGTGAAATTACGGAATATATGAGAGGTAAATCTACTCTTGAGTGTGTAAAAAAAACCTAAAAAATGGTATATTTGGTGCATCTTGTAAATATCACCTTAGGTGTCTATGAACGTATTAATTATCGGAGGTGGCGGAAGAGAACACGCCATTGCCAAAGAAGTTTCAAAATCTGATCAATGTAACGCATTATACGCGGCACCAGGTAACCCAGGGATCTCTGAATTGGGAATATGTGTCGATCTTGGGGTAGAAGATATTGATGGGCTTGTCGCTTTTGCAGAAGCAAAAGACATAGACTTTACCATTGTAGGCCCAGAAATACCTCTTTGTGCTGGGATTGTAGATGCATTTGAAGCTAAAGATCTTCTTATTTTTGGTCCCTCTGAAGCTGCGGCTCGATTAGAAGGATCTAAAGCATTTTCTAAAGATGTGATGAAAAAGTACGCTGTACCAACTGCTGCATACAAAAAATTTACTGAGCTTGATAAAGCAGTGGGATATATTAAAGCAATGGGTGCTCCTATTGTTGTCAAGGCTTCAGGGCTTGCCGCAGGCAAAGGCGCTATTGTTTGTATGACCGAACAAGAGGCACTTGATGCTGTTACCGATATGCTTGGTGAAAAAGCAGTGTTTGGTGACTCGGGTAAAGAGGTAGTCATAGAAGAGTTTATGACTGGTGAAGAAGCCTCAATTTTTGCAATCTGTAATGGAACTGATTATGTGGTTCTTTCTACTGCACAAGATCACAAACGAATTTTTGACAATGATGAAGGACCGAATACCGGGGGGATGGGCGCTTATTCACCGGCACCTATTGTTACTGAAGAATTGTTAGCCGAAGTAAAAGAGACCATTATTGAGCCAACGCTTTATGGTATGGTTACTGAAGGATGTCCTTATGTTGGAGTTTTATACGTTGGGATAATGGTAACACCACAAGGACCAAAAGTTGTTGAGTACAATGTCCGTTTTGGTGATCCTGAAGCTCAGGTGATTTTACCACTCTATGATGGTGATCTTCTTGAACTACTCCATGCTGTTACCTGTGGTAATGTCTCAGATATTGAAGTAAAAGAAAACAAAGGTTCTGCTGCAGTTATTGTACTCGCTTCAGGTGGGTATCCAGGGGGCTATGAAAAAGGAAAAGTTATCCAAGGGCTCGATTTAGTTCGTGATGAAACAATGTATTGTATCCATGCGGGCACTAAACAGGTTGGTGATGATATTGTTTCTGCGGGTGGTCGTGTATTAGGAATGATGGGTAAAGGTGATACACTTAAAGAAGCAATTGATAGAGCGTATGAAGGCGCATCTAAGGTGTCATTTGATGATGTTTTTTATAGAAAAGATATTGGTCAAAAAGGTTTAAAACGAATACAAGGAGTATAATATGTTTGAATTAACTGATAACGTGCAAGTAGGGATAGTTTCTGGGTCGACCTCAGATAAACCTATTATTGAGAAAATCACATCAGTATTTGATGAGTTTGGCATAGTATGGGAGTATAATGTTTTAAGTGCTCATCGTACTCCAAACAAGGCATGTAAATATGCTAAAGAGGCAAAAGGCCGAGGTGTTAAAATATTGATCGGAGTAGCCGGACTTGCGGCAGCACTTCCAGGAGTGCTTGCAGGGCATACAACTCTTCCTGTTATTGGAGTTCCAGGTGATGGCGGGCCTTTGAAAGGTGTTGATGCGTTACACTCAATAGTACAGATGCCTCCAGGGATTCCTGTAGCGACTGTTGGTATTGGTAATGGAAAAAATGCAGGCTATCTCGCATTATCAATCCTTGCGCTTGGTGATGAAACCTTAGCAATAAAACTAGAAGAGTATCGTGTCAGTTTAGGAGATATCTAATTGACCTCAGCTATTTCCGTTGAACAAATTGATGAATGTATCTCCCACCTTAATGGTGGGGGAACACTTCTCTACCCGTCAGATACTATTTATGGCCTAGGATGCGATGCATTGAATAGCCAAGCGGTATCGAAGATTTATGATTTTAAAAATAGACCGGCTAATAATCCTTTTTTAATACTCATAGGGGACCCTGATATATTGTCTATCTATTTTGATTTAACTCATGATCAACTTGATTTGATTAGTAAAATCTGGCCTGGACCTTTTACCTTGTTACTTCCTTCAAAGGACAAACGCTTGGATCATCTTGTTGGCCCAACGGGTAAAATTGGTGTACGGTTCGGTGAATCTCAATTTCTTTCTTCTCTCTTTTCTAAATGGAATGGGTTTTTATTATCAACAAGTGCCAACATAACAGGAGAACCCTATGTACATGATGCAGTGGTTCAGGCCGAGTTATGGAGCGAACAGGTTGATCAGATGGTACTTTTGGATGAATACCCTATATCAAACCCTTCGACACTTATTGATTACGTAGATGGAGAATGGAAAGTTCTTAGACAGGGTGCAGGTAAGTTAGAAACGTTTATTTAACTACTTAAGGTCTATCAATTTTGTATTTTTTTTATACTTCAATCTGAGGTTTCATGTGAAATACTTATTACTCTTTATTTTTTTAATTAGTACCTCCCTTTTCTCTCAAAAGAAAATACTCTTACCATTTCATGTAGGAGAAAAAATTACCTATGAGATAAACTATGGGTTTATTACTGCAGGAAATGCAACTATGGAAGTGTTGCAGGATCCTCAAGATAGTACCGGACTGATTTTCAAAGCATTAGCATGGAATAATGGTTTTTTTGAAGCCGTGTATCCTGTACAGGATACAATTTTGACTCAGGCTCGTAAGAGTGACCTCATACCTTCAACATTTAAAAAAATTAATAATGAGGGTTCTTGGCATAACCATGTACATATCCAACAAGACTTAGAGTCTCTTTCCGCTCATTTAGCAGATACAGTATTTGATAAAGATGATAATCTCTTGACTGTTAAACGATATACAGATACTGTTGTCACTCTTGATACCTTAAGTCATACCATAACATCTGCATTTTATCTGTTTAGAACATTAGACCTAGAGCCAGGTAATGAGTATAAGTTTAATGCAATCTCTGGAAAGAAAGAGTATAAGCTTAAGGTAATAGCCCATCGGTATGAAACAGTCGAAGTTGAAGCGGGTGAATTTGATTGTATTGTTGTAGAGCCCATACTTGATGAGGATGGGCTTTTTGAAGCAAAAGGAAAACTTACCATTTGGCTAACCAATGATGATAAAAAAATACCGGTATTGGTTAAATCAAAAATTCTTGTCGGATCAATTGCAGTTGAAATGACCAAGTATTCGAAAGAGTAAGATGATAATTAAGGGCCTTATAAAAGGGACATTGTTAAAGCGCTATAAACGATTTTTTGTCGATGTGGCTTTGGAAACCGGTGAAACTGTTGTTGCACATTGCCCTAATACGGGTAGTATGAAAACCCTTTTAGATGGGTCTATCATTGCCTACTTATTGCCCAATAATGATCCCAAAAGAAAGTTAAAGTATACATTGTATTTGCTGGAACTCTCTCATGGTGCAATAGTGTGCGTAAATACGCAACTCCCAAACCATCTTGTTAAAGAGGCAATAGAGGATGGTATAATACCAGAGCTCTCTGGGTATAGGGCTATTAAAACTGAGGTTAAGTATGGTGAAGAAAATTCACGTATCGATATACTCCTAGAATACGCAGATACCAAAGCATATGTTGAAGTTAAAAATGTGACTTATCTTCATAATGAGGATAGTGGAGTGGCAAAATTCCCAGATTCTGTAACGAGTCGAGGACTAAAACATCTTCATGAATTAGAGCGCGAAGTTAAGAAGGGGAATAGAGGTGTCATGTTCTATTTGGTAAATAGAACAGATGCAATTGCGTATGGTATTGCAAAAGAAATTGACCCTGCATATGCTGATGCAGCTAAGGTGGTACAGAGTGTGGGGGTTGAGGTTCTTCCCTATAAAATTTCAGTTACGGAAAAGAAAGGTGATTGGCATCTAACTATTGGTTCCAAGTTGGAATATATTACTTAAAATATTAGAGAAATATTAATTAGAATTGTTATTAAAAAAGGGCCCCTTCATTATTGAAGGGGCCCTTTGATATTATAGAAAGATGTTTAATTTCTAGTAATCTAAGTCAATGAGTTGAAAGCGTTGTGCTCCAGTTCCATTACATTGTACTGATATAATATTGGCGCCAGACCATTCTGCTTGTCCTTGGACGTCTAAACATTCATTGCCATCAGATTTAGGTTTTAGGTTGTAAGTACCATTCCCTGACTCTACAATTTTCCAGCGCTGGCTAGAACTATTTACGTCACCCCACTGTTGTACATTCTCATTAGAACCACCCCATGAAACATCTAGTAATAGTCCAGAATTAAAGTTTATAAGTTCATACCATTCACCTTCGATATGTTTGAATTCCCACATCTGAGCACCAGTAAAGTTACACTCCCATTGCTGAACATTGGCGCCGTAATCAGTTGATGCAGCAGACACATCGATACATTTATTACTCACATCATTTCTGATTTCGAATATGCCTGAGAGGTGTGTTGGTTTGTAGTTCACATCAGTAAGAATAAAGTCTTGGGCAGCGGTACCGTTACACGTATATGAAATAACATTTCTATTATCGTCAGTGGATGCACCTTGAACATCGAGACACTCATTAAGGTCAGATGTAGGGTTTAAGTGTGCAATACCACTTGCATCAAGAGTGATTCTCCATTGCTGTGAAGGCCCAGTAGTTTTTGATCCCCAAATTTGAACATTCTCATTTAATCCCGCATCTTGAACGTCGAGGAATTTATTTGCATTTAAGTTTTTCAAAGTATAAATGCCATTACCGATATGGCTTATGTCCCATCTCTGTGCAAATGTATTATTACAGTAAAATTGTGAAACATTTGAGCCATTGTATTTTTCAGCTTTATACACTTCAATACAACGCTCACTATTAGTATTCTGAATTTCATAAAGTCCCGAGAATTCAACATTAACATTTATAGTTTTGGTCGCTGTATTGTTGTTTATATCAGTAACAGTATAGGTTACTACTGTAGTACCAAGAGGGAACTCTGAAGGTGCGTCATTAGAAGGCTCTAATTTGCCATCAACAAGATCAAAAGCCAAACTGGTAGGAATGACAACAGAAGTCATAAAGCCTTCAGGCTTAGCGGTAATATCATCTGGAACAGTAAGATCAGGCTCAGTGTTGTCTGTTACTGTAACAGTCATTGTTGCACTACCAGTGTTCCCTGCAGCATCCGTAGATGAATAGGTGACAGTGGTAATGCCGACTGAGAATGCTGCAGGTGCATCGTTAGAAGGGGCTAGAAAGCCGTCAACTAAGTCAAGTGCAGAAGCATCATCTAAGGTAACTGGAGTTCCTGCAGCAGTCGCTTCTACAATAATATTTGAAGGAGCAGTTACATCAGGAATAGTGTTATCTGTTACCGTTACAATAATTGTTAGAGTCGACACATTAGATTGAGCATCACTTGTAGTATAGGTAACAACTGTTTCGCCAACAGGGTATGTTGTAGGTGCATCGTGTGACACTGCGACTTCACCGTTAACAAGGTCGAGAGCAACAACTTCATCAACAACAACTTCTGTTTCGGCAGCAGTTGCTTCAACAGTAATGTTTTCGATTGTTGGAATTTCTGGTGCTGTAAGGTCTGTGATAGTAACAGTCATTGTCGCTTCAGAAATGTTTCCTGCAGCATCAATTGCACTGAATGTGACTATGTGTGATCCGAGCGTGAAAACGTTAGGAGCATTGTTAGAGGTTACAATTGAACCATCAACATTATCTTTTGCGGTAACTACAAGCATTTCAACAGATGTTTCAGGACCAGTCGCTTCAAGAGTTATGCTTTCGAGAGCGTTAATTACCGGTGCAGTTACGTCAGTTACGGTAACAGTGAGAGTTGCTGTAGTAGTATTTCGAGCAGCGTCAGTTGCAGAGTATGTAACAATTGTAGTCCCAACAGTGAAAGTTACAGGAGCGTCGTTTGAAACAATAACTGCTCCATCAACGTTATCCAGTGCAGTAACAGTAGGTAGGGTAACAGTAGTTAGCTCAAGGTCCGCATCAACAGAAACGTCAGCATTCCCAGAAATAACAGGTGCAGTCTTATCAGTCACAGTGACAGCAAGAGTTACTGTAGCAGTGTTTCCAGCATGGTCAGTTGCAGAGTATGTAATAATTGTAGTCCCAACAGTGAAAGTTACAGGAGCGTCGTTTGAAACAATAACTGCTCCATCAACGTTATCCAGTGCAGTAACAGTAGGCAGGGAAACAGTAGTTTGCTCAAGGTCCGCATCAACAGAAACGTCAGCATTTCCAGAAATAACTGGCGCAGTCTTGTCAGTCACTGTAACAGTAAGAGTTGCCGTCGCAGTGTTTCCAGCAGCGTCAGTAGTAGAGTATGTAACAATTGTAGTTCCCACAGAGAATGTTGCTGGTGCATTGTTAGTAACAATAACTGTTCCGTCAACAAGGTCAGATGCCGTTACAGCAGGAAGAATAACGACTGTTTGCGCTGCAGATGCATTACTTGAAACATCAGATGTACCAGTAATTACCGGAGCAGTTTTATCAGTAATAGTTACTACGATCTCTTTTGATGCAGTGTTGCTCGCTTTGTCAGTAACAGAATATGTTACAGTATGGCTTCCTACAGCGAAAGTTGCTGATGCATTATTTGTAGTAGCAACCGTACCATCTACAATGTCTGATGCATTAATAGCAAGAACAGATACTGGAGTTTGCGCTGCAGTTGCTTCTTTAATGATGTTTTCGATAGCAGGGATAACAGGTGCTTTTGTATCGTGTACTGTTACTGTAGTAGTAGCAGATACGTTGTTGCCTGCAGCATCAACTGCTGAGTATGTCACTGTTGTGTTTCCAAGTGGAAATTGGCTTCCTGTTGGAGCACGTGTTGCAGTGATTCCTGATGTACAGTTATCTGCTACCGTTGGAAGACTGAGAGTTACTTCAGCGCCATTTGATGAGGTAGCTTCTACTGCTGGAACTGACGGGAGTGCAGTCATGGTAGGTGCAATGCCATCTACAAGATTGATTGTAGTTATGGCGCTACTCGTCGCGCCATAATAGTCAGTTACTGTAAGGGTTGCATTATACTGGCCTGCGTTAAGCGCTATGTTGGTACTGTTATATGTTAGTTCTCCAAAGGCACCAGACCACTTGTAATTAAGAGATTGGTTTTCAGGATCTGATGATTGATTTCCGTTAAGAAGAACTGATGCTTCACACTGAGCATTAATTGCTGAAAGAATATCATGATTTGCTTGAGCTATAGGTGCACTGTTTGAAAGTGTCACTGTTATACATGTAGGGGCGCTGAAATTGTTATTGTAGTCATTGGCCTTTGCACAAAGTGTGTGATTGCCTAAGGAAAGAATTCTACTTTCACTTTTAATCATTGTTTGTGAAATAGCGCCATCATTATATCCTAAGCCTGCATAAGATGAACCGTCAACGTTATAGTAAATAGCTTTAATTGCTGAACCACCTGTTTGTGACTCGTCAGCAGTAATGCTAACAGAGCCATTACTAATACCATGACGAAGTGTTGCAGCATTTATAGTTACCGTTGGACCTATATAATCACCCGTTGCGTAAACAATAAATTCATTAGCGGCTGTGGTTACATAGAGATAGTTGTTGTTGAATGTAAGTCCACCAAACTGGGTAGTTTCAATAGTTTCTTGAGCTGTAAGAGTTGGTGAATAAGGGTTGCTCAGTGAATATTCAAAAATCCCTTTCCCATTTGTGTAATGATTATTAACATAAAGGTTATTGTTTTGACTGTCAAATACAGAAGTACCCACACTTGCAATAGATGATTGATATTTTCTTTGCATGAAATAGCCATTGGATAGTGAGTAAATGGTGAAAAGCTTCCAGCCTCCATTGTACTCTACTGTCGATAGAAATTGACCATTGTCATCTGTCTCTATGTTGTCTGCAGTAGAAGAGTAGGTTTGACGTGGTACAAGAGAAGTGAAAGTATTTAATAGTGAGGTTATTCTGTTGCTATAGTCAGCAATAAAAACATAGCGTCCATCTTTAGAAACGGTAAAGGATCTGATAGTAGAATTATTTCTATAGTAAAAATTTGGGCTAACTGAAGGCGATGGCTGGATGTTTTCTATGGAAGTCTTATTGCCGTTTCCAATATAATGTATATCGAGATACGCACCAGATTTGTAGTATAAATAGTTTCCAGCTATATGTAAGGCATTTATGGATACATTCGATTTATGGAGTGTGTGGATTAGAGTTATCGATGATCCAAACGGTTCATATATTAGAACACCAGAATTTGCAACGACAAGATAAAGCATGCCGTTGTGAATATCCATATCAAAAATTACATTTCCAACATCAATACTTGATACGAGTGCGGGAGTGTTTTTGTTAATGACAGAAATTACATTAATAATTCCATTTTCTTTGTCAGCAACATAAGTATAATTCCCATTAGATACTATAAAGTTTCGGTTGTTTGATAAACCAGGGATAGTTGTTCGACCCGTTTCAATTAGCTCAGCATATGAGAAAACCGAAAGTAAAAGTATTAGTAAAGTGGCTTTAAAAAGTCCTCTAAATATTTTCAATTGTTCCTTCCTTTGTTTGTTTTTGTTGTATATAGGGTTAACAAAAACACTCCACGTTCAGGAATGATGACAGCACAAACTACCGCTAAATGATTGGTATGATGCCCTCAAAAGAATGTGTTGTGTCCCCATTAGATTCTTTAGTGTCCGCTTTAGAATCTAATGTATTTTTTGAATGATATAATGACTCTCTCATTCTGGGAACAAATCTAGGTACTCTACTATTTAAGTCAAACAGAAAGTAATCGTATTAGAGTATGTTAATGATTATTAACACTTTTCTTTTAACTGTTTTAAAAGATTTGGAATTGTTTTGGAAGATGGCGTTTGTAATGTTTTAAATATTTGAGGGTTGAGAGCGGCTGTCAAGAATGTGCTACTCTCAGAATATAGAGTGCTAAAGTATGGGAGTGGATACAAAAAAAGCAGCCTAAGGGCTGCTTTTCATAAATACTTAATGAGTAAATACTACCAATCGTCATCTTCTTCTACGGGTTCTACGGTAGCTTCTTCTATCTCGTCTTCGTCTTCTGCCTCTTCGAGTGCTTCAACAAACTCCTGAGCAGTAGCAATATACTCTTCTGATATATCTGTTTTATCACTAAAATGAGTTATTACTCTATCAAGGTTTTCATCTTCAAGGAGCAATTTCATTTGACGAGTAATACGTCCTTTGTATCCCATCTCTTTTAAGAACTCTTTAGTTACTTCTAGGGAGTCCTCAAGTGAGAAAAATTTTATATCCTCTGAATAACAAGCCATTGCTCGATCGAGGGTTATGCATTCAGGTTCGACAGCATCTGGATTACGCATATATTCGTGGACGTGACGGGCACGAAGGTCTTTAACCTTGTCTATTCTCATATAACCAATTATGAGATATTTATCAGTATACTCTTCATTTAATCCTTGATATTTGGTTCCAAAGAGAATATAGCGGTGCTTATTTTTAACTATAGAGTTAATAGCCTTTGTATTAAAGGGGCCTTTCATTCCATAGGTTGATGTTTCATAATTAGGCTCAGTAAGGTATCCCTTTTCGTTTTCATTAAGCTGATCTCGAACAGGAAGCACCGATTGTTTACTGGTATCGACATAAAGAAGGATTCCGGCATGATTACCACGGTAATCTTGCCACCCTTCCAAATTTATTTGGAGTTTTTCCATTATTTGCTCCTTAAATGTTAAGGGCAAAATTCAAAAACCTTGAATTTCACCCTTTTTTCTCTAAAATCATATAAATAGGGCCTCACTTCGAAAAGGAGGCCGATAGTGAAAAGCTATTAATTTTCTCTAGATTTCAAAGGCTTTTGTAAACTTTTTGTAAAAATCTATGAGTTATTGCTAGCTGTTATTTATGGTGATTTTTCTTGCTTCGAATGGAATACCTAAAAAGTCACATCCGTGGGCCTGAAAGTTTTCAATTGAGTCAGTAGTAAAAAATTGGTGTGATCCATTTTTTGAACATTGAGATTCTATTTCAGGGTGTCTGATAAGATAACCTTTGAGGCTTTGTGCAACAAGAGCATCTTGACTTACGATGGTAATGTCTTCTGGAGTGTAAGACTTGATTTTTTCTATGAGCATGGGAAAGTGTGTGCATCCTAGTACAATAGTGTCGATATTGGAGTCTTGGGCGAGGAGGCTTTTAATGTCCTTTTCGATAAAATAGTCAGCACCTTGACTTTTGTGTTCGTTGTTTTCGACAAGGGGTACCCACATTGGACAGGGTTGTTGCGAAACAACAAGTTTTTTATGGAGTTTTTCTATTTCGAGAGGGTATGATTTTGAATTGATAGTTCCTGGGGTGCCCAGAATCCCAATATGCCCATTTTTTGAAAGCTTGGGGAGCTCTTCGATAGTAGGTCTCAGTACGCCAAGTACTCTGTTATTTGGAGCTAATTGTGGTAGGTCATTTTGTTGAATAGTTCGAAGTGCTTTAGCTGATGCAGTATTGCAAGCTACAATAACTAAGGGGCACCCGAGTGAAAAGAGCTTTTCGACCGCCTCTAATGTGTAGGTGTATATAGAGTCAAATGAACGTGGTCCATAGGGGGCTCGAGCGTTATCGCCAAGGTAGATGAAGTCATGATCCGGGAGCTCTTTAAAAAACTCTTTTAAAATGGTGAGTCCACCATATCCAGAATCAAAGACTCCAATCATTATTGAGCCTTAAAGATATTTATGTGGTAGCCGCCTTCTTTGTCGGTTGGGTCACCAGTCTGATGAAAGACATCCATAATTACTGGAGAATCTGTGTAAGAACTTTCATCAAATCCGAAGAGAACAGTGGATTCTTCATCTTTAATGGGCCTTTCTAAGGCGCATTCACTAAAAAGGCATCGCCATTGTACAAGATCTGTGAGCTCTTCACGAGGCGCATTGGCATAGTCGACTTGGACAAACACTCCCGAGTCATTTAAAAATTTCCTGATGTTATTGGCATAAACCCGAGCAGTCATAAGATCGTCAAAAATATCTTCTTTGTCAGGGTTAGCATCTACTTCATCTTCAGGGTCCATTTCTCTAAATCGCGCAAGCATTCCAGCAACATCATTATCTTGTGCATCAGCATATCCATTATCATTAAAAAGGTCTAAGCTATCATCATCAGTAATTAAATTGGGGAAACAGAGAATTGCTAGATCAGCTTTCCCTTGTGGGATTTCGAAATTAGGGAGCTTTGAGCAAAAAAGACGAAATTGAGAGCCATCTTCTGTAAAAAGGTCTTCAGATTGAGTAATAGATGCTTTGCCGTCAGAGCGTGCAACAAATGCATTGAGTAATTTGTCGGAGCCATCAACACCAATGATAGTTGAGTGTGGGAACACTTCATTGAGTAGAATCATTAACTCACCAGAGCCACAGGCATAATCGACAATAAATTTAGGGTCGGGTAAGTTATTTTTGCGGTAGTATTGAGCACATGTTTGAACAATGTTTGTATAAGCGTTTAGGTGATCCTGGTCAGAACACTGTGAAAGCCACCAAGTACCTATTTGTGAATCGTAGATATCGGCTTTACCAGCGGCGAGTAGTTTTTCAAAATCAACATTTGTGCTCATTCCAACTCCTAAGGTTTTCAATAAATCTAGCAACTCATCAAATTATTCAGTAAAAGTTAATGAGTTAGATCTGCTCAAGATATAATTTGAGTTGCAAATAGTCATTAAATTGTTAACTTTTGACTCGAATTGGGGTTATAGCTCAGTTGGTAGAGCATTTCGCTGGCAGCGAAAGGGTCAGGAGTTCGACTCTCCTTAACTCCATTTTTTCAATTGTATATACGAATCTATTTCGTTATTTCAGATTTGGCGTACTAATGTACGCCTTCATTTTAAATGCCTCATATCTTCATATCTAAAATTGAAAAAACTCTTGAGGGCTCTTTTGACTTACAGTTAAAATTCGTAGGGCAGAGTTAGGCAGTAAACTAATCCTATAAATACATTTCAATATTATGCAATGGAGCAATCCTTTCCATTCTTTGTTTCAAATTCTGTTACCTTTTAGATTGATTCGATTGTTTATTGAGAGTAAGCTTCATAGTGTTGTAAGTAATATCTCAATATGTTAAAATAAGTCATTATTGAGCCTCGTGCTTGTACTCAATGTTCACAGGATTAATGTACATTGGTTGAGGCATATAGTTTATGTAATTACTGTATATGAATGGAAAGGATAGATCATGAATATGTTGCTACAATGGGGTGTTACAATTGCTTTGCTGTTAAGTAGTAATCTTGGGGCTGCTACTCTATCAGGCGTTACAGAAGAAGCATTGAGTAAGGGGACACATATTGAAATTGTTCGCCAAAAAATAGCAATGGGCAATGCCGATGTCTCTATTGCCAGAAGCTTACCTAATCCAGTTTTGGGTTATGGGTGGTATGGTGAATCTGTTGAAACTAAGGTTGGACCTCAGGAACAGAAGTTTAGTATTACTCAAAAAATTCCATGGCTTGGAAAGTTAAAAGATCAGGTTGATGTTGCTGAAGTAGAAGTTGATAAGCAGCGGATAGAGCTTCAGGCGATGCAAGCGAGCGTTGTATATCAGGTGAGAATAATCTGGTCTGAAATATGTTATCTTACCAAAGCGAGAGAAATAAATAAAAAAACACACGCCCTCTATAAAAATTGGCTGGAAAAACTACGTTCTGACTATGAATCTATGCGGACTTCCTATAGTAGAGTAATAAAAATGGAGACGGAAGTGACGGTACTCCAAGAGGATATTTTTACTATTGAGCGCAAACTAGCAGATCAATATACGAGACTTGGAATATTTCTCAATCGTAAGATGTTGAGTGAATCTTTTAGTGATTCATTGGCAATGTATGCGAAGCTAGCAGGAAATAAGGTTTTGGATTCGGCCTTGAGTATCAGTCCACAATTACAAGAAAATCAGCTACAGCGAGAAATTTGGATAGAGAGGGAGGAACTTTCGAAGGGTGGTTATTTTCCCGATCTGGCGGTAGGGGCGACCTATATACAAACTGGTGAGGCTGTTGGTATGGCCGGAAGCGGTAAAGACCCTTGGATGCTGACGGTTGGCATAAGTCTACCGCTCAATATCCTTCAAACGAATGCCCGGGTTCAAAAAGCTCAGCTTGGAACTCAACAAGCCACTATCAGAATTCAAGAGACGAGAAATTCCCTCGATGCTCTGTTACAGACTACACAAAATCTAATTACTGAGGCTCAACGAATACAGTCATTGTATACCGATCGAGTGGTGCCGGATATTGAAAAATCAATACGGGTACAAGAGAATCAATTTGCCGTTGGAAATATCGATTTTATGCAACTCCTTGATGATTATCGTATGCTTCTTAAGCTGCAACTACGGATACATCAAGCACTTAAAACTGAATTCCAATCAAAAGCAAAAGTACTTTGGATTGGTGGTGATAGTACCACCGCTTTTAACTACCCCTACATGGTGGTAAATAAGGAGATACCATGAGAGATACTGCTCAAAAGAGAATTAAGATAATCGGCATATCATTATTAGTAGTTGCTGCTTTTTTTGTGGGTAAAATAACCTCGTCATCTGTAACTGATGTACATGATCATACTGGTACTCACTTAGAAGAAACCGTGTGGACCTGTTCCATGCACCCCCAAATAAAATTGCCCAAACCGGGGAAGTGTCCGCTGTGTGCAATGGATTTAATACCCCTTGAAAGAAATGAAAATTTAGGTGCAACTGGAGTACCACAGATCAGGCTTTCTGAGTATTCACGTAAACTTGCAAGTGTGAGAACCACGCGTGTTCAAAAGGCAACAAGAAATTCAATCCTTGAACTGGTAGGTGAGTTAGTATGGAATGAAACAAAGTTAAAAACGGAGACTGCTTGGTTTGGAGGGAGAATCGAAAAGTTAAATGTTTCATATACTGGGCAGTATGTTAAAAAAGGGCAGGTTATCGCTGAAATTTATAGTCCTGAGTTATATGCGGCTGCAGAAGAGTGGCGTCAATCTAAAGGGTCAGATAATGATCGGCTCAAGCAATCGGTACATAAAAAACTTAAGCTCTTAGGACTTGATGATGATGATATCAAAAATTTATCGACTATTAACTCAGAAAGGGTAATTCAACGGGCAAAGTATAGTGGTGTTGTTGTTCACCGTAGTGTCGAAGAGGGGCAATATGTAAAAATAGGCTCTCCTTTAGTGAAATTGGGCTCAACTCAGTCACTTTGGGTAGAACTCGATGTATTTGAACAAGATTTACCCGGGATTAAAATTGGGCAAAAAGTGATGTTGAAGACTGAGAGTTTATCAGGAGAAGAGTTTAAATCTACTGTTGAATTTATTCATCCTGTTTTGGATAAAATGAATCGTGCAGTAAAAGTGCGATTATCTGTCGCAAATAGAAAGAACATGCTTAAACCTGGAATGTTAGTCAGGGGAAATATTTCGGTTAAAGGATTAACAGAGAAGTTATTGATACCAGAGTCAGCACCACTATTAACGGGTGAAAGAGCCGTTGTCTATATAGAGATAGAGCCGGGGGTCTATACCGGGAAAGTTGTAGTATTGGGTGGGCATGTTGGTGCTTTTTATGAAGTACTGAGCGGCCTTCAGGAAAATGATGTTGTTGTCGCGCGTGGTGCATTTAAAATAGATGCAGCAATGCAAATTCAAGCACTTCCTTCGGTGATGTATCCTCAAGGAGATGCCTCGGTAGGCGTTCATAATCATAGTGCTATGGAGAAAAAAAAGAGCAAAAGTGAGGACGAAAAGAGTGCGGTAAAGAAAGCAGTACTTGATAAGAAAGGGGGGGAGTGGTTGGAAACTTATTTTGCGAGCTATATCACCTTACAGAAGGCACTAGTAGCAGATGATGTGGAAAATGCGAAGGCGAGTATACTGTCCCTTGCCACACAATTACATTCTATACCAAAAACATTAAATGATGGACATGCGAAACATAAGGCCGCTAGTTTTAAGGCTTCCGCAGAGTCTGGTGATATAAATATTATACGGAGTGAATTCCTTACTCTTTCTACAACCTTGATACAGTGGCTTCGGAGTACCAAATTAAAACCAGGAAATGGGGCTGCAATCTATTTTTGTCCAATGGCAAATAAAAATAACGGAGCTGAATGGTTGCAGCAGGGTGGCGATGTGAAAAACCCTTATTATGGAAGTGCTATGCTTGAATGTGGGGAGCAACGTTTGATACTTTCCAAGCCTAAAGGGGGGCAGTAATGTCACAGAAGATCACTGACCCCAATCCAGGGTTCATTGGGAACCTTATCCGATTTAGTTTAGAGAAAAAGTTGATAGTTTTTATTGTATTGTTAGGAGTTTTGTTTGCAGGTTTCTCAACAGCTCCCTTTGATTGGGACCTAGGTGGACTTCCCCGCTCTCCTATTCCTGTTGATGCTATTCCTGATATTGGTGAAAATCAGCAAATTGTATTTACCAACTGGAATGGTCGATCACCGCAGGATGTTGAGGATCAAATCACCTATCCGTTGGCGGTACAGCTTATGGGGGTTCCTGGGGTTAAGACAATTCGGTCATACTCATATTTTGGATTTTCTAGTATTTATGTGATTTTTAAAGAAGATGTTGAGTTCTATTGGTCTCGGAGCAGAATACTTGAAAAATTGAGTAGTCTTCCTGTAGGAATTCTTCCGACAGGGGTTCAGCCTGCATTGGGGCCTGATGCGACGGCATTAGGGCAGGTCTATTGGTACACCCTTGAAGGACTAGATCCTGAAGGAAACCCCACTGGTGGGTGGGATCTCGACGAGTTACGGAGTATCAATGATTTTTATGTTCGCTATGCTCTTCAAAGTGTTGAGGGGGTTGCAGAAGTAGCCGCAGCGGGTGGAATGGTTCGGGAGTATCAGATAGATATTGACCCCGATAAATTACGCCATTATGATGTGAGTATCGAACAGGTGTATAAGGCAGTGTCAGAGTCTAATCAAGATGTTGGAGCCCGGACGGTAGAGATTAATCGCATGGAGTATGTGATTCGCGGTAAAGGGTATGTGAGAAACATTGATGACCTTAAAGCAACGGTCATCAAAGATCATGATAATCATCCTGTCTATCTGGAGCAGGTGGCTCATGTTTATTTGGGGCCGGCCCCGCGGAGAGGAGCACTTGATAAAGGTGGCGCTGACGTAACGGGCGGAGTGGTTGTCGTTCGGTATGGAGACAATCCACTCGAGGCGATAAAGGGTATTGAAACAAAAATTGCAGAGATCGCGGCCGGGCTTCCTCAAAGAGTTCTTGATGATGGCACCATAAGTAAAGTGAGCATCGTTCCTTTTTATAATAGGGCGGGTCTTATATATGAGACGTTAGATACTTTAAGTCGCGCGTTGAGTGAAGAGATCTTAATTACAGTGATTGTTATTTTATTTATGCTCGGTCATCTTAGATCAAGTATTGTTATTTCATTATTACTCCCAGCGGCAGTACTTGCCTGTTTTATTGCAATGAAACTATTTGGTATTGACGCAAATGTGGTGGCCTTGTCGGGAATAGCAATTGCTATTGGCACTATGGTTGATATGGGGATAATTATTTCCGAAAATATCGTAATCCACTTGCAACAGGCTTCAGAAAAAGATTCCAAAGTGATGGTAGTCTATACGGCGACAAAAGAGGTTGCTGGGGCGGTTGTAACTGCGGTTGCCACAACGATAATTAGCTTTATACCTGTGTTTACTATGACTGCGGCAGAGGGTAAGCTTTTTAAGCCTCTTGCATTTACCAAAACATTTGCCCTTGGTGGTGCACTTGCATTATCTCTTTTTGTTATTCCGCCTCTTGCGGTTCTTCTATTTAAAAAAGGAAAAGATTTTTCGACAAAGCGTCAGGAGCGTAGTAACAAATGGTTTCTTCGAGGGTTATTAGTACTAGCAACAGTAACACTTTCTCACCATTGGTTGCCCCTTGGGCCTGAATTTGGTGAATTTCTTAATCTTCTTTTTGTATCACTTTTACTCTTTGGAGTACTGTGGCTTATTCAGTTATTTATAAAATACTACCCTCAGATGTTGGGGTGGTGCTTAGAGCATAAGGTATTGTTTTTGTCTGCTCCTATTATGATATTAATTATTGCAGGCAATATTTGGAGAACAACAGGTAATGAATTTATGCCCGCCCTTGATGAAGGATCGTATCTTCTTATGCCTACTACCATGCCTCATGCGGGGTTTGAAGAGGCCCAAGAACAGCTTGCGCTCCTTGATCAGATGATAGAGACCATTCCAGAAGTTGAGATGGCAGTAGGTAAATTAGGGCGTGCAGAGACGTCTCTTGACCCAGCGCCCACCTCTATGTATGAAATTGTGATTAATTATAAAAATGAGTATGGAGTTGATAGCTTGGGGGAAAGGGTGCGTCAATGGAGGACCCATATCAATTCTCCTGATGACATTTGGAGTGAAATCGTAAAAGTATCCAAGATACCAGGGGTGACCTCTGCTCCAAAACTGATGCCCATTGCAGCGCGGATAGTGATGCTCCAGAGTGGTATGCGTGCACCGATGGGTATAAAAATTAAGGGACCTGATCTTAAATCTATTGAAGCGTTTGGGTTGACTCTTGAAAAACATTTAAAAGAAGTTCAGGGGGTTGAGCCTGCAACGGTTATTGCAGATAGGATCGTAGGGAAGCCTTATTTGGAATTTGACATTGATCGCAGAAAGGCGGCGCGATTTGGCCTCTCAATAAAGCAGATTCAGATGACGTTGATGACTGCACTTGGGGGGAGAACAGCTTCGTATACTGTAGAGGGTCGAGAGCGTTATCCCATTCGTATCCGCTATATGAGAGAAAAAAGAGATGATTTAGATGCCATGCGCGGACTGCTCATTCGGACTTCACGGGGGGTGCAGGTGCCCATTTCCCAGGTCGCAACTATACATTTTAGTAGAGGCCCTATGGTCATTAAAAGTGAAGATGGGTTTCTTGTAGGGTATGTAGTCTTTGATAAAGAGTCTGGTTTAGCGGAGACAGAAGTGGTAGAAGTCGCTCAGTCTCACCTTCAGCATTTGATAGATAATGGTGTGTTATCAATTCCTGATGGGGTCAGTTATATATTTACCGGTAATTACGAAAATCAGTTGAGGGCAAAGAAGACTCTTTCGGTTGTGCTACCCATTGCTCTTTTGGTGATACTCCTGATACTCTATTTACAGTTTGGAAGTTTCTCTACAACATTAATGATTTTTAGTGGGATTTTGGTGGCCTGGGCGGGTGGCTTCTTACTGATCGGCCTTTATAATACTGAATGGTTTCTAAATTTTTCACTATTTGGAGTCGATTTCCGAGAACTTTTTCAGATTAGAACGGTAAACTTGTCCGTCGCCGTTTGGGTGGGGTTTATTGCTCTTTTTGGTGTTGCTTCTGATAATGGTGTCGTTATCAGTGAATACCTCAAACAGAAATTTTCACAACATAAACCATCAGATAAGCAAGAGGTACGAAAACTTGTAATAGAGGCTGCAACGAGGCGTATACGGCCTTGCCTTATGACAACAGCAACAACACTCCTTGCACTCATTCCTGTCCTTACAAGTACAGGAAGGGGCTCAGATATAATGCTCCCTATGTCTATACCGTCTTTTGGGGGTATGTTGGTGGTCATTATCAGTGTATTTGTGGTGCCGGTGCTTTATTCTATTAAAGAAGAGAGTAAGTTGTAATTTAGAATATTGTTGTTACAGGAGAACATACAAAGCGACTCACTTTTTTCCGTTCTCTATAGTTCCTTTTCTATATTGATAGTGAATTATTTGTTGAGGCGTATATGAAAATTGTAGCAGTAGTGTTGTTGAGTGTTATTACTCTATTTTCGGCTGAGGTTTCATTTAAAAATCCTGATGTCAAAACACGATCTTCAAAAAAACTTCAGGACCGAATTGACTCTGGTGATGAACTGTTGAAAGAGTTTAATGGTGACCGGGAGTTTGAGGCCTTATTGCAGGCACATCCTGAGTTGTGGGTCATTACTAACTTAAAAGATAGTATCGACCTTGCAACGTCTCTTAAGCTTGATTTGGTCTACATTGATGGCATTAATGAAGAATCGATGTGTACTGTACGTCGATCTGATTCAGTTGATGCTCGTATGGTATGGGATGTAGAGCTTGGTATTGACTTTATTTCCGGTGGTGCAAGTGTTATACCTGAGCATATAAAAATTTGTTTCGAAAAAGTTAAATCTGAGGTGGGTTATGCTTACTATAATGATAAAAAAGAGGTTGTAAAAGTACTTCCAGAGCAGATTGCAAAAGATCTTGAGGTATATCGAGTGGCAGGAGATATACCAGAAGATTTGCAACTTAAAGTACTCGATATTCAAAAGGAGTTTATTACTACTGCAAAATGTCCACAGAATATTGAGTCCTATTTAGTTCTCATGGATATTTATGAACAAGTAGATACTCTTACACAAGATATTTTTCAGGCTGAGAATGACTTGAGTATTGAGAAAAATGGTGGAAAAAAAGTTACTGCATGTGCTTTTAGCAAGCAGTGGAATGAACAGTATTCAGAAGATTTTGATGTTACCTGTAATATAACTGACAACAGTTGTATCATTACGCAAAGCGAAGATGGCAGACGAGAGTGGGTGATGAATTTTGAACAGAATACTTTTGAGTTTCAAGGAGAGAGCATTCTCTTTATTCCTATAGGTGACCAGAGTATTCATGATGGAGGGCAAGTAATGGACCTCCGCTTAATACCTTTGTCACAGAATCTGTATATTGAAGCGTATTTGAGTAAAGATCAAAAGCCCGTTTCACTTGGTCTTCTTACAATAGAAAAATAAAAAAGCCCCTACTCTTAAAAAGAGTAGGGGCTTTTTTATTTTTAGATAGCTATTAGGTTTCTTCACTTCCTCGAGCCATAATTACTTTACCAGTGCGAATATATTCAATGATATTGAATTTTTCACAAAGTTCCTTCATTGAATCAATTTTTTCTGAATCACCGGTAACCTGAATAATGGCAGAATCAGGAGTCATATCAACGGTCATCGCTTTAAAATGTTGGATGATCTGTAAGAGCTCAGTTCTATGCTCTGGCGGACATTTGATTTTAATAAGCGCAAGCTCCTTTTCAACAATGTCATCACCAGTGTGGTCATTCGCATGGAGTACATCAACAAGTTTTTGTAACTGCTTGATGATCTGTTCGAGAATATCTGGATTACCACGAGCAACAATATTCATTCGGGCAAATCGTTCCTTCTGAGCTGGAGATACCACAAGTGAGTCAATGTTATAGCCACGGCGTGAAAACACTAAAGCGATGCGAACCAGAGCACCGGGTCTATTTTCAACAAGTAAACTAATCGAGTGTGCAGGATGTTTGGTATAGGGCATTAGGTACTCCCGGTTGGTTTTTCAAGTTTTACTTTTGGTGGTTCGATCATCATGCTTGAGTAAGGAGCCCCAGCGGGAATCATCGGGAAAACATTGGCTTCTTTTTCGACTTCACAATGAATAAGGACAGGGCCTTCGTTGAAGTCAAGGGCGCGGTCAATTATTTTTTCTACATCAGCTGATCGTTTTAATTTGAGTGACTTTATTCCATATGCATCAGCGAGTTTACAAAAGTCAGGGTTGTCAGAGAGGTCAACACCGGAATAGCGTTTATCGTAAAACATATCTTGCCATTGACGTACCATTCCGAGAAATTTGTTATCCATAACAAATACTTTCACGGGTATTTTTTCGCGTGCAATAGTTGCGAGTTCCATCAGGGTCATTTGAAAGCCGCCATCTCCAACAATTGCAATTGCCGGTCTATTTGGATTGCCCAGTGCTGCACCAATAAGGGCCGGGAATCCATAACCCATTGTGCCAGCGCCACCAGAGGTGATGCAACAGCGAGGGGCATTGTGCGTATAAAATTGAGCAGTCCACATTTGGTGTTGGCCAACATCAGTTGCTACAATAGCTTCTCCTGACGTTTTTTGATGGAGAACATCTATTATGTGCTGCATCTTAAGTCCACCCTGTTTTTTATAATGGAGTGGATATTTACTTTTCCAGCTGTTGATCTGTTTGAGCCATTTAGAAGTGTCGGCTTTAATAATTAACGGCGTTAATTCTTCGAGTATATGTTTTGCATCCCCAATGATGGATACATCAGGAGTAAGAACTTTTCCAATTTCAGCGGGGTCAATATCGACATGTATTTTTACGGCGTCTTTACAGAATTCATCAAGCTTTCCTGTAATACGATCATCCCAACGTGAACCAATAGACATAATAAGGTCACACTGCTCAACGGCTTTATTTGCATATGCAGTACCATGCATCCCGAGCATCCCTAGTGATAGGGTGTTTGAGCCAGCTATAGCACCAGCGCCCAGAAGGGTATTTGTTACAGGGGACTGTAGTTTTTCTGCAAATTCAGTAACCTGTTTTGATGCGTCAGAAATTATGCATCCTTGTCCAGCCAATATTACTGGGCGTTTGGCTTTTGAAAGGAGTTCAGCTGCTTTGCGTATTGCGCTTTCATCACCTTTTTCTGGTATGGAATAGCCGGGGAGATCAATGATTGCATCAACGGGGGCGGTGCAAGGTGCTGTCGATACATCTTTAGGGACATCAATAAGTACAGGGCCAGGGCGACCTGTTTTAGCTATATGGAAACTTTCTTTCACTACTTTTGCGAGCTCATTTACATTCTTAACTAGAAATGAATGTTTAACACAGGCAAAGCTCATCCCAGAGATGTCGCTCTCTTGAAATGCATCTTTTCCAAGTTGTGAGGTGATGGTTTGTCCACTAATAACAACTATAGGAACTGAGTCCATATGCGCTGTGTAGATACCGGTCAATGTATTTGTTGCTCCTGGGCCGGAGGTTACGAGAACAGCACCAGGTTTACCTGTTGCGCGAGCATATCCATCGGCCATATGCACCGCAGATTGCTCATGACGAACAAGGATAAGTTGTATTGTTGAATCGAGCAATGCGTCGAAAAGAGGTATTGCTGCGCCGCCGGGGTAGGCGAATACACATTCAACACCTTCTTTTTTGAGAGAGTCAATAATGATTTCTGCGCCACTTAGATGTTTTTTTGCCATTTTTAATGCCACCTATTGTTTCTGATGTTGTAAATATACCAAAAATGCCAGTTAAATACAAAAGATCGATTTATTTGTTAGGCTGTTCTTTGGAAATCCTGCAATTTCGGCTTAAGTTGTCGAGTGAAGTGGTTTAGGTACTGAAAAGTTGGGGTTGTTTTTCGTAAGTTGGTGTTTCTGTTCGGTTTTTAGGTGACTTTGCTGATTGTGCTGTTCGCATTTTGTTCTCGGTGTAAAAAATACGTAATGTGGAGGAAAGAACAAAAATAGACTTGTATCCTAGCGTTAAATAATGTTGTTTTGTGAAACACAAGATTTAAATGCCCTGTTTCTTCAAAAAATGAGGAACGGGGGGATGATTGTTTACACATAGAAAAAGTATTTTTGCGTTTTTTTATTATATATATTGAGAACGCTAAAAAATCATACAACAACACTGATATATAACAGGAGAAATAAATGGGTATTATTCTTAAAGGTTTTGGCTTGGATCAATCCGGATGGGGCTTCATGTGGGCGATTGCAATCATGGGTGGTCTTGCACTGGGTCTTGCAGTAGAGAGATTTTACTACATCGTGATTAAGTCTGGCAAAGGCAGAAAAGAATTTATGAAAAATATTGCTGGAATGCTTAAATCTGAAAAAGTATCGGAAGCTATTAACTATGCGAAAACATCTGAACTTCCATTAGCAAAATGTATCTTTGCTGTATTGTCTAATAAAGACCGTGGTGAAAAAGGTATGACCAAAGCTCTTGATGAGGTATTTCTCACAGAAGCTCCACGCGTTAATCGTTATTTAAGTGTGCTTATGACTCTTGCAAACGTTGCAACACTCGTCGGTCTTATTGGTACTATTTTTGGTTTGATCATGGCATTTGATGCGGTAGCGAATTTACCAGCAGCAGAGAGACCAACAGCACTTGCAAATGGTATTGCCGTTGCGATGAATACTACATTCTGTGGACTATTTGTGGCTATTCCACTTATGTTTGCTCAAGGGTATTATTCAATGGAATCTGAGAGAATAATCGAAGAGATGGAAGAGAAATCACTGAAAGTTATCAATCTGTTTGATAAATAGAAACTATCAAATTATTGATTAACCTTTTCAAGGATTATCCATGTCGAGAAAAAGAAAAAAGATAAAAACAGATGATCTCGATCTGTTGCCGGTAATGAATCTCTTTTCGATTCTAATTCCGTTTTTACTATCTGTTGCCGTTTTTCAGAAAATGGCAATTGTTGAAGTAAATATGCCTTCGAGATCTATAATGAATAATGCGCCCAATAAGCCTGATGATCAATCATTGTCACTAACTGTAGCTATTACGGGTGATGGATTGGAATTATGGGCTCGTGGCGGTTCATTGCCAAAAATTTACACGAAAGAAATGCATACTTACAGATGTAAATCTGATGAGAGTTCTTTTCGTGTTGACCCGGCAAAATTTAATGAGCAAACTCCTGTGAAGTGTCAAAGTGGCGATGTTGCTTCGAAGTATGAGATAGAGACTATTCACCTCTATGGGCTTGAAAAAACATCTGCAAAAGACCCTGGTAAAATAATGAAAGCAGTATATAATAGTAATGACTCAGTTATTATTGATGCGACTGCTAACTTTATTCAACAACTTGATACGCTCAAGGCAGGGGATATTGTCGCAACTCTTGAAGAGGGATCAGGCCGTAAGGCTGATGCTGAAATAATTAATGGTTTTCGTGAAGATTACCTCTCGGGCTATGATATGCTTGCTAAAACATTAATTGGTATTAATAATCGCTTTGGTGATCTTCCTGATGCACAGAATATTATTGTGCTTGCAGATGATAAAATTGCGTTTGACAAAGTGATTAATGTTATGGATGTTGCCCGTGAAGCTGGCTTTTTTAAGATCCAACTTGCTAAATTGGGAGGGAGCTAATGGCACGTAAGGGTAGAACCTATGGTGATAAGGAACAAAACCTTAATATCACCTCGATGATGGATGCATTTACAATTGTTCTTGTGTTTCTCCTTAAATCATTTGCTGCAGAAGGCAACCTTCTTACTCAAGCTGACAATATGAAACTTCCCTACTCTGTTTCTCAAAAGCAACCGACAGAAGTTTCTTTGTTGATTGTTGTTGATTCGGATCAGGTGCTTATCGATAATGTTCCTGTTATTGAAACGAAGTTGGTGCGTGCACAAGATTCGCTTCTTGTAGCCCCAATGGTCGAAGAGCTAAAAAAGAAGCGCGATGCTGAAAAGAAAGCTGCGTTGATTAGAGGCGATGATGGTGACGGTGAAGAAGGTGGTAAAGTTATCGTACAGCTCGATAAAAATACAGAGTATGACATTATGTACAAAGTGATGGCGACCTGTGGATTTGCAGAATATAATAATGTGGCCTTTGCAGTAGTGCAGAGAACACCAGGAGATTAACAGGAGAACCAATGACTAAAAATGATCCTAAAAATAATAAGGTAAAAGAAGTCGACAGGTTTACCGAAGCCCTGATGCCTGAATCAGACGAAAGGGTGTATAAGTTTTCTGTTGTCTTTATAATTATTTCTCTAATCGCTTCTGCGTTATTTACAACTATTGTAATTGTTCCTGAAATTATCTTGGCTAAAGAAACTGCTGAGATCGAGGCAGTTATGAAAATTGATGAGAAAAAGAAGGAAGAGAAGAAAAAAGAGAAGAAAAAGAAAAAAGCTAAGAAGAAACGTAAAAAGACCGGTGGCGGTGGTAAAAAACGTGGTAAAGGGACTCCAAATGCTCCACAAAGTCGTGGTGTATTGAAGTTACTGACTTCACGTACTACTAAATCGGGCTTTAGCGCTTATTCGCTTATGAAAAACAAGAGCTTTGCAAAAGATATTAACAAGGTTCTTAAAAATGTTGCAGGTCTTCAAAAGACTGGGAAAACCAAATTGGGTGGTCGTCGGGGTAAAAAAACCTCAAAGTTTAATGATGGCTATGCAGAAGGTGGATCTGGTGGTATAGGAGATATGTTGAGTGGACTTCTTGGGGGGGGCGGCGGTGCTGTTTCTACTGGGGCTAAGGGTAAATTCAAGGCACCAAGCAGCTCTGATATTGATATGGGTCAAGGCGGTGGTAACCGTTCTAAGGCATCAATCATGCGAGTTGTGAGAAGCCGTTCACCTGGACTGCGCCACATTTATAATAAATACCTAAAAAAGCATCCTGGCTTTGCAGGTAAAGTAAATTTGAATTTCACTATTGCCCCAAGTGGCAAAATCATCAAGATTAAAATAGTGGGTTCTTCAACAGGGGTTAAAGCCTTTGACAATGAGGTTAAGAATAAAGTGCGTCGTTGGAAATTCGAAAGAATTAAATCAGGTAACTGTACGATTACACTTCCTTTTGCATTCTCTGAATAGCAAATGTATGAGCCGGCTTCTTTAAGCCGGTTCTTTTTTTATTTCGCTGTATTGTTTGGCTATGAATTAAATAAATAGCGCTTCTTTTTTTAAAATCAGATCTTATAATTGTGAATATAGTATGGACATTGACGTACCGTTTTTCTGAGTACAACTGTTGGTGTTGCTCTGTTTTTTATCCCAAAGAGACAAAAAACAGTTAGTTTTTAACTATAACGAAATTATGAAAGGTATCTCATGAAAAAACTATTGGTTGGCTCATTTATAGTGGGGCTCTGTTACTCTGCGGCATTTGCAACATATGCTCGAATAGAGTCTATGGGTAAAAACTCAACCTATATCATGGATGACATGAGTATTTTTGATAATCCGGCAAATATTGGTATTTATCCAAACTATTTGATTGGTGAGATGGGTACCTATCTTGATGATGTCAGCGAAGGAAGTAACCTTGACCCTCAAAATCCGTGGTTTGGTGGGATATTTGCAATTGGAATTGGGCGTAATGTAAAAGCAGACCCTCGGTTCTCTATTGCCGGTGCATTTAATCGTGTTGATCAGAACCTTTTTCGCTTTTTTCCAGATAAAATAGTTGTGAGAGATATTTCTTCAAATGCAATTGGTATAGACCCTATCATAGCAGATATTATACAGGATACGACACTTCCGGGCTTGAATCAGGCTCATCTTGTTGAAGTGCCTGCCCCGGCGACCAATTTTGATGGCTTTTTAGGGCTTTCTACCGAGTCTGGCGACCTCTATGGCCTGCATGTATACGTGGCTTATCAGGATGGCGCAAATGAGCAGAATGGCATGTATCAGCTCAATAGTGAAGCAAATGCATCGATCATTAAAATGGATGCCGGAACTAACCTTCAATTAAGTAGCACTATTGATGCAGAAATAGCAGTTGGGGTTGCAAGTATGCAGTATGGTAAAGGTACCTTTATTGATTGGGATAACCTCTCTTACTTGGCAAATGCACGCCTCTTTTCAACTGTTGATTTAATTAATGGTGAACTCGTACCAACGGTCTCTTATGGCAACTATACTCTTCCAGGACAGGAAGCGGTCGAGATTCAAGCGGGTCTGGGGATAAATGTTTCGATGGATAACATGGGTTTCTTTTGGCTTGGACTTGACTTTATAAGCAATACCTCAAAGTTTTTATCACGCAGTGCATCTCTTGGACTTGGCTCAACAGTGAGCTCCTATCCAAGCTTTTATAATCATGATGGTGAGGTAGTCTATTCAACGTTTTCAACGACAAACAGTACAACGGTCGGGAAAGATGTAGTGACTGAAACTGGCGGTAAAATTAGTTTTGGTATCGAGAGATCGATCTGGTGGGACTGGTTTATTATTCGCGTTGGTGGTCAAAAAGTTATTACGTATGTTGATTGTGATCTAGCTGTTGAAGAAGGTGGATACTGTGGTGAGTTTACCAATGCAGATGGTTCAGGAAACTACATGAGAACAAATGTAGCAGGTAATGGAACGAATAGTGACCATATTGGGTTTGGATTTGGAATCAATGTTGAAGAGAAATTAAAAATTGATGTTACTGTTTCAGAAGATCTTCTGTATAGAAATCCTTTTTCTGGACAGGGGCGACTTTTCTCAAGGCTCTCAGCGACGTACTCTTTTTAAGGAATAGTTACACAGGTGAAATTTTCGTTATGTATATATAGGACTGGCATTGTCTGGTTCTTTCTTGTTTTAGTGGTAGGGTGTACCAACTCACGAAACACTATTGGAAAAAAGTTAGATACTCTGTTGCAAAATGATCTTAAAATGATTGTTGCTCAACAATTGAATAGTGTAGAGAAAGAACATATTCTCGAAGAGCCATATTACCGTGTTGAAGATTTGCGGTTCTTCCAAGGAGATACTGCCAACTTATATGCAGCCTATGCAGAGGTCTCTTTTTTCTTTTATCGAGAGATTACTCTCAAAGAAGTGAGGAAGTATCGTTTTAACGCTCAATATAATTATTGGGATCGCTACGAAAAAAAACTGAGACATTTTTCTGAAAGTTCAAAAAAATAAGCACTAGTGACGCATAACTAGTTACTTTTTACACTATAACACAAAACCAGTAGTACGCTATTGGGATATTCAGGCATTAAATAATAAGAGGTGAACATTGTTTTCACGAGTATTTTCCAGTGATATTGGAATTGATCTAGGAACCGCCAATGTGCTGGTTAATGTATCTAACAAGGGAATAGTAATAAATGAGCCGTCTGTTGTCGCCGTGGACAGGCGATCAGGTAAAGTGGTTCATATTGGATCAGATGCAAAAAAAATGCTCGGAAGAACTCCTGATGAGATAATAGCATGCCGACCAATGAAAGATGGTGTTATTGCTGATTTCAAATTAGTTGAGAGTATGCTGCAGCATTTTATCAAAGTAGTTCAGAAATACCCACTCTTCTTTTTACGTCCCCGAGTAGTTATTGGGGTCCCATCTGGTATTACTGAAGTAGAGAAAAGAGCCGTCGTTGATGCCGCTCAACGCGCTGGTGCGAAAGAAGTACATCTTGTAGCAGAGCCTATGGCTGCAGCTATTGGGATGGGAATACCTGTTGAAGACCCTTCTGGAAACATGGTTATTGATATTGGAGGTGGTACTTCAGAGATTGCAGTTATTGCACTCTACGGTATTGTCTGTGATACTTCCGTTCGTGTTGGTGGTGATGAGATGGATGAGGCAATTATTGATTACCTTAAGCGCACCTACAACCTTCTCGTAGGTGAAAGTACTGCTGAACAAATTAAGCTTCAAATTGGCTCGGCATTTCCTCTTGAAGAGGAGTTAGAAATGCAAGTGAAGGGTCGTGATCAAACAGCTGGTATACCTCGTACAATGAATATCTCTTCTGTTGAAGTGAGAGAAGCACTGAATCAACCAGTTACCTCTATAGTTGAAGCAGTAAAACAGGCACTTGAGAGAACACCTCCAGAACTTTCTGCTGATATTCTTGATAAAGGTATCGTGATGACTGGTGGCGGTGCACAGCTTCGCGGCCTCGACGAACGCCTCAGACAAGAGACGAACCTCCCTGTTAATGTTATTGATGATCCATTGGTGTGTGTGTGTAAAGGTACCGCACGCATACTTGAAGATATGGAGAAATATCACAAGGTTCTCATGAGATAAGGTGGGCATAAGTGTCAGCTCCTGTTAAGTCGTATGATTCAATTGTTGCTTTTTTAAAGTATGGCAGGGGTATAACCTCTTTCCTTATTTGTATTGTAATTTCATCAAGCCTCTTTAATCTCAATCTCGTTCAAAAAAAGACATTTTTTGATATCAGTATCAGTACTTTTCTAGCTCCTGCTCAAAAAGTACTGATGTGGATGGAGGGAATCAAAGACCTTCAGGCTGAAAATGTGGTGCTTAAAGAGGAAAAAGCACGACTTCGATTAGAAAATGACCTCTTAATTGAGGCAAAAATAGAGAATGTACGGCTTAAGGACTTTTTATCTTTTAAACAGACAGAAGAGTATCCGCTCATTTTTGCTCAAGTTATTGCACGCGACCCTGGACGTCTACACTCATCATGTGTTATAGATGTAGGGTCAAAAGATTCAATTGAGGTTAATATGCCGGTTTTTACTGCAAATGGTGTAGTGGGAAAGGTATTTAAAGTATTTAATTCCCATTCATATGTTCAGTTTCTCAATGACCCAGCCTCTAAAGTCTCGGCAATTGAAAATAGATCGCGCACTATTGGTGTGCTTCAAACAGTTGACTCTTATACAATTGAACTTGCTGTTCCCAATTATGCAGATGTTAGAGTTGGTGATACATTGGTAACTTCAGGGTATGGTGGTATATTCCCAAAAGGCATGCGTCTTGGAGTGATAACAGGTTTTATATCTGGTGATATTGAGCTTATGAAAAAAGCAGAAGTTGCATTGTTTCAAAGTCCGGCTTATGTAGAAGAGGTTTTTGTACTTAAGAAAGAATCAGATTGGGTATTTAAGGGAGGAAAGTGAAAACAGCAATCGTAATTATATTTGCACTTGGTGTGCTGATCCTTCAATCAACACTCCTTGAGTTATTAAGTATTAATGATGTGAAACCAGATCTCACCATCATATTTCTTGTATATATCAGTTTACTATTTGGGCCTGTTGCAGGAGTTTTCACTGGTTTTTTACTTGGTATTATACAAGACATTTATAGCTATGAGTTTTTAGGTGCTCATGCTTTGATAAAGTCAGCAATTGGTTATTTTGTCGGCCTTTTTGAAGAAGAGTTAATAAGTTTGGATTACATAACTAAAGTGATCATTCTTGTATTTGTCTTTTTTCTTCACGATATCAGTTACGGATTTCTTATTGATATGAAGTTCGATGAAGTTATAGAATTTGTAAAAAACAAGTCCCTGTGGGAGAGTATCTATACCATTATTTTGGGGGCGTTTATCTTTTATTTAACGCACACCAACAAAAAAACACATGTTTAATAACAGTTCACTGCAAGAAGATCAGCACAATAGAAATGTTAAAAGTTCGTTTCTGGTTTTGATTGTTGGTTTTATCTTTCTTATCCTTGTTGGCCGTCTCTTTTATCTGCAGGTGATTATGTATGATGAAAATCTACGGCTCTCTGAATCAAATAGAATGAGGAAAATTATTATTAAGGCAAATCGTGGGAATATATTTTCACGAAATAAAGAGATACTCGTACGAAATAGAGTCTCTAATAATATAATGATAGAGCCTAATAAAGTTGAGGGGCTCAGAGGGCTTCGCTCTGTTGTGTTTAACAAAGATAGCATTACAGATGCTTTTTTAAAAAGTGAAGCGTATGCAGAGAGAAAGACTAAATTTGATGGTTACCTCAGAGAGTGGATTGAAGAAGTCGGCGATTCAGTTATTTATAAGACTATTCCAGACGCGTATGTTATTGAAGAGAGAAGAAAGCTTACTACTGACTCACTTTATAAAGTAGAGACTATTATTCGGTTATTTGGTGATTCTACAAAGGTATCCTTTGAAAAGCTTCATTTAAAAGCGCTCCTTGAAAAGCAATCGGTGTCAAAGAAAGATTCCATATATACTTTACAGAAAAAACGGCCAGGTTATGAAAAACGTGTTGCGATCTATGAACGAAAGTTAAAATGGTTTGTTAAAAATAGTCTTTGGGATTTCAGAATGAAACTTGAGCAACAAAAAGTTAAAAATCTTGATCTATTTCATAATTTAATGACAATGAAAAATGTTGAAAATAAGCAAGTATTTGATACACTCAAAACAATGGAGCGCATTCATGCAGCAAGTAGGAAGAATAGGTTTAAGCGACACTTACTGTTAGAAGATGTTAATTATGAAGTGGTGTCACTTGTAGTGGAGCACCAGGAGCATTTGCAAGGGGTTGTGGTAGAATACGATCCGAGACGTTTTTATACAAGTGGAAAGACTGCTGCCCATTTGCTGGGTTATAATTCTGAAATTACAGAAGAAGACTTAAAGGATAGTCTGTTTGCTAACTACAGGCAAGGGGCGTATATAGGGAAATCGGGAGTTGAAAAGATATATGAACCGATGTTTCGTGGTCAGGATGGTATTAAATTTGTTGAAGTAGATGTATATGGTCGAGAATTAGGGCTTCTAGAAAGTATGCCTAATGAAAAAGCAAAGGCTGGTTATAATGTAGTAACCACAATCGATTTAGATCTTCAAAAAATTGCAGAAGAAGCTTTTGCAGACACATTGAAAGGGGCACTTGTAGCACTCAATCCCCAAAATGGAGAGATATTGGCAATGCTCTCTTCTCCTGCATTTGATCCAAATATTTATTCTATTGAGACCTCTTTAAGAAACGAGGCGATTGCTGAGCTAAAAAGCGCAGATAAGCCATCATATAACAGGGCAGCCTTAGGAACTTATCCACCAGGATCACTCTTTAAACTTTTTACGTCTATCGCTGGGATGGAAACTAAAAAAATTACCCCAACATTTAAGTATAGAAAGGCATGTACTGGTGCCTTTAAGTTTGGTAGAAGAGTTCAAAAATGCTGGAAAGCATCGGGTCATGGAAGAATGGATGTAGTAGATGCGCTTCGCGAGTCATGTGATGTCTATTTTTATCAATTAGGTTTGGATGTTGGAATGGATCCTATCAATAAATATGCACGAATGTATGGATTAGCGAGCAAAAGTGGTATTGATCTCCCTACAGAAAGGTCAGGTCTTTTAATGGATTCCACTACTTATAATAAGCGTTTTAAACATAAAGGGTGGCGTTGGACTCGTGGTCAAATTCTCAATTTAGCTATAGGTCAAGGAGAATTAGTAACACCACTCCAGATGGCAAATGCTTTTGGTGCTCTTGCAGCCAATGACTCGCTCTATCACCCCCATTTACTTAAAGAAGTTGTCGATGAAAATGGCCTTGTTGTAAAGCGCTATAAACCAAAAGCATTAAATGCGATAGAAATATCGGATGAAACCTATAATACCATTATTACCGCTATGGAAGAGGTTATTTCAGCCCCCCATGGAACGGGGGGCTGGTCTCGAGTAAAAGGTGTTCGAGTGGGGGGTAAAACAGGTTCGGCAGAAAACCCTCATGGCGAAAAAACTCATGCTTGGTTTGCTGCCGTAGCCCCCCTAGATAAACCAGAAATTGCTATTGCAGTTTTGGTTGAAAATGCTGGTCATGGTGGCTCTATTGCAGCTCCCATTGCAGGTAAAGTACTCCGACACTATTTTAGCAGAAAAAAAAAGGTGACCAATGATACACAGTAGTGAAGATCAACGTGTTGATGTCACCTTTCTCACCGTTCTATTGGCAATAATTGCCATTGGTGTATTGATGGTTTACTCTGCAACACTCAATGCTGATTCTGCATATTATGAAACCTATTGGTTCAGGCAAATAGTTTACTTCACCATTGGTTCGCTGTTAGCTGGAGTGATTGTTTTAATTCCTCCTAAGGTTCTTTACTCAGCAGCATATCCCCTCTATTTTATGTCATTATTTACATTAGCATATGTAGGGTTTGGGGGAGGTGAATCCGTGAAAGGAGCTGCACGTTGGATTTCTATCGGTGGCTTTCGATTACAACCTTCGGAGTTTGCTAAAATTGCCTATCTCCTTGCTATGTCTCGAATGCTCTCTCAGAAAACTCTTTCACTCTCAAAGTTAAAAGGTTTTATTGGCCCTGGTGTTCTTTTTATAGTGCCGTTCGGTTTGGTACTTGTACAGCCAGACTTAAGTACTGCGTTGGTATTTATGGTTATGACACTCATTGGATTTTATTGGGCAGGTCTTTCGGTTTTAGAAATCATAGTGCTTATTTCTCCTGCTATCAGTGTTGTAACGGCTCATAATCAATATATTTGGATGGGCGTTTATGCTCTCCTTTTTTTATTAGTTATCTCTCAAAAGCTCGATTTGAAAGTTACAATACTTATTCTTCTTATTAATCTCGCTGCTGGTTTTGGCTCATTTATGCTTTGGAACAATGGCCTTAAAGAGCATCAACGGTCTCGCATACTCACTTTTGTCGATCCTATGAGGGATCCTAAGGGTGCAGGGTATCAAGTTATTCAGTCAAAGGTGACTATTGGCTCTGGTGGGATTTACGGAAAGGGTTTTGGTAAAGGTACTCAAGTTAATAATGAGTTTTTACCAGAAGAGCATACTGATTTTATATTCTGTGTGTTGAGTGAACAGTTTGGTCTTATAGGGTGTGCTGTTGTATTGCTCTTATATTTTTTGCTTATACAGCGTATGCTCTCAATATGTAGAATAGTACGAGATGGCTTTCTCAATTTTATGATTATTGGGATAACTTCTATTCTCTCGTTTCATATTTTTGTCAACATTGCCATGACTCTTGGAATGATGCCTGTTACAGGTTTACCACTTCCCTTTTTCTCTTATGGGGGGTCGTTTGTCATGACTTGTATGGTTCTTGTCGGACTAGTAATTAATATACGGCTTAAGGGTGAGTCTGACTAGCTTAAGAGCGAGTCTTATTAACAAGCCTATCATCTCAAAAAAATAAAAATACTCCAATAGATAGTGCTGCAATGTCCTGTAGCATGTGATCTAGCTCTCACTTTGATTATTAGTGGTTGAGTTTGGGCCTGAATAGTGGTATTCTAATAGTATAGAGAGCCACGGCTAGGAGTCTATCATGAAAAGTCTGTTATTATGTATCGTCCTTTTTTTTGGATTTGAAAGTGTGTATGCACAAAATATTTCGCAAGTAGGATTTGATCCAGAATCTAATCGACTCTACTTTAGCTTTGATCAACCATATACCACAATTGGTTCTGGTACTATAACAATTGATGTTAAAAATAATGATATTTGGGAAAATCCTATCGTTATAACTAATTGGAATACATTTGCCGTTGGTAATGGACTTACTATGCATATTGACTTTGCAGCGATCAATGACAATAGAATTTTAAATATAATTGGACATGGAGTAGAGCTTCACGGAAACTTCCCATCAGGGATAGTACAATCTGGTACAGTACAAAGTGGACCCGATAATAGAAAAATCTATTTGACAGATGGTGGGCCATATGTTGAACGGGCAAGTTACTCCGAGTATAATAACGAAATACAAATATGGTTTACTCACCTTTTTGACGACGTTACAACTTTTAGTGGTGAGATAAAACTTTCTAATGATACTTTTCAAAAGAATTACCTTCTTGAAAACATAGCAGTCACTCAAAGTCCTGGACAACCAGTACTCAATATTGTGCTACCCGAAGAGCTCAATAGTGAAGGTTTAGACCCCTATAACTGGATAGTAGCCCTTGACCCAAACGTTGTGTTTTTTACAGATAATGATGGAAATATAGAGGGTAACTATCAATTAACAACAATGAGTGAATTGCGAATGGAATATTTTGACCATTCGTATCACTTCAATTCTTCTTATGTAAACGTTGATATAGGTGGGGACCCTTATCTTTACGTGGAAATGTCGGAGCAGGCAATATATAGTGGTGCGGGAGTAACAGTAACTGCCTTAAATTCACTTGGGGTAATTGTAGAGTCTATTCCATTGGATTTACCAGAAAACACCCCCCCTTTAAATTCTTTTAGTTTTTCACCGAGTATCTTTCTTAATACAACTCAATACTCCAAAATTGAGTCATGGCTAAATTTGGGACACTATATTCAAGTAAATGCATCAGAGGGGGCTTATTATGAATATAATTCTAATAACCTGCCTGCATTTTCAATTCCCTTTTCAAATACTTCAGGCTGGTATATTGAAGGGTACGATACATTGTATGTACAGCAAGGGCCTACACATTACTCTATTCTTAATAAACATGATGAATCATCAGAAATGGAATACCAGGTTACTTCAAAGGATGAATCAATACTCCCTTCAAGTGGGATTTCTGTAAAGCCTGTTGACAATGGATTTAATATAGAAGTATTACATTACATGAAATCAGGAACTGTACTCGATATCGATATATTAGCAACTGATATTACTACTGGCCAATTTTCTAGAAAATTAGTGACGGTTAAGAAAGAGAGTGAAGATGTACATTTTCTAGAAATTGTTCAAAGTCGATTTATAGAGAGTGAAGGTACGAGTCAACTAGTAGTGGACCTGACAGCACCAGTATTTGTGAGCAATGCTACACAAATTGTTATTGAAGCACTAGAGAGTCCATTTGAATATGAATCGTTAGAAGAATTTAGGCTCAATACCTCCGAAAACCTTATTGAGGGTGATGGCACTCAACATTTTAAGATAGGGT
Organism: Fibrobacterales bacterium; assembly: GCA_051532035.1. GTDB lineage: Bacteria > Fibrobacterota > Fibrobacteria > Fibrobacterales > JAOPTW01 > JAOPTW01. The sequence continues at coordinate 102 of JAOPTW010000015.1, read as the reverse complement.
TAAGTGATAGCCATATATTGCAAATTAAACGCTGGTATAGTGAAGGACATTTTGTAAAGATCGTTTTTGAAGAGGGTGCCTTGAGTCCAAAATTTTCTGAAA
>JAOPTW010000014.1:206607-229356 GCA_051532035.1 Fibrobacterales bacterium | reverse complement strand
CTGAAGCATTCAAACTTGAAGATGTAGTTCCTGCAGTAGTAATGGAACTTGATCATAGTAACAGAAAGCTTTTCTTAAGCACTGTTGACTATTTCAAACAAAAAGATGATGCTGAGTTCCAAGCGTACTTAGCAGAACACCCACCTACAAATGCAGGTACTAATCTTGCAGATGCAGGTCTTGAAAGCTAGTCTGAATATCTGAAAATATTCTTTCTAAAAGGGCAGGTCAATCGACCTGCCCTTTTTTTGTGTCCATAGTTCATATGGAGTACATTTACCTGTGAGACTACTAAATAATAGACGTTATCAATATTTGACTACTATTTGGTTGACTTACTGACTCTAAAACCATATATTTATAGATGAATTGTTAATATGCTTGGTATATAATGGATTTTCTCGAAAATTGTATAGAAACTGCCCCTTTAGAAAATGTTGTGAAAGGGGTGGTTATTGATCAGAAAAAAGGGGAGCTCTCTTGTATCATCTGTGGTAAAAAATTCCATAGGGGTGTAATCTACCCTCACGAAAAACTGTTACTAGAGGCTCACAAAGCAGTAGAGGTTCATGTGGCTCAGGAGCATGGCGGAGTGTTTCATGAGTTACTTGCGGGGGGGAAAGAGGTTACTGGCATAAGTGATATCCAAAAGGAGTTACTTGAGTGTATGTATTCAGGGGCGAGTGATAAAGATATTGCGGCGCAGCTTGGAGGGAAGTCCGAATCGACGATTCGTAATCAGCGCTCTACCTTGAGGAGAAAGAAACGGGAGGCGAAGAGACTTCTCGCACTGATGGAAATTTTAGAACAACGAACAAATAATTCAGAAAACTTTCTTTCATTCCATGCTGATCTTCCTACACAAGATGACCGAGCAGTAGTCTCTGGGGGTGAGGCACAAAAAATATACGAAACTTATTTTGACCCTAAAGATCCATATAAGGTGTTGCGATTTCCCAAAAAGCAAAAGATTAAATTAGTTATTCTTAAACGAGTCAGCCAGCTCTTTAAGAAAGGAGCTTCGTATAGTGAGAAGGAAGTGAATGAGATTCTAAAGCCGGTCTATCACGACTATATAGAGATGCGACGGTATCTTATTGATTATGCCTTTCTTGAGCGCACTGCAGATGGATCGCAATATAGTGTTAATAAAAGTGTGTAGGTTGGAATACTATGTTAGAGATGGTTGTTGATGTATTTATAGACTTGGCTGTTATCCTTATTGGGATTTTATTAGAAGTACTGTAGTGACTCGTTCGATGTAGAAATAAAAGCCCCCGAGTAACCACATTGGTTTCGGGGGCTTTCTGCTATAGAATTATTATCGAGTAAATCTTCTTTACGGGTTACTCCGAAAGAATACCAGTCTTAATAAGGAAGCTCTCATTGTTTCCATCTGAATACTTAAGAATTACTCGCCAGAAGTATACGCCTGTTGCTACTCTTCTATTATTTTCATCTCGTGCATCCCAACGAATACGTGTAGGGATCTTCTTTTTAGGTTTTGTTGGATCAATCACTCCATTTTCATCAAGGGGTAATGGCTGTGCACTCCCTTTGACAAGGCGTACAAATTGTCCGTATGAATCGAAAATGTGAATTTCAGCGCTATAAGTCTCTTCTGAGGTAATGGTGATGGTGTGACCCAGTATGTGGTTGGCAATAGGGGTGTCTACAGCAACATCGGCACTGGTTACTTTATCGAGGCCCGTTATAGGGGTGGTCGTATGGGCGAGTTCATTGGTGAGTGAATCGGCAATGAGGTTGGTGTCTGGGAGTACTGTGATACAGCCATTTACCCGCATAGTATTATTGGCTGCAATACCTTCCCAAATGCGCCCTTCATCATCTGTTTGTGTGAGTGAGGTGATAGGGAGCGTATAAGGATAGGTGGTGTCACAATTGGGGAGATAGGTGAATTGTGCAAGCCAAGAATCTAATGGCTCCTCGTCAGTAGCTATAACAGGTTCTGAAAAGGTGAAGGTCAATCGGTCGCTGCTATCAAATTCCCCAGAATATTCTCCTCCGCTTTGTGAAGTAGTTGGTTTTTTAACGACTGAAAGAAGGAGTGGTGATACTCTATCGGCGAGATAGATTTTCTCATTACTAAACACTTCATCTTCGGGGAGTTGAATATAGGGGAGGGCACCTGCTTCGAGCCCTGTTCCGTTGATTGTAGCTTGAATTGAGGAGAGATCGATAATTACTCTCGATGAATCATCAATGTTGTTGGTCCTAAAAAAGCTAATCATCTCTGGGGTTACTGTTATAGCATGAGCTGCGTCTACCTGGTTCCAGTAGAGGGCGGGGATTGATGTGGGTAATGCGTACAGTGGTTGAGAGAATATCAGGCTCACTGTGTCTGCATGGCCATCTATGTCGCCATCGCGTATATATGCCACTGCACTGTTGAGGGTGCCTTTGATACTTACTCTCTCTTCTGGGGGAGGTATAAAGAATTCCCATTCGCCTTTGTCACCTGGCTGATGACGGCGTGATCGTGCATAGGCGGTAATAGTTGCATCTTTGGTTATACAGATCGTTTCTCCTGAGGGTACACTGTCGTTATAGTTAATGGTATCGTAGGAGTAGAAGATAACAGATGTGCTATCTATATCACTTGTAAGTTGTACACAGACAGAATCTTTAAGTGCAATTGCACCGGTGACTGTATCTCCATTTAAGAGCATGATCGGGGCCGGTGCTTTAGGGGCAATGTCAAAACGTTGCATAGTATTTGGGCTTGAGTCGATAAATGCTGCCCATGCATACGCTCTGTAAAATATAGACTCTACATCTTTTTGTGCATATATGGTTATGGTGTCGCCACTATAGGCATAAATGGAATCATGTTCGGCGCCGGGCCAAATGTAGTAGATGCGCTCAGTAAAGCTATCCGCAGCAGTTATTTCTACTTTCATTGAGTCAGTAAAATACCAGTCATCATACAAAAGATTGTCGACCTTAACAAAGGTTGGTGGCTCAAGTGGTTCGAGACGAGTGAGATAGAAGCTTGCATATCCGATAGGGCCAACCCATTTGTTTCCTATGGGGTTGTATGCTCGCATAGTAAAATGTGTTGTCTTGTCGATAAAAAGAGTGTCCCCACTCGTCACGTATAGAGCGGTAGTGTCGAGAGTGATGCTGTCATGGGTGGCATAGTAGATGCGCGCATTGGGTGCTACAGTATCATAGACGGAGCTGAGGATTACATGGGTTGAATTCAAGAAGAGAGAGTCAGTGACGGTGCTGTCGGGGGAGAGGGTTGCTGTTGGGGCTTCGAAAGGGCCACAAGGGAGGAGTTGGAGACCACCATCTGCACTAGGATAATAGGTTGATGCGCCATGGATGTTACGGGCTCGTAAGTAAAAGGAGAGGGTGTCATCTGCTAATACGGGAAGCTCACCTGAGAATGATGAATCGATTACGGTGAGAGTCTCTTTTTCAAAAAAAGGATCTTGTATAAATTTTTGATAGAGTACAAGGCTGCTTATACCATAGTTGTCGGTTACTAAGCCAGAGAAGGGGTATGAATCAAGGCCAGGGTCAAAGCAACCTTGAGTGGTAAAGTTAATAGTTGGTGGGGGAGTTCCTATGGCTATAAAATATGGTTCTAATTGGGGAAACTGTTTGTTGGGGGCTTTGGCTTTGAGGCCAGAATCATCTTGGGCAACTATGTAAAATTCAACCCCTGGAGAATTTACGTAGCTAGTAGTTATGGTGCCGCTGTACGTACTATCGCGATAGAGTCGCATAGGGGCAACCATAAAATCATTTCGATCATCTGGTGTTGCAATCCTGTGATAGAGGTAGACATTGTCGATGGCACTATTATCTGTTACGTAGGCTTGTATAGTTAATGTAGATCGAGATTGTGATGTGCTCATGAGACTTTTGGTAGTCTCGGTCAATTTAACATTAGGAGGAATATCCTTTTCAATCCAGGATGTTTCATCATTACTGGTCTTACCAAGAAGGTTGAGCTTAATATGGACATCATTGGTGTCATAATCAAAAACTCGATCGGGAGAAACATAACATATTTCATATTGAGATTTAATACCAGATCGAATTGTGTTAAAAAGGGCTCCAAAGTCACCTCGATAGACATTCTCATAAATACCCCCGCCTGTAGAGTCAGCAAATGCTTTTACCCATGGTGCATGAAGGTCCTCTTCAAGCCCAATTATGTGAATAGCAATATCGTATTTAATGGCTGAGTCAAGGGTACTTGCATAAATAGAGTCGGTAATCGCTCCATCGGTAAAGGCAATAATCGTTTTAGAACCTAAGGCCTCTTGTTTAATTATCTCAATGCCTTTGTTTAGGCCAGCTATGAAATTGGTTAATCCTATAGCTCTTAAACCATTTGCTGCCATTGCTATTTGAGAGGAGTCAGAAGTCATATGGGAGTGAACTTTTGTTAAATTGCCGCCTCGAAAGCCAACAATACCTGTTTTATCAAGAGAATTCATGTTGTTCGCGAAGTCTCTTACCGCGTTCCTTGACGCTTGAATAAATGCACTAGTATCATGTCCACTCATATCAAGGGAACGAGACTCATCCATTACAAGCATAAAGTTGGACCCAATTAACTCTGTTGATACGTCAATTGGATAGACGTGAGCGGCTGGGTTTGGGAGAGACGCTGTTACATCTCGATTCTGTTGCCAAACAGTAAAGTTGGCAGAATCAAGCCCCCGATAGAAAAAACTTGGCAGAAAGGTTGTGTCTTCAACCTGGGTTGTAATACAAATACGAGGGTGGTCGTCAATATTTGGCTCACCTAGAATTGAAAGAAAGGGGTTGGCTCGGGTGTCGAGGAGGTAGTCTGCTCTTATACGAGCAGTAGGACCTGAAGTTGTAATGACAATGGCGGTATCAGTAGAGCTGCCATCAGCGAAATTAATAGTGCCATCTTCAATTATCCATTCTTGAAATTCAAATCCTCGGTAAGAGGTGAGTGCAATAGAGAGTGAATCCCCGCTAAAAAGTGATTTATATCCTGTAGGTGTTGCTCTGCCATATTTTGAAATAACATTGAGTCGAGTTCCAGATTCATAGTGGAGTAAAAATGATCGAGATAGATAGCTGGATGAATAAGGAGCCACTTTAAAATAGTAGGTAACTCCTGAATCGAGACCGTTGAAGACCTCGTTTGTATCACCATAAATAGTACTTACCCGCTGTGCAGTTGAGGTAAAAGTACTGTCGGTTCCATAAAATGAGAGTGTTTTGTTGAAGTTGGAGAGGCTGTCACTAAAAACGAGCTTTATTGGACGACCATTGGCTTCTAAAGAGTAAAAAATTCCATCATATTGCATCGTTGTGGTAGGGCCGCCATGGGTAGTAAATGAGTAAGTAGAGTCTTTTTGCATGATGGGGTAGGTTAATTTGTTTTTAATGAATATTGGTTTGAGATGAGTATCAGAATTTAGGCTGACACGGTAGAAATCAGTGCTGTAGTTAGTAATGGTGGGAGAGCCTTGTAGAGTGTCCCAAGAATCAAAAGTGTAAATGTTGTCAGGTTCAACTTCTATAATTGCAGTTTCCGATGCAGGTAGGCGCAATGAATCGAATAAATACCCTTGATAATTGAGTATATGGCCACCAAGTGAGGGGTCAATTTTAAGAAGGTAGAGAGAATCAATATGAGCAATAAGAGTATCATGCCCTCTGAGGGTGATAGAAGTAGTTGAATATGAACGAGAATATATATAGGTGCTATCTAATACGCTAGTCCATGTTTTGAATTCGTTATTATTATTTGGGGTTGCTGTAATCGATAAATCTTCCCCATAAATTTTTCGTTTTAAGGTGTCATAATTGATTGTGCCATTTCCTTCGGTTCTAATGAATACATCAAAAACGGGCATATAGATGGCATGTAGTGTTGCAGCATTATGGTTAAGTTTAACGGTAATAGTCGTATCGTTCAAAGAGGAAATGGTTGGTTGAGGGTAAGAACCTGTGATTGCCCAGCGGCTAAATCTATACATTCCAATATTTTCGGGCACAGTGAACTGTAATGTAGTGTCAGAAAAAATGTCATGGTTCTCGTTGAAAAATTGAACACTTGCTGTATCTGCATAGACTGTTAGCATTTTTTTACTTGCTACAAAATGTGCTTTGACTGTTGCATCTGTAGTAAGGGTGACTGTTGTTGAATTGTCTCTTGTGTCATATATTGTTGCTGTACCTGATTCAACAGTCCAATGAGAAAAAACATATTTGGGATCTGTTACATATGCCGTAATGCTTTCACTATATTTAGGACGGACAAGATTATTTCTACCAGAAGAGGGTGTTGAGATTCTACCTCCAGTAGATGCTTCTGCGGTTAATTTCAGTGGGGTCACATATTTTGCGTTTACTGTTGCGTTACTAGAATTGCGAATATAGGCTGATGTGGAATTATCCCCTATACTATAAATTGAAGCACTTCCTGATTTTACTTCCCATTCCCAAAAGATTTTCCCATTTGATCCTGTTGATGATGCGGTAATGTATTCTCTGTCACCACTTGATGTGTAAATATAGCTTGAGCCAGGAGTAGTGATAGAGCCTTCTGGATCTGCCGTAACATATAACTTCAGTAATGGCTGATAGGTTGCTCTTACAATACAATCTTCATGTACATAAACATAGGTAGAACGGCTTGATGATGATCTTATACTACAGGTTGATGTAGGGTCTTCAATCCATTGTAGAAATTCATATCCCGTTTTGCCTGTAGGTGCTGTAACATAATGGCTATCGCCCTCAGTGACACTATGATTCTCATTTGGTGGGTCGTTGAGTGCTTCGTTGTTATATTTAACGGTAAGGGTGAAGTTCTGTTTGTTTCTTTCAAAACTTGGTCTTAAGGTAACTGTTTTAGAGCTTGGTCTAAAACGGGTACTTTTAGTTGAACTTGAATATGAACTGCCATTTGAAAAAGTCCCTGAACCACTGGTACGATTCCATTCATCCCAACTGTAGCCAGCATCTGCCGTTGCGTCAATTGAAAGATATTCTCCGCAAACAACAGAAGTATCAGAGGTACTTGCATGACCTCCCGTTGCTGACTGGAATGAAATAGAACACATGTCTCGTTTAAAAATTGCAGTTATAGTTACCTTATCATTCGTTGGAGTAAAATACGTTGTATCACTATTTGCATTGTCAAAAGTAACCCCTGTAGAAGACTCCCAATGATCAAAGAGGTAGGTTGATTGAGGAATTACAAAAACTTGGTGTTTGTCGTCTTTTTGGACAACAATTTGTGAAGTTACCCGACTTGAGTTTATGTAGAGGTTGCCATATGATGAGCTAATACTCACTTCTGATTCATAGGTCTGTGCTTGAGTAAATGACGCCGTCGTAATAATGAAAAACAACATTACGGTGAACTGTTTAATAAATAGTTGCATAGATGCCCCAATTGCCCTCTCGCAAGATACAGAGTCAAAAAATAAGTGACTCGAATTATATAAATACCTTACGGAATAAGTGATTAATGTGTGTTTAGTTTATGTACCCCAGTAACGACTCAAAGTTAGGAAATTTGGCACTATAACCAGTTTTTTGCTTAAATGTATCGTAAATTTTTACATCACGGGAGAGGTGGCGGGCGCTCACTATTAGTAAGCAAAATGAGTACTAAAATAATGGTGTTCTTGTAAGTTTTTATATGTTAGGTACTTACGGGGGTAGTGAGCTGAGTGATGACAGAGAAACGGGATTTCGCCTCTCTGTAAAGTGTTTAAATTTTAGAATAATATTTGACTACTTTTCTAAAATGTATGGTTAGTTACAGCCCACTTGGGTGCGAACAACTCCCATACTGCTCATAAACATTTCTTTTCTACCCGATTCAAACTGGATAACCACATGCCAATAGAAGACTCCACTACCAACACGTCTGCCATTACTGTTTTTCATGTCCCACACTAGGTCATTGAGATAGTAGTTTTCTATGTCTGATTCTCGTGCATCATTCTCTAGCTCACCACATTTACCAAATGATTGTTTCCATGAATCGAGGAATTGCCCGAGGTGATCATACACGTAGACGTGAGCAGTGTAGGGGCCTTCATGAACATAGGATCCGAAGACTAGTGATGCATAACATTTTGAATTAAATACATCGGGACTTGTATTGTCTTGATAAGAGTCAGGCTTTTCTTCATCGGCACCACAGGTTTCGCGATCGATGATTTTATGGGTTGCTGGATCAAAATTTACCGGGGGTACCCAGTTGTTTTTGAGGGGAACATGATAGGTGGTGGTGTTTTCAAGTATATTCATCTCGGCATCATATACCGGAACTTCTTCTACGGGGATCAATCTATCACCATTGTCAGTACCAACAATAGGTTCCCTAAAGGTGTGTCCCACTCGTCCATTTTCATCATTCTTACCTTCAAGGGGAGCGCTTTGTAACGATGCGTTGTTGTCGTATGTGTCGGTAACATGATTAAGTATTGAAAATCCAATGTGGTTGCCAACGAGCGGTGTCTTAACATCAGGGCTATTTAACATAAGAGCATAGAGTATAGACTCATCATCCTTATCAATCGAAGGGCGCTCTGTAATTGATAGAGTGTAGCTTTCACCATTGTTAGGCGTTACTGTAAAGGTGGTTTCCCAGTCATTTTTATCTATGGAGACATCTTCTGAGAGTTGAAAAATAAGGGTGTCGGGGTTAGGGAAATATTCTAGAGAGTCAGTGTCAAATTGAATGGCAAAGTAGCGGTGCTTGGGTAGATGCTTTTCGACTTTAATGATAATAGGACCAATGTGATCGTCAATGGTAACTGTCGATTTACCATAGTTGATTGATGGTGGTGATTTTCGGTCTGCTTTGGTGCCAAAATCAAATGGTTCCGGAAATGTAATTATTACTGCTGTTGAGTCATCGTTTAAGTATTCAAGCCAATCTTCTTTTGCAGTGATTTTATCTTCGCCTTCTTTAGGCCAATCAATAGAGGTAATACTCTTAGGAAGACTCGTAAGGAGTCGATCAAAACCAACAATCATTCTGTCTGCATGGCCATCACCATTTTCGTCGTATATATGGGCGTATTCAAGTTCGGCAGGGGGGGTAACTGGCTCAGGTTCTTCAACATGCACTGTTACGGTATCGGTACACTCTTCCAATAATTTTTTAATTTCGGTATTGTAGTGTGCAGTGTAAACAGTTGTTTCGCCTGGAGTAACGGTAAGAATGGAATCAGATTCGGTCTTTTCATTTTCATTTTCTACGTAGCTCCAATGAGAAAAGGTGCCTCTTCCTGTTGAGGCGAGTGTTACTGATTCGAGGTCAGTTTCGTCATCAAGAAATATTTGTTGATCGGTGCCGGCGTCTACACGGCATTCACCACAATTTTCAGGGGTAACGGTAATAGAGCCGGGAATAAGGCAGTGACCATCATTGTAGGTGACGTCAAATTGAGTTTTCTCGTTATCTCGGAGGCCGGGTAGAAAAGCAGTGGGAGACTCTAGATGGATGCTATTTAAATATTGTCCATTAGACCAGGTGTATTGATCGTCTTCCTTTATATATTCACCAGTAAGTTTGATGGCGTTTATCATAGGGCCCTGTGATGAGCCATTTTTAGTGAGCTCTATAGTTAGGATTCCATCAGTGATGGTAACTTCGTGTGTAACGATGTGCTCTTGTTCAAATCCTGCTTCGTTGACAATGTCAAGTTTACTTACGATTTCTTCACCCTCGACCTCAATATCAAATACGCGACCTCCTTTTGAGTTTGCACCAGAGTAGGTTTCTGCAAAATAGAGTGTGAGATCATAGGTGCCATTGGCAATAGTGTGTGTAAATGAAAGTTTTGAGTCGGCGTATCGTTCTGAAGTATAGAGTGCGTTATTGCCAGTGGTGGTAGTGATGCCTTGTGCGCTTCCGCCATTGTTGCCGGCGCCTAATGAAGTACCTTTTTCAAATGAAGTATTATCATCAGTCGTTACTGCACTTCCCCCAGCATTGACTGCCCAAAAAAGTTGCTCTTGGGATGTTGGGGCATTACCTTGGTTGTTTAATATGATTTTTGTGTCATAACAAGTATAGAGGTCACCACCGAAGGTGGAGTCGAGTTGGGCGACGGTTATTGATAGGTTTTTTTCTTTTTCTTCGATTTCACCAGTGAGACTGTTTTTTACATGTACAGTGACAGTGTATATAAATGGTCCAGGTCCTTGAGCGCTCAGAGCTTTAAAGGTATAGGTAGAATCGTTCTTTCTCTTGATCATGTCCAAATGATCTGTATCGTCAGCATTCCAGTCATAATCTATACCACCAGCTGCAAGGAGGTCAATGTCTTTATTGCAACGAAGAGTGTAATTACTGATTCCGATTGTACCAACACCTGCGTTTGAATTGTCTAGAGTAAATCCTGAATAGTATCCACCACCACCAACAACATTATCAATAAAAGTGACTGCAGCATTTAAGGCGCCAGTAGAAGTGATGCTATAAGAATCATCGCTGCCAAATGAAGAAAGATCATTAAGGCGGTATATCTTCCAGTCTGTATTACTTGGAACGGTAGTGGAGCCTGTTTCTAGTATCGATTGATTGATGGTAATAGTAGCGGTATCTTCTGTAATAAGGTAGAGAGACGGAGAGCCAATTTCATTAACGCCAGTGATTTGAACTTCTTTTGTTGCATTTTTGGTTAGGCGTGGTATAAACATCATTCCGGGGGATACTGCACTGGTATTCCCTGCAAGTGTTTGGTACACATAGACAGATTCAGAGGCTTTAATATGCATAATAAAATCTTTGTATTCATCATGAGGAATAACCACATAGTCACCTTTGTTGGCAAGCGAATAGGCTGATGTACCATTTACGGTAATGGTTGTGCTCGGCTCGGTTGCAATAACTATTGCAACTTCATTCCCTGCATTGCTTGTGCCGCCATTACCTTCAACTAAAATATACTCTTTCCCTACATACTCAATTGGTACTGTTTGATCAAAGCCTATGTCACGTGACCCATCCGTAGTATCCGAATGACCACCATGAGCGGATCCGCTATTAATAACAATATCTTCATCTGATGTAATGTAAGTGCCGTTGTAATCATTGAGGCAGGCGTCTGTAGTTCCGCAACTTTTACTGAGGCCTAATATGGTATTGCCTATAATATATGATTCGCCTTTGTCGAGTGAAACACTAAAACTGTTATTTGGTTGACCATGAAATTTGAGTCTTGAATTATTAATGTCTACTTTGGTGTTATTTTCCGTTGCCATAATAGAGATAAAGTGAGTTTTAATTTGCTGTACATCGGTAGCTGTAGTCCAACTCATATGTTGATGTCCTGAATAAAATTCTTTTCCTTTTCCAGCGGTGCCTTTAGAAGTGAGGATTTCACCTTGAGAGGGAATGGTGGTCATAACATTGGCAAAAAATGGGTTTTCAGCTCTAAGGATAAGTCCATGATTTGAAAGTTTTTTGTTAAGAACGGCATCTAAATTACTTTGGGGTATTGCGCTCGATGGATTTACAAAGGGATAGCCAAGAATGGTACTTCCATCACTTGGAGTAAATTCAGCAGGGGAGTTTTGGCTAATAGTAAACGTCTCACTAAATGAACCATTCCCATTAGTGACTTCAACATCAAATGCTTTGGGGTCATTAGTGGTGAGAACTATTTTATAGAGGGTGATACTTGATTGAACACCAAATATAGGGGGAATATAATGCAGCGTATCAATCTGAGCAGTCACCTTCTGTGGGAGTAGACCCATAATCATGATAATTATTGATAAGAAAAATGATGATTTTGAAATATCATTGAAAAATGAAAAACTCTTTTTCATATGCGCCCTTTGATCTGATAGCTTGCTATACTGTTATTATTAGTGTACCCTAATTACCCTTAATCGTCCCCATTTAAAGGCATTAAATTAGGTTTGTTTAATATATCTTATTTAGTTTTTAGGAGCTCGCTCAACCCGTAAATTTTACACTAAATAGTGATTTGAGACTAAAATAAATAAAATAGTTGTTTGTTGATGGAGATTTTGTAGTGAGGGGGCTGTTGTACCGAGTGTGCTTTGGTAGTGGAAACAATAAGGGGCACTTAAGGAAAAAAAAGCGGAACTTCTATGGGGAGGGAAGGTTCCGCTTTTATTCATACTACTAGCTGAGACTAAAGTACAAAAGGGAGGAGTATGGGGTATAGTCTTTTTAAAAAATTAATAAGTAATCGGTTTACTGTTGAGTTGTAGTTTTCGATAGGAGCTCATGGCTCTATCCATTCTTTTGTTGAGTAATAGTTATCTTTTGAAGATACCATTTTAATGAAATAGCTTATGCGTCGAAGTTCAATAACACTCTCTCAAAAACCAGATTATACTATTGCAATTGACCCAGAGACCCGCTTTATATATTCTCCTTCTGGAAGCCCTTCATCTATTGTTCAAAAAAATAATACACTTAAAGAGCTTGGCCTTAATGCAGTCTATATGACGTTTCCTCATTCTATATCTGCAAAAGAATATGCTGGGATGATTCGGTCTCCTATTGCATTGGGCGCTGCGGTGACGGGCCAAGGACTTAAAACAGATATTATTGCAGAGCTCGATGCGTTAGATCCTCTGGCAAAAGAGTTGCAGTCGGTCAATACCGTTGTAAATGTTGATGGGAAGCTTATTGGATATAATACCGATGCAATCGGCTTTGAAACAGCCCTCACTGATCGTATTACAGCGCAAAGTCTTACGATACAGACTGCGGTGGTGTATGGAAATGGCGGTGTGTCAGGGGTTGCTGTTAAGGTTTTACAAAAACTTGGCATTCAAGTAACCATGGCAGGAAGGTCGGTTGAGAGAGTTACCGAAAAAATGAGTGAATTGAATCTTTCTCATTTTGAGGGGCCCTATGATTTAGTGGTCAGTGCAACGCCCGCTTCTAGTCTCGCACTGGGTGAGGTTCCAGGGCTTCTTTCTCTTTTAGAAACAGCAACGCTGGTGTTTGATCATAATATGCCCGAAAAAGATGGTGGTACTAATTCCATTAAAGAATATTGCGATGACAAGTGTATTGCGTTTGTTCCAGGGAAAGAGATGTACATACCTCAACTGGTTAACCAGTGGGATATCTTTTTGGGAGGACTGCGTAAGGAAAATAGTGCGTTGTGGGTGAATCGTGAGCAACTGTTAGAGCGGGTATTACTCGACTCTCAATAGTAGTATGTGACTACAGGTGCAGTACTCGATTATAATAGAACTCTATGCGCTCAGGGAGAATTGAACGCATAGAGTTAATACGGAGTTTACTCTACCGTAAATCCAAATGATTGTGATAATGCCCCGTTCATTAATGCGATATAGCTTCCTGGAACAAGATATTCAGTATCGATAGTTACTGTTTTAGTATTACTCGAATATGCTTTAATGTGGGAACCAAAGAGGTTTAGAATAGTAATATTGAGCAGTCCTTGAGGGTGCATCGATGTTATGAATAGCTGTTTGTCCCTTTTGATTACAGTGTATGCAAGCGAGTGGTCAATAATGGGGGCAGTTACTTCAGAGCTTAGAGGGTCTGTTGGGTTTTCAAAGGAGAGAGCGGCAATAGAACTTTCTACAGTTGAACTTGAGCTTCCTTCAGTGACTATACTTGAAGAGACCTCTGGGTTTGATGAAGAAAATGTATCCTCTATGCTAGACGTTCCCGACGAATCATGAGCTTCTTCTCTTAGCATCGTTAAATGAAATCGAAAAAAGTTAATCTCATCTGATTCAAAGAAAAGAGTAAAAGTGTGCGTTCCTTTTTCAAAATAATGAGTGCCGAGTGTATTTGATTCAGCGTCACTCCAATTTTTTGTAGGTGCAATTTTTGCATTGTGGAATAGAGTATCACTATTGAGTGCCAGAGTAATAGTCTTTGCTTCTAGATTAGAAAAATAGGCTTCTATTTCAACTTCACCTGCTTTGACAATTTCAAAAGTGTATGTAACCCATTCACCTGGCTCAATGTGAGAAATCATATACCCACGTTCATGAGCACCCCAGCTTTTTGTGATATCAACACCATCATTACGAAACACCCACCCTTTATTCCAATTGCCTAGTGAATCAGAATTAGTTTGAATGAAGTCAGTATCAAAGTATGCTACCCCTTGAGTGCCCATGTCATAGTGTTCGGCTAGAATAGTGACTGATGAATCAAGAGTCTCTTTCTCTTTACGTATTTTAATTTCAGGAATTTGAATCGGTGTGTTGTCGTAAGGTACCGACTCAGTTAAGAATTTTTTCCTAAAGAGGGCGTCAATAACAGAAATGTTTTTTGAACAATTCACAGAGCTCATGCTTGTTGCTTGTGCTTTTAAACCTGCATAAGCATCCTCAGCTGTTATAGATATTGAGTCGTGCACCCATGAATCAAGTACTATTTTATACTTAAAATTTTCATCACAACTATAAAGACCCGTAACACTTTTAATTTTCTTAAAAGTCCACCAAGACCAACCCATTCCTTTCTCTTCTAAATCAGCTATTTCAAGGCCATACCATACATTAGAGTTCTCGCCAGACTCACCATGCCATAAAGGGAGGTCTTGCTGTGCAGCCCAATTTATATGATTGGAGCGAACACTATTAGGTGCCTCTGTCCAGTAGTTGTGAGTAGATACGGCCATGTTGTCATCCCAACGGTCACCAAGTGCCTCGGGCCAAGATGCCCATTGAGCTCCCTCAACAATAATCAAGTGTTTTGTGTCTACTTCTCGAATGGCATCAGTAATTTTGTGCATGAGTGTTCGGAGTTTTTCGTGCTTTTCAATGGCCATAACTGGTTCATTCATCAAGTCATATGCAATATTACTTTCATCGACAAAGTGTTTCGCTATCGCTTTCCAAACTTCAGCAGCAAGATCTGAGTATGTGTCAAAATCTGAATCAGTGCCGTCGAAAAGTTTATACGGTTCAGTGATGCCTTCGGTGTCACCGAGATTTACATCGGCATGGTCCATAAAATTTTGACCACCCGGAGCGCCATGCATATCAAATATCATATAGACATCATGTCGTTTACCCCATGCTGCACAACTGTCTAAATAGTTGAGCCCGTCAGGTTTGAGAAGACCACTATCAACATCATAGATGTCTTTATATTGAAAGAGTATCCGGTATGAATTGATCCCAACCTCTTGCATGCTTATTACATCTTGTTCAGTAAAAAAGTTATCGCGCCAAGCATCAAAGAACTCTTGTGCCTTGGTATCATCTTCAAGGAGCGCTTTAACGCGATGCCGAAACTCTGATGGAGTTTTGAACCCATCAGTATCTATATTCATTAAGTACCCTTCAGAGAAAAGCCAGTTCCCAACATTGACTCCTCGAAGTATAATTGAGCCCTCATCGTTGACGATTGTAGTGCCTTCTCTTTTGAGGTAGCCGGATGAATGGACAGTGGTTGCCGTCAATAGTATTGATACAATGCATACTATGAGCACTGCTTTAATTGTGTGTGTGTAATTCATTGTGGTCCCTAATGGTGATTGATGAGATTTGTGGTAAAATTTGTGACTGTGTGCAGTGTTAAAATATCAGAGGGTGCCATTGGTGTGGTTGATGAACAGCAGATAAGGTGCTGTTCATCCCCTGAGAGGGAGCACTAACGAATGAATTGAGTAGTAGAAATGGGTTGTATGGTGTTGAATACACCATAGGACCGCTGTAATAGGATGATAGTATCCAGGATGCTTTTGAATTTCGAAAATGCACGACTCAATTCTCCTCTAAAAGAAAAATGGTATTATTCAAAAATATGCATAGCTAAAGACACTCGTTTAGAGCTGAAACAAAATTTTGAATGATCCCTCGTTATCAAAGAGTATTTGAAGTAAGTCCCCGCATCAAATACTCTTTTTAAACAGTTGGTCGTGTATGTGCATATAAAATATTAGTAAGGTATTCTCTATTATCAACCTGTAGACCCTCGTTTAAATGGGCGCTTACTATGTTTTTTTTCTTTTATATCTAAAGCAATCATGGCTATGGATATTTCGATCAGGATTATTCAGGCTGTGGATCGAGCGGGGTGAAGTTTAACTTAAGTACAATCTGAAAAAGTGGAACATATTGTATCGTTTTTTAGGTGAATCCCATTTTTCCCCAGGTGGCTCTGATTATACGGCTCATAAATGATACATTGATAGTGGTCTGTTTTTTGCTTCTATAAGGGAACTCACTCTTTCGCGTTGAGGGACACGGGAAGAGGCGCAGTATTATTTCTTTACATGAGGTTTTATTATGAGAATGATTTTTGGAATTGTTCTATTGTTTTTTAGTCTGGGGTTTACTAGCACAAATGAATTGTGTGAGCTACAAGTATCAGAGTCTATGCAGTGTATTACGCCATCAGATCTGTCGGGAGATACCTTTACTTTTAAGAATGCACTGACCCGGGTGGCACAAGATGGTTTGGTTTTTTGTGATGGAGAAGATGAGAAACCTATGGGCCAGACAGCAATACTCTACATGTTTGATCATTCAGGTGCAGTGAGTAATTGGGATAAATCTAATAGTGCTTTTCCGGATGTACTCGAAGTTATTGAGCATCAACAGTCACAATATCCTGAGTCATATATTGGGTTTATGGATTTTGCTGGTAACCAAGGTAATACGATTGATATCAAAACTGCTGAAAGTTTTGATATTGCATCAATCCAAACAAACATTAAATATACGGGGCGTACTAGCGCTTCAAAGTTACTGAGAGGAAGTAACCTGGTGAGTGAGTTCAAAGAGGCTCACCCAGATGTCAATGTAGTTATGTATTTTATTACTGATAAGGTGGGTGCTGATAATATTAAACTCGTCAATGAGTTGAGACAAACAATAAATAAACCGGATGGTAAAAATTATATTGAACTTGAATATCGGTTTGACTCATTTTATATGATTAATAGTGTCAGTGAAAATAGTTCGACTTCAATGTTCCAGTTGTCAGGAAATAGTAAAGATGCGGAGTTGAATCGTATTCCGATCTCGAAATTTAATCTCTTGCAAGTACTCAAAGATAATATTGAAGTATCCATGAGTCGTTCTAAGCCTGTCAATGTTTTGTTAACGAACCGAGATACTGATCAGTCTGTTACTACTCAAAGGGTATCGCAAAATGAACAGGGAAATTGGAACGTAGCATTGTCTGAAATTCTTCCCCTTCAAGAAGGGAGTAATACCATTGATTTTGAAATTTCTTATAATAATTTGACGACGGTTAATAAGAGTATAATTATTGAAGTCGCTGCGGATAAAAAATCTACTCAGGAATCTGAAGGGGTCTTTGGGTTGTCTTGTAAGCCACGGTCAATGCTCTCTTTCATTGATGAAAAAGGTGATGCTGTAACTGCTCAATCTTCTCTCGATCCTGTGGACTTGTTATTGTATGCTCATGATCAAACAAATTCGAGTGAAATTATAGTGTTGGGAACGGGGAGCTCATGGGACTCTGAGTTTTGGACTGTGGAACAACAGGAGTCGAAGGGGACCTATCAGAGTGGACAAGAGGTTACTCTTTCATTGGGTGGTGTTACCGAAGATAATAGTAGTATTGAAATGGATGACCCTGATGTAATTATGGCCTTTTGGAAGCACGCCGTTGACCCTCGTGATACTGCATATGCTCGATTAGTATTTTCTTCAGAGGAAACGTTCAAATCTGGCGAAGTAAATACCACACTCCGTGATTCACTGTTGGACGCAATATTAGGTGAAGGTACTTCAGAAGAAGAAGAAACGACATTACCAGTAGATGACTCAGGAAGGGTTATTATTCCTGATGGTCTTACTAAAGAAGAGAGCGTTCCTGATGATACATCTCCAGAAAAAGAACCTCTTGAGGAGAATCGTGATGATTGGGGTAAAGAGAATGCTCTCTCAACTAATGGAGATGAGCGAATCGTTGTTGAAAGTGGGACAACGTTTTTAGATTATTCTAAAGATCTCAGAGGAGATCCGTGGCTGATGGATCCTGAGTCAGAAGAGATGACTCGGGTTTCGAAGCAGACTGATGAGGGTACTTATCGATATAACGACGACTCGCAATCTTTTGAACTCATATCAGCAGCAGGTATAGAGGACGGTATGGGGCAATTGATCTCGGTTGATATCGCCTATCCAGAAGGTGGTGCGATGGTGTGGGATGCCGATATGACTATTCAGCTCTCATACTTTTCTACTGATGCTCAGTTTCTCAAGTATTATTCTTTTACCGATGTTGTTGGCGCTGTGAAAGAGGGTGAAGAATCATCACACATGCGGTATGTATTTGAATGGCTTCCTACTATGGATGTAAATGGTCATGCGTATCTTACATTAGATAATGGACGGAGAGTAGGGTCTGGAGTGGTTATTATGCAGGTTAAGCAAGTGGTGACCTTTACACTGCACTATGATTATAATGAAAAAAAGAAAGGTACGAAAAAACATTTAGAAAATACGAACACCTATACATTTGGGTATGTTCGACCTGATGCTCGATAAAGGATTATTGGGTCGCAGATGATGACTCATAGAGTTCATGTCGGTCATCTCGTGAGAGAAGTGCGGTCTCGTAGTTTTCTACCTCCCACTCGATCTGTTCTAAAATGTTATTGGTACGTCGAGGGAACCAGATTTTGAGGAGGTAATTATGAATGCCTTCCCAAGTATCCCATTGAGTGAGGGGCTCTTCTGGAGTTTTATTGTCACCCCAACGTGCTGATTCCGCGATAAGTGCTGTCCGTATCTCTTCAGCTCTTTCTATGAGCATAGCTGATGCTACCTCTTCGGTAAAAAGGCCCCCATCATAAAATTCTTTATTGACCACTTCCATAAATTGTTCTCGGTACTCTTCGTTAAACATGAGGTGTTTATGAAAACCCATGTCGGAGTAATGGAGGCGATTGAAGTTGTTTGTTTGAGAGTGCTCCATAGTATGTTCGGCATCCCAAGTGTGGAATCGCCACTTGCCTCTTTTGTGTTGCGTTGCATACCAGTTATTGGTTCCCCAATCGTTGTTCCCTAAGTAGAGGTGTAAGAGAATGTATTTTATGTATTGATCAATATCGAGAAGCTCCGCAACCGCCTCATAATTGTCATCATCACTCAAGTCTTCTTCTGCTCGTTTCCAGAGCTCTTTGTAACTCTCATTACTTCCACTGACAATATTATTCATTTTGTGTTTAATAACATTGTAGTCATTGTCATCGCCGCCAAGGTAGGCCTCTGCAAAGTCGTGGTCGGGGCGTTCATGAATGTAATACAGACCCCAGTATATACCGTTGAGGTAGAGGTGCGCGTAGTTTCCGTGTGGTGCATAGCCACCAATTGCATTGTGGAGGTCTGCTGCAAATTGGTCACGGGCATAGTGTGACCGTTTGCGCTGTGCTTCGGTCACCGCAAAAAAAGTGTTGTTGTGAGCGGCGTCGAGTATAACTCGTTGAAAACTTTCTAGAGGAGAATCATCAAAGAGTTTGTATTTGAGTTTTGAATATCCTGTCTCTTCGCGGAATGTTAGTCTAAATGAGAGTTTGTCGACCTTCCATCGATTGACACTGGTGCCACCAAATATTTCGATGTGTGAGCGTACAGCAAACCCCTCTTTGTCGAGGGGAATATATTCAACAGAGACCTCTTTTTCAATATTCTCTCCCGCAAGATAAATACCACCTACTCCAAACCAGTTGTTCCAGTCCATAGAAACTGAGAAGGTGGGGAGTGTCTCAAAAATACTCTCTTTGTCACCCGGCATTTCACTTGCCTCAATAACGCGCGGGTCCATTTCCCAATCAGGGCCAGAATGCCCCCACGTTTCGTGGTTAGGGGCGTCGTCTTCATCTTGCTCTATTACGTCTTCAAGAAAAAAGTAACTATGGGTCACAATTTCAGAATTACGGATGCAACCATGGTAGATTGCCGCTCTTATTACTGTGGTTGTAGATATGCTGATGGAACCATCGTATTCCTGCCCATCTTCTGGAGTGGGTATTGAACCATCGGTGGTGTAAAAAAGGTCGCCTTCTAGCGAAGAACTTAACGAGAGTTTAAAAGATTTTGTATAAAAGCCTCGTTCTTCATTAAAGGTGATATCTCGCTCACCCAGGCTTGCCATTGGAGTTATTTGATCAACGGGGCAGGGCATTGTCTCTTCAGTGAGTACTGAGCTGGCTGAAAAACAGCCACTCAATAGCAGAGAAAACAATACTATACCCATTGTATAAAACACCTAAATAACCCCTATCGTTGTACCCTAAACATAGGTTTTAAAAAGCAGCTGGGCCCTTAATGCCTATTTTATCTATGAGTATACCCTAAACTTTGCATTAAACATCAAAAATAAATAAAATTCCTCTACCCTTGCGAAAGTAATGAGTGCTTAATTTTATCACAGGCTGTGCACAGTAAGGCAAAAAACTGCCATTTAATGTTTAGAGGTGCTTCTAATAGTAAGATAGCGTTCTTTTACTGTCCAGAATTGAGTTGGATTATTTATTTTTGGGGCGTCATGATCTTTGGTGGTATGAGTGGAAGACTCTTCAATATTTAAACCTATTCCTTTAAACGTTCTTGCGGAGCATTCGCTTCCTGAGCGGTTTACCTATCCCTTTAATTATCAGGCTCATCCATTGTCGCTCTATGCTGCAGAACAAATACAGGATTATCTTAAGGATCAAGCCGATTGGGAACATGATTTTGGTATCGATACTGTTGTGGAAGATGAGTATGCCGGCAAAATGTTTGGAGTGTTGATCGTTCAAGGTGTTGATGGGGTTATTGGATACCTTTCAGGCTTTTCTGGTAAGCTTGCAGATAATCATGTTCAGCCTGGGTTTGTACCTCCTGTGTATGACCTCTATACGGTGGGTAGTTTTTATAAAAAAGAAGAAGAAATTATTATGGCAATAAACGGAAAAGTTATTGCCTTAGAGTCTTCGGTGGAGTGGAAGAGCGCTCATGCGGCGTTGGCCGATGTCTTGGAAACGAGTGCCCGTGAGCTCGCCGTTTGTCAGCAGATGCGGAAGCAAGCAAAAAGAGAGAGAGCTCAACTTCGAGAAGAGGCACGTACCACACTTGATACTACTGAATACGCTACACTAGAAGAACGGCTCATAAATGAGAGCCTCAAACTGAAATATGATTTCAAAACTCTTCGTAGAGAATGGGGCGAACGAAAACAAGAGGCCCAGCATTGTGTTGATCAACTCGTGGAAGTGGTAGCTGCATTAAAACAAGAGCGCAAAGGTCGATCTATTGTACTGCAACAACAACTCTTTGATCAATACCAGTTTCTCAATAGTAGGGGAGAGCTTCGAGGAGTGTGTGATATCTTTAAAGAGACACCTCAGTTAACACCTCCTTCGGGGGCTGGTGAATGTGCGGCTCCAAAACTGTTTCAGTATGCTTTTACTCATGGTTATACACCGCTTGCTCTTGCGGAGTTTTGGTGGGGGCAGTCTCCACGAACCGAGATCCGCAAGCATGGTTTGTTTTACCCTTCGTGCAAGGGGAAGTGTGAACCAATACTGGGCCATATGCTTGACGGTATTGTTATGGACCCTAATCCTGTCTTGAATATTATTGTTGCAGATAAGGGACTTTCGGTGCTTTATGAAGATGATCAAATAGCACTGGTCAATAAACCCTCTGGGCTCTTAACAACTCCGGGGAGAGAGATTGAAGATTCGGTCTATAGGAGAGCACAGGTTCTCTACCCTGATGCGACAGGCCCTATGATGGTCCATCGACTCGATATGGCTACCTCGGGGATATTAATTATTGCGAAAACAAAGCTCGCGCATAAAGCTTTGCAACGCCAGTTTCTAAAAAAAGTAGTGAAGAAGCAGTATGCAGCGGTACTCGAAGGGAACGTTGAGCAAGACTCGGGGACTATTGAACTCCCTCTCTGTTTTGACTATGATAACCGGCCTCGTCAAAAAGTGTGCTTTAAAGAGGGGAAACCAGCTATAACTGAGTGGAAAGTGGTGAAAAGGGAACGAGGGAGAACATGGGTGCATTTTTTCCCTATAACAGGGCGTACTCATCAACTCAGGGTACATGCGGCTCATACTCTTGGCCTTAACCGCCCTATTGTGGGTGATATGCTCTACGGTTCAACTGCAGATCGTCTGCATTTACATGCTGAACACATTACTTTTATTCATCCAACAACAGGTGAGTCGTTCTCATTTACAAAACCTGCGTCATTTTAGTTGTTTTACCCATGGCGATCTTTAAACTGTAAATAAGCGAGTATAGGGCGATGAAATACATATAAAGTAATGGCTAAACAGCAACACTTTATAAGCAGTTACTCTAAATGTAGGGTTATGTTTCGATGTGCACTAACCATCGGCTTGTAAAAATAAGGTATGTTACCTTTGTTGAGAGGGGCTGGTGGGGATACCTATACGAGCCTCTTACATAAAACGGGGGTTATTATGAACACTGCACACCATACATTTATTGCGTTACTTGTTACTGTTTTTACTTCATCTCTTTTTGCGCAATCACATACTATATCTAATGAACAAGACTTAAGAGATGCGATTGTCTCTGGTGGGTCTTATGTACTTGAAAACGATATTACTCTAACGGAGAGTTTACCGGTGTTTGAAAATGGTGAATTTTTTGCATTAGAGGGACTTAAGGAACGGGATGTTCTAGG
Source organism: Fibrobacterales bacterium (assembly GCA_051532035.1). Taxonomy (GTDB): domain Bacteria; phylum Fibrobacterota; class Fibrobacteria; order Fibrobacterales; family JAOPTW01; genus JAOPTW01. The sequence continues at coordinate 206,696 of JAOPTW010000014.1, read as the reverse complement.
AGTAAATAAATATCGTATTGATTTTAATGGATTCTCCGGCTTCAATTATCCCGATACCACATCTCTCGATGTTGATTCTCTTTTATTTA